>NZ_JBICYT010000028.1:0-94080 GCF_043201215.1 Streptomyces sp. NPDC048331 | reverse complement strand
GGTCCGGCAGCAACGGCTCGATCCGTGCCCATTGGGCGTCAGTCAACGACACACATCAACCAACGATCAGATGATCGGTAAGAAACGGCCTAGGCGTCCGGGGTCACCGAGGCGCGGTGCTGCTCGGCCAGCTCCACGTACATCAGGGCGTTGACCTTGATGCCCTCGCGCTCCTCGGCGGTCAGCTCACGGCGCACCTTGGCGGGCACGCCCGCGACCAGTGAGCCGGGCGGGACGACCATGCCCTGCGGGACCAGGGCCTGGGCGGCCACCAGTGAACCGGCGCCGATCACGGCGCCGTTCAGCACCGTCGCGCCCATGCCGATCAGGCAGTCGTCCTCGACGGTGCAGCCGTGCACCACGGCGTTGTGGCCGATGGAGACGCGCTCGCCGATCGAGACGGGAAAGCCGGGGTCCACGTGGACCGTGCAGTTGTCCTGCACGTTGCTGTCGGCGCCGAGAGTGATCGGGCCGCAGTCGGCGCGCAGCACCGCCGAGTACCAGATGCTCGCGCCGGCCGCGAGGGTGACGTCGCCGACCACGACCGAGGTCGGAGCCGTGAAGGCCGTCGGGTCGATGTCCGGGTTCTTGCCGCCGACACCCGCCACGAGTGCCTGGGCCGCCTGGTACGTCATGTTCTCTTCCTCTGCCGTCTGTCGTCCGGTTGCCGCGCTAACGGCACCGTAGGCCACGTACGGCGACGTGCCCGCGATGGGGTGAAGATCACAGGAGTGTGGTCGGGGCGACGCGGGTCCGGCGCACTACCGTGGCCGGGTGCCGAAGAAACAGAACACGTTCTCATCTCTGACGGCCGCGCGCCGCCGGCTGGCGAGCCGCGTGGTCCACACCGGCTGGCGCTGGATGCAGCAGGCCGGTGCGGTCACCGCGCAGACCCCGGGGCGGCTCAGGTTCGGGGCGATCGGGGACGGCACCCGGCTCGCCTTCCCGCAGGGCACCGTCTTCGGTGAGCGCTGGATCGAGCTCGGCGGGCACTGCATCATCGGCGAGCAGGTCACCCTCACCGCCGGGATGATGCCGGACCTCGACCTGGGCGCCGAGCCGATGCTGATCCTCGGCGACGGGGTGGTCATCGGCCGCAACAGCCACGTCATCGCGGACGCCCGGATCACCATCGGGTCGAACACCTTCTGCGGCCCCGGCGTCTACATCACGTCCACCAACCACAGCTACGACGACCCGCACGAGCCCGTCGGCCGGCAGTGGCCGCGCAGCGAGCCCGTGGAGATCGGCCCGGGGTGCTGGCTCGGCACGGGCGCGGTGATCCTGCCCGGAGCGCGCCTCGGCCGCAACGTGGTGGTGGCCGCGGGCGCCGTCGTACGGGGCGAGGTGCCCGACCACTCCGTGGTGGCGGGGGCGCCGGCGCGCGTCGTACGGCGTTGGCAGCCGGAGACGGGCTGGCAGCCGCCCCTGCGCACGCCGACGCCGGTGCCGATCCCGGACGGGATGACCCCGGAGCAGCTGCGCGGTCTGGCCGAGCTGACGGAGGCCGAGCTCGCGGAGGCCGAACGGGCGGAGGCGGGGCTCACGGAGGCGGAACTTACGGAGGCGGAACTTACGGAGGCCGGACCGGCGGAGCCCGGCATGGCACAGGCCCGGCCCATGCAGGCCCGGCCCGTGCAGGCCCGGCTCGCGCACTCCCCGCTCGCGGACGCCGAGAAGTAGCGCTTCGCCGTTTCAGCCCGCGGCCAGCAGAACCGTTCCGGCGAGGGCCAGGCCGGCGCCTGCGGCCTGGACCGTACGCAGTCGCTCCTTGAGTACGGCGAAGGCGGCGAGCGCGGTGATCACCGGGTAAAGGGAGGACAGTACGGCGGCCATGGTGACCGGGCCGTTCTGGGCGGCTATGGAGTACGTGCCGTTCGCCGCGACGTCCGCGAGGCCGACGAAGGCCAGGGCGGGCAGCAGCCCCCACAGGAGCTTCGGGCCGGTACCGGCCGGCAGGGCGGGTATGCCGCGCCGGGTCTGTGTCCACAGGGCGGCGCCGCCGACGGCGACGTTGGTGACCCGCTGCACGAACAGCGCGAGGAACAGCCCGGTGATGGTGCTGGACGCCTCCGCGATCAGGGCCATCACGGCGCCGAAGCCGAAGGCCGCGACCAGGGTGAGGACGACGGCCTGCCGCTGGACGGGTGCGCCGCGCAGTTCCGGGCCGCCCGCGAGGACGATGCCGACGACCGCCACGGCGATCCCCGCGAACTGGCCGAGCCCGGGCCGCTCGCCCAATATCAGCCCGGCGGTGACGGGTACGACCACGCCGAGAGAGCCCAGCGGCGAGACCACGCCCATCGGGCCGAGTGCCAGTGCCTTGTAGAAGCTGAGCATGGCGATCGGCCCGACCAGGCCCGCGCCGACCGCGAACCACAGCTGCGGACCGGCCTCCCGCCAGGCGCCCGTGCCGAGGACCACCGCGCCGAGCACGACCACGGCGACGACCTGCGAGACGACGACCACCGTGAGCGCCGGGATCCGACGGGTCAGCAGCCCGCCGCCGAAGTCGGCGAGCCCCCACAGCACGGCTGTGGCCAGGGCGAAGAGGGCGGTCATGGAGGGCCTCGCAGTACAGTGCGGTGAACGCTGGAGTGCAGCATCGAATACAGAACACGTTAGTGCACTCTGTTGGACTGTGTCATCCAAAATATTGGACGGAATGGTGTCGGATCTCGAACAGCTCACCCAGGCGCTCGCCCAGAACCTCAAGCGGTGGCGCGGCGAGCGTGGTTTCACCCTGGATTCCCTGGCCGCTCGCGCGGGAGTGAGCCGCGGGATGATCATCCAGATCGAGCAGGCCCGTACGAACCCCAGCGTGGGCACCACGGTCAGGCTGGCCGACGCGCTGGGCGTCAGCATCTCCGCGCTCCTCGACCACGACAGGGGCCCGCAGGTCCGGATCGTCCAGCCGGACCAGGTGGTGCGGATCTGGTCCAGCGAGGCGGGCAGTTCGACGACGATGCTCATCGGTACCGACGAGCGGGGGCCGATGGAGCTGTGGACCTGGCACCTGGTGCCGGGCGAGGGGACGGACTCCGTCGCGCACCCGTCCGGCACCATCGAGATGCTGCACGTCACGGCCGGGGAGCTGACCCTGGTGGTCGGCGAGGAGGAGTTCCGCGTCCCGGCCGGGGCCGCTGCCACCTTCGAGGCCAACGTCACGCACACCTACCGCAACGACGGCCCCGAGCCGATGGAGATGACCCTCGCCGTGTCGGTCCCCCCGGTCTCGGCGCCGCCCCCCGCGCACACGCACGGGGGCGCGTCCGTGGGCTAGAGCGCGGGGATCTCGATCGCGGGGCAGCGGTCCATGACCATGGTCAGCCCCGCCTCGCGGGTACGGGCGTAGGCGGCCTCGTCGATCACGCCGAGCTGGAACCACACGGCGTCGGCGCCGATCGCCGCCGCCTGGTCGGCGACCTCACCGGCCAGTTCGCTGTTCACGAAGACGTCCACCACGTCCACCTCGAACGGGATCTCCGCCAGCGAGGCGTACCCGGGCTCGCCGTGCACGGTCTCGGCCTTCGGGTGCACGGGGACCACGCGCTTGCCGAACCGCTGGAGCACACGGGCCACCCCGTAGGCCGCGCGGTCCTGGTTGTTCGACAGGCCCACCACGGCCCAGGTGTCGCCCAGCTCGGTGAGGATCTTGCGGATGGTTGCCGGATCGCCGTACACGTGTGCCGCCTCCTGGTGTTCTCGTCCGCACCGGCCCTGACCGCGGCTTCCCCGCCGCCTCGGACCGACGCTCTGCCGGGTCAACCGGAACGGCCCGCGCGCGATTCCCCGCCCCCGGTCCCGGGAGTCCTCCGGCTACCCGGCCGACGGGTCCACGTTCCACCCCCGCGGGAGCGCCCCGTCGCAGAAGACACAGACGAAGTGTTCGTCCCGGACGATGTTCAGCTGCTCGCAGGCGGGGCACCTCCGGAACACCACCTCGTGCGTGAAGCCGCCGGGGTGCCCGATCCCGGCCGCTTCCAAGGCGTCCGCGACCGCCGGCCACGAGCAGGTGTCCGGGCAGTATCCGGTCGACTGGTTGCTCACCTCACGGACCACCCACCGCCCGAACTCCCGCCCGAAGGTCATCTCCCCGGCGCTCAGCACGGTGCCACCGCCGGCGCACACGACGTGCTCGCTCCGCCGTGGCGCGAGCCGCAGCACACCGGCACCGTCGACGACGAACGTGAAGGGCTCGCACAGCTCGGCCGCCGCGGGCCCCGAGGCCCAGTCCTCGAACTCCTCGGCCGAGCGGATGCGCCGACCCCCGCCCTCCGGCCGCACCAGCGCCCTCAGCTCGACCGGTCCCACGTACCGGTAGTTCCACCCCCGCGGTTCCATGCCCGCCAACCTAGGGCCCAGGCCGTGCCCCGAACCCGCCAGGGGCGGGAAGGGGCCCGTTCTGCACCGCTTAGGGTGGTGAGGTGAAGGCAGACCAGTACGTGACGGTGGCCCGCGAGGGCGTGCACGAGTCCGAGATCAACCGCTCGCGCTTCCTCTGCTCCCTCGCGCCCGCCGCGACCGAGCAGGAGGCCCAGGACTTCGTCGCGCGCGTCCGCAAGGAGCACCCCACCGCCTCGCACAACTGCTTCGCCTACGTCGTCGGCGCCGACGCCTCGGTCCAGAAGGCGAGCGACGACGGCGAGCCCGGCGGCACCGCCGGGGTGCCCATGCTGCAGATGCTCATGCGCCGCGAGATCCGCTACGCGGTCGCCGTCGTCACCCGCTACTACGGCGGCGTGAAGCTCGGCGCCGGCGGGCTGATCAGGGCCTACGGCGGGGTCGTCGGCGAGGCCCTCGACGAGCTCGGCACCGTCACCCGACGCCGCTACCGGCTGGCGACCGTCACCGTCGACCACCAGCGGGCCGGCAAGACCCAGAACGACCTGCGCTCCACCGGCCGGACCGTGGTGGACCTGCGCTACGGCGCCGAGGTGGAGATCGAGGTGGCCCTGCCGGAGGCCGACCTGCCCGCCTTCGAGGCCTGGCTCGCCGACACCACCGCGGGCAGCGCCGGTCTCACCCTCGGCGGAGAGACGTACGCGCCCTGAGCGCCCCCGGGGACGGGTTAGCGTAGAGGGGTTCAGCGAGCGGGAGACGACCAGGGGGAGACGGCATGCGCGGCGGGGCCGGCGAGTGAAGTTCCTGCACACCTCCGACTGGCACCTCGGCCGGGCCTTCCATCGGGTCGACCTGCTCGGCGCCCAGGCGGTCTTCATCGACCACCTCATCGAGACCGTGCGGGAACGCGGGGTCGACGCCGTCCTCGTCGCCGGTGACATCTACGACCGCGCCGTACCCCCGCTGCCCGCCGTCGAGCTGTACGACCGGGCCCTGCACCGCCTCGCCGACCTCGGCGTGCCCACCGTGATGATCTCCGGCAACCACGACTCCGCACGCCGGCTCGGCGTCGGCGCCGGACTGATCGACCGGGCCGGGATCCACCTGCGCACCGACCCGGCCGGCTGCGCCGACCCCGTCGTCCTGGCCGACGTACACGGTGACGTGGCGCTGTACGGCCTGCCGTACCTGGAGCCCGCCCTGGTCAAGGAGCAGTTCGGCGCGGAGAAGGTCAGCCACGAAGCGGTCCTCGGCGCCGCCATGGACCGGATCCGGGCCGACCTGGCCTCCCGTCCGCCCGGCACCCGTTCGATCGTCCTCGCGCACGCCTTCGTCACGGGCGGGCAGGCCAGCGACAGCGAGCGCGACATCACCGTCGGCGGGGTCGAGGCCGTACCCGCCTCGGTCTTCGACGGCGTGGACTACGCCGCCCTCGGCCACCTCCACGGCAGCCAGACCATCGACGACCGGGTCCGCTACTCCGGATCCCCGCTCGCCTACTCCTTCTCCGAGGCCGACCACCGCAAGACCATGTGGCTGATCGAACTGGGTGCGGAAGGGGAGATCACCCACGCCGAGCGCGTCGACACCCCCGTACCCCGCACCCTCGCCCGGCTGCGCGGACCGCTGGAGGACCTGCTGCGGGACCCCGCGCACGAGGTGCACGAGGACGCCTGGGTCGAGGCCACCCTCACCGACCCGGTCCGCCCCGACGACCCCATGGCCCGCCTCGCCGCACGCTTCCCGCACACCCTCAGCCTCGCCTTCGACCCCGAGGGCCGCCAGGAGGAGACCGGCGCCTCCTACGCCCAGCGGCTCAAGGGCCGCAGCGACCAGGAGATCGCCGAGGACTTCGTCGCGCACGTGCGCGGCGGCGGCCACGCCGACGAGGCCGAACGGGCCGTACTGCAGGGCGCCTTCGACGACGTACGGGCCGACGACAGCCACCGGGAGACCCACCGATGAGGCTGCACCGGCTGGCCGTGACCGCCTTCGGACCCTTCGCCGAGCCCCAGGAGATCGACTTCGACGCCCTGTCCGGCGCCGGCATCTTCCTGCTGCACGGACCCACCGGGGCCGGGAAGACCTCCGTGCTCGACGCCGTCTGCTACGCGCTCTACGGTTCCGTGCCCGGCCCCCGTCAGGCCCCCGGCACCAGCCTGCGCAGCGACCACGCCGCCGCCGACACCCCGACCGAGGTCACCCTCGAACTCACCGCGGGCGGACGCCGGTTGGAGATCAGTCGACGGCCCGAACAGGAACGCCCGAAGAAGCGCGGGACCGGCACCACCAAGGACAAGGCCCAGAGCCGGCTGCGCGAGCACACCGGCGAGGGCTGGGAGTCGCTCAGCCGCTCCCACCAGGAGATCGGCGAGGAGATCGAGCAGCTCCTCGGCATGAGCCGCGAGCAGTTCTGCCAGGTCGTGCTGCTGCCCCAGGGGGAGTTCGCGAAGTTCCTGCGCGCCGACGAGGCGGCCCGCGGCCGCCTGCTCGGCCGCCTCTTCGACACCCGCCGCTTCGCCGCCGTCGAGGCGCTGCTCGGCGAGCGCCGCCGGGCCGCCGAGGCCAAGGTCCGGGCCGGCGACGAGAAAGTGCTCCACACCGCCCAGCGGCTCGCCCAGGCCGCCGGCGACAGCGCCGACCTACGGGCCTGGCCGATGCCCGGCCACCAGCCGGGCGACCCCGGACTCGCCGAAGCCGTCCGGGCCTGGGCGGCCGTCGCCCGGTGCGCGGCCCGGGAACGCCTCGACGTCACCGAGTACGCCCTGGCAGCCGTCGAGAGCCGGCACGCCGCCGCCCGGCGGGCCGCCGAGGACGCGCGGGAGCTCGACCGGCTGCAGCGCCGACACGCGGAGACCCTGCGACGGGCCGCGCTGCTGACCGAGGCCGAGCCCGAACGGGACCGCGTGCGCGACCTGCTGGACCGGGCCCGGCGCGGCGCCCAGGTGGCCCCCGCCCTGGAACTGCGGGGCGCCGCCTCCGCCGCGCACCTTGCCGCCGCGCACGCCGAGACCTCCGCCCGGGCGCAGCTCCCGCCCACCCTGAAGGAAGCGGGGGTCGAGCAGCTCGCCGATGTCGAGCAGCGGCTGCGCGAGGCCCTCGGCGCGCTCGGCGCGGCGCAGCGGGCCGAACAGCGCAGCGCCGAGATCGGCCGCGAACGGGCCGACCTGGAACGGGAGTCCCGCGCCGCCGAGGAACAGCACCAGGAGTCCGCCGAGTGGCTGGAGCGCTGGGAGGCGACCCGTACGGCGCTGCAGGAGCGCGCGGACGCCGCCCAGCAGGCCGCGACCCTGGCCGAGCAGCTGGCGGGGCGACTGGAACCCGCCCGCATGCAGCTGAACGCCGCCCGGCGACGGGACGAGCTCGACGTCGGCGCGGCGCGCGCCGAGGGCGAACTGCTCACCCTGCGCGAGGATTCGGCCGCCGCCCGGGAGCGCTGGCTGGAGCTCAAGGAGGCCCGGCTGCGCGGGATCGCCGCCGAACTCGCCGACGCACTGGTCGCGGGGGAGGCCTGCACCGTGTGCGGGTCCGCGGAGCACCCCGCTCCGGCCCGCCCGGCCCCCGGTCACGTGGACCGCGCCGCCGAGGACGCCGCCCACGCCCACTTCGAACGGGCCGAGCAGGCCAGGGCCGCCGTCGAGCGCCGGCTCGCCGCCGCGCAGGAGGCCCGCGCCGAGGCGGCGGCCGCCGCCGGGGACGCCACCACCGCCGAACTGCTCACCCTGACCGCCGACCTGAGTGCCCGCCATGCCGCCGCCCACGCCGCGGCCGCCGGCCTGCACGCCGCCCGGGAACAGCTCGCCCGCGCCGAGCGGGAGCACACCGCGCGCAGCGCCGACCGGCAGGGCGCCGAGACCCGGGCCGCCGCCAGGGCCTCCCGACGCGAGGCCCTGGACCGCGAACAGGCCGGACTGGAGGCCGAACTGGCCCTCGTACGGGACGGCGCGCCCACCGTCGCGGCCCGCGCCCGCACACTGGAGGACCGGGTCCGGATGGTCTCCGGCGCCGCCACCTCGCTGCGCCGGGCCGAGGCCACAGCGGCCCGGCTGAAGGAAGCCGACGACCAACTCGCCGACGCCTCGTTCAAGGCCGGGTTCGACACCGTCGAGGCCGCCGCCGACGCGGTGCTCCCCGAGTACGAACGCACGGCGCTCCAACACCGGATGGACGCCTGGCAGACGGAGGAGGCCCTGCTGGCGGACCGCCGTCGCGAGACCGGCGCCGCCGAGGCGGCAGCCCTGCCTCCGGCCGCACCGGACGCGGCCGAGGCCCGTGCGACCTCCGCCGCGGCGAAGCTTCGTACGGCGGGGTCGGCGGCCGACGCGGCCCGGGTGCGCTGCGCGGAGCTCGACCGGCTCTCCCGGCAGGCCGAGCAGGAACTGCGCGCGCTCGGCCCACTGCGCGAGGCCTACGACCGGGTCGCCCGCCTGGCCGGACTCACCGCCGGCACCTCCGCCGACAACGAGCGCAAGATGCGCCTGGAGGCCTACGTGCTGGCCGCCCGCCTGGAGCAGGTGGCCGCCGCCGCGACGGTACGGCTGCTGCGCATGTCCGGCGGCCGCTACACGCTGGTCCACTCCGACGCGCGCGCGAGCGGACGGGGGCGCTCCGGCCTCGGACTGCACGTGGTCGACGCGTGGACCGGCAGTGAGCGGGACACCGCCACCCTGTCGGGCGGCGAGACCTTCTTCGCCTCCCTCGCCCTGGCGCTCGGCCTCGCGGACGTGGTGACGGACGAGGCGGGTGGGATGCGGCTCGACACCCTCTTCATCGACGAGGGCTTCGGCAGCCTCGACGACCAGGCGCTGGACGAGGTGCTCGACGTCCTGGACTCGCTGCGCGAGCGGGACCGCAGCGTCGGCATCGTCAGCCACGTCGCCGACCTGCGGACCCGCGTCCAGGCCCAGCTGGAGATCGTCAAGCAGCGCGGTGGCTCCGTGGTGCGCCACCGGACGGCGGCGTTCACGGACTGAGGGCTCACGGTCTGAAGGCTCAAGGAGTGAGGGGCTCACGGACTGAAGGCTCAAGGAGTGAGGGCTCACGGACTGAAGGCTCAGGGGCTGAGCGGTCTGCGGGGCAGCGGCGAGGAGTACACGATGCTCGTCGTCACCGGTCCGAGGCCCGAGATCCGGCCCGTGACCTCCTCCAGGTGCGCCATCGAGCGCGCCGCGACCTTGAGGACGAAGCAGTCGTCCCCGGTCACGTGGTGGGCCTCCAGGATCTCGGGGGCCGCCTCCAAGAAGTCGTGGAACGGCTTGTAGTTCCCGTGCGGGTAGCGCAGCCGGACCAGCGCGAGGATCGACTTGCCGAGCTTCTCCGGATCCACCACCGCCGTGTAGCCGGTGATGATGCCGCTCTCCTCCAGTCGGCGGACCCGCTCGGTGACGGCGCTCGCGGACATGGACACGGAGCGGGCGAGCTCGGTGAAACTTGCGCGCCCGTCCCGCTGGAGGGCTTCGAGGATCCGCCAGTCGGTGGCGTCAGGGGAATAGTCGGTCATGGTGCAGGTCTAGCAGGGGATTCCCCGGTCGGACAAGGAAAAGGCCGGGGAAAGCCACTTCCGACGGTGATCAACAGATCGTAGATTTCTTGCCATGACGACGACGCAGAACACCGCACCCGCCACCGGACACGCCACCGCCCCCGCCCCGGCACCCGCCCCGGCCACCCTCAACCCCGTGCTCCGCGTGCCCCCGGCCTCCCCGGCCGCTGCCGCCGCGTACTTCTCCGCGAGCCTGGCCTTCCACGCGGACGTCTCGGATGTCGCCGCCGCCTTCAAGGCCCACCGCGAGCAGGGCCACGAGCTCGGCTTCCAGCTCGTCGACTCCCGCTCCACCCCGTCCTGGGACCAGGCCCACGTACCCGGCGCCGTCCACCTGCCCACCGCCCTCGTCCCCGAGCAGGCCGAGCGGATCCTGGACAAGAACATTCCCGTGGTCACGTACTGCTGGGGCCCCGGCTGCAACGGCGGCACCCGCTCCGCCCTCGCCCTGGCCGAACTCGGCTTCCAGGTGAAGGAGATGCTCGGCGGTATCGAGTACTGGATCCGCGAGGGCTTCGAGGTCGAGACCTGGCAGGGCGGCCGGCAGCGCGCCGAGGCCGACCCGCTGACCGCGCCGACCGACTCCGACGACTGCGGCTGCTGAGGTGTGCGTCCCACGGCGCGGACGAGGACGGGTCGCCCATCCCCGAGGATGAGCGGCCCGTCCGTCGTCCGTCGTCGGGGAGCCGTCAGAGCTTCGACAGCTCGTCCACCAGATCGTCCAGACCCAGCGAGCCCTGCGACAGCGCCGCCATGTGCCAGGCCTTCAGGTCGAACGCGTCGCCCCGCGCGGCACGCGCGTTGTCCCGGCCCAGCAGCCAGGCGCGCTCGCCCAGCTTGTAGCCGATGGCCTGCCCAGGCATCGACAGGTAGCGGGTCAGCTCGCTCTCGACGAAGTCCGCCGGCCGGCCGCTGTGCAGGCCGAAGAACTCCTGCGCCAGGTCCACGGTCCAGTGCTCGCCCGGGTGGAAGGGCGAGTCCGCCGGGATCTCCAGACCCACGTGCATACCGATGTCCACGATGACCCGCGCCGCGCGCATCATCTGGCAGTCCAGGTAACCCAGGCGCTGCTCGGCGTCCTTGAGGTAGCCCAGCTCGTCCATCAGTCGCTCCGCGTACAGCGCCCAGCCCTCGGCGTTGGCGCTGACCATGCCGACGGTGGCCTGGTAGCGCGAGAGCTGGTCCGCCACGTGCGTCCACTGCGCGAGCTGCAGGTGGTGGCCCGGCACGCCCTCGTGGTACCAGGTGGACACCAGGTCGTACACGGCGAAGCGGGTCTGGCCCATGGTGGGCAGCCAGGTGCGGCCCGGGCGGGAGAAGTCCTCCGAGGGGGACGTGTAGTACGGCGCCGCGGGGCCGCCCGGCGGGGCGATGCGGGACTCCACCTTCCGTACGCGCTCGGCGAGTTCGAAGTGGGTGCCGTCGAGGTTCTCGATGGCCTCGTCCATCAGGCCCTGGAGCCAGGCCTGGACCTCGTCCACGCCCTCGATGTGCGTGCCGTGCTCGTCCAGGTGCTTCAGCGCCTCCCAGGGGCCGGCCCCCGGAAGGATCTTGGCCGCCTCGGACTTCATCTCGGCGAGCAGCCGGTGGTACTCCGACCAGCCGTAGGCGTAGGCCTCTTCCAGGTCCAGTTCGGTGCCGTTGAAGAAGCGCGCCCAGCGGGCGTAGCGCTCGCGGCCCACGGTGTCGGGCTTGCCCTCGACGGCCGGGGCGTACACCGCGCTCATCCAGTCGCGGAGTTCGACGACGGCGGCGGTCGCACCCGCGGCCGCGGAGTCGAGTTCGGCGCGCAGGGAGTCCGGACCGGCGGAGACGAAGCCCTCGAAGAAGGGCGTCTCGGTGCCGTCCTGGCCGACCCAGGTCGTGAGCTGGCCGATCATGGTGGTGGTGGCGCGGGGGCCACCGTACAGGCCGCGCTCCAGGCCCAGTCCGAGGCTCTCGCGGTAGCCGTCGAAGGCGGCGGGTACGGCCCGCAGGCGCTCGGCGATCGCCGCCCAGTCCTCGTCGGTGTCGGCGGGGGTCAGGGAGAAGATCTCACGGACGGAGTGCGCGGGGCTGTGGATGTTGCTGACCGCGCACAGGTCCTCGTCGGCCTCCAGCACGGCGAGTTCGGCGGTGAGGCGCTCGCGCAGCAGCCGGGCGCAGCGGCGTTCGGCGTCGCTGTCGGCTCCGGGTACCGACTCGGCGGCGTCGAGGGCCGTGAGGGTCTCGCGGATGAGCTCGGCCAGGGCCGCACGGCCCGCCGGGGAGAAGTCCGGGAGCTTGCTCGAACTCGCGGCGACACCCAGGTAGGTACCGGTGATCGGGTCGAGGGCGATGAGGTCGTCGACGTACGCGTCGGCCACCTGGCGGGGCAGCCGGGGTGCACTGCCGTTGTGGAGGGTCTCTGACATGCGGACATCTTCGTATGCGAGACGGGTTCCCGTCATCACCGAATGCCGCCGGACTGCTGACGAGGGCCGGAGCGGTGTCGGTGATCCGTGCGAAGAATCTTCAACCACCGTACTCGACAAGCCACTTCGCGTCTGCGGTAGGAGGGTCGTCGGGAGCCGTGTGCGCGCAGCTTGGCCGGATTCCGCCGGAACCGCCGCTCCCGCCGGAGCCGGTACCCCGGTCGGGGTCCCGGTCCGGACGGAGCGTTCAGCGGCGGTGGCGCGGTGCCGACTGCTCGCGGGGGAGTTCGTGCGGGAGCTCACGGGGGAGTTCGTAGGGCGGTGCGTAGGGCGGACGGGAGTTGACCGGGGTCGCGTCAAGCCGGGCCGTGATCACCAGGATGCCCTCCTCGATCTGGTAGTCGAGGGGCAGACCGAGGCCGCGCATGGCGGCGACCATCCCGGTGTTGGAGGCCTGGGTGACGGCGTACACGCTGTCGCACCCGGCCTCGACGGCCATCGCCAGGAGCCGGCGCAGCAGCTCGGAACCGATGCCGCGGCGCTGCCAGTCGTCCTCGATGAGCAGGGCGACCTCGGTCTCGTCCCCGTCCCACAGCAGGTGACCGAGGGCGACGAGCTTGCCGGAGGCGGTGGTCGCGGCGAGGGTGCGGCCGAAGCGGGGGCTCAGCAGATGGCCGAGGTAGCGGTCGGCGTCGTTGACGGGGCCGTGGTAGCGCAGCGACAGGGTGCGCTCCGAGCAGCGGTCGTGCATGGCGCGGGCCGCCGGCAGGTCGGAGCCGTCGGCGCGGCGGACGGTGATCTCGTTGCCCTCGGGCAGGGTCAGTACGTCCTGGCTGCGCGGGACGCGGGGGCCGAGCCGGGCGTCGAGCTCGACGAGGGCACGGGCCCGGGCGAACTCGGTCGGGGTGAAGGGCAGGTAGGGACGCTCCACGGTGATCGCACCGCCGGAGGGGTCGCGCAGCCGCATGACCGTGGCCTCCAGGACCCCTTCGACCGGGGCGTCCGCGCCGGTGTTGGGGCGGCCGGAGAGGGTGGTCGCCGGGATCGAGTGGATCGTGCAGCGGCCGAGCAGCTGACGCAGGGCGAGGGGCAGCTCGGCGGCGTCGAGGGCGGTGCGTGTGGCGAGGCCGAGGACCCGCGTCGGGGTGTCGACCAGGTCGTGGGCGTCGGCGCGCTCGATCCAGGTGCTGTGGCCGCCGGCCCGGGCGGCGGCCCGGCCGAGGTCGGCGGAGGGCAGCTCCTGCGGGGCGCGCAGGAGGAACTCGTCGACGGTGCCGCCCTCGGGGAGCGGGTGCGTCTGGAGGGTCAGGATGTCGACGCCGTTGCGGGCGAGGGCGGTGCAGAGGGCGGCCAGGGAGCCCGGCTCGTCCCGTACGGTCGTGCGCATCCTCCAGAGGCTGGTGCTCGTGCTGGTGCTGGTGCTGGTGCTGTTCGCGGTGGCCGTCGATGTCGCGGGTGCGCCGGAGCCGGCCGACGGGAGCCGCTCCGGATCGGTGGGGGCCGTGCTCGGCGGCGGGGGCGCATGGCTGTGGCGTCGGGCCCACCAGGTGTGGAAGGCCGCCGTCACCAGGAGTGCGACGGCCGAGGCCACGAGCAGGACAGGGCCCCTCGGGCCGTGCACGACGAGATTGGCGATGGCGTCGGCGACCGCGACGGCGCAGAACATCGCGGCGAGTTCGACGACGTCACGGCGCCAGTGGTGACGGTGGGGACGGTGGGCGGGGGCGGGGTTACGGTCAGTCATGCACACCACTGTGGCGTAGGGGTGTTGCGTGATCACGAACGATCTGTGACCGACTGGTTAAGTGTCCATCTGGCCGATTTCACCCAGTTTTCCGGCGCGTTTCCGGCTCGTAGGTCCGACGGGGCTGATCCGTCCGCCGGATGCGGGGCCTCCGGGCGTCACTGGCCCACACGCCCGGGCTGGAGGGTCCGCGTGAAGAGCACGTTTCCTCCCTGGCGGCGCAGGCGGACGGTGAGCTCCCCGCTGCCGCCGTCGATGTCGACCTCGCCGTAGTACGGCGGGTTCTCGGACGGTGACATGTTGGCGAAGGGGGCCGACTGCACGTAGGCCGTCTCCGGGCCGAAGGTGGCATCGAGTCGTCCGGCCGGGAAGCCGCCGGCGCCGATCGGGCCGGAGACGAACTCCCAGAACGACGCGAAGTCGGTGAAGGCCGCCCGCTCCGGCGCGTAGTGGTTCGCGGCGGTGTAGTGCACGTCGGCCGTGACCCAGAGGGTGCCCGTGATGCGCTGGTGCTTGATGTGCCGCAGGAGCTCGGCGATCTGGAGCTCGCGACCCAGCGGAGCGCCGGGGTCGCCCTGGGCGACGGCCTCGAAGTTCGCGGCCCCGTCGGGGACGACGATGCCGAGTGGCATGTCGGCGGCGATGACCTTCCAGGTGGCGCGGGAGCGGGACAGTTCGCGCTTGATCCAGGCCAGCTGCTCGGGGCCGAGGATGCCGATGGGGTCCTCGGCCTGGGTGCCGGGGGAGTTGGCGTTCCGGTAGGTGCGCATGTCGAGGACGAAGACGTCGAGCAGCGGGCCGTACCGCATCACCCGGTACATCCGGCCTTCGGCGCGGCCGCCGCGCAGGTCGGTGACGGGGAAGTACTCGCCGAAGGCCTGGCGGGCGCGGGCGGCGAGGACGTCGGCCTGCTTGACGGTGTAGCGGGGGTCGTCGATGAGCTGGCCGGGGTACCAGTTGTTGCGCACCTCGTGGTCGTCCCACTGGGCGAGGACCGGGACCTGGGCGTTGAAGCCGAGCAGGTTGCGATCGAGCAGGTTGTAGCGGAAGTTCCCGCGGAACTCGGCGAGGGTCTCGGCGACCTTCGCCTTCTCCTCGGTGGTGACGTTGCGCCAGAGGCTGCCGTCGCGCAGCGGCGCGGTGGCGTTGATCGGCCCGTCGGCGTAGATGGTGTCCCCGCTGAAGAGGAAGAAGTCGGGGTCGCGCAGCCGCATCTCCTCGAAGACGCGGTAACCGCCGAGATCGGGGTTGATGCCCCAGCCCTGGCCCGCCAGGTCGCCGGACCACAGGAAGCGCACGTCGTGACGGCGGGAGACGGGGGTGGTGCGGAAGGTGCCGTGGACCGGCGCGGAGGCGCGGCGCGGGTCGTCGGGGTCGGTCAGGAGGACCCGGTAGTGGATCTGCCGGCCGGGCGGCAGATCGCGTAGCACGGTGGTGCCGGTGAAGTCGCTCGACGGGCCGAGCAGCGGGCCGCGGTGGCGGCGTACGGCGTAGCGGAACGACTCGCTCGGCGAGGTCTCGACGTACATCCGGGCCAGGCGGTCGGAACGGGTCCAGACGGTGGCCGAGTGGGCGGTGATCTCGCCGGACTGGACGCCCCAGAGCGCGGCGGGCCGGCCGGAGCGCGCGAAGGCGGGGACGCCGAGCGCCGGGGCGGCGATCAGCGCGGAGGACAGGGCGAGGGACCCGCCGATGAGGGACCGTCGGGTGTGCGGGATCGATGCCATCGGTACGTCTCCTGGGGCCGGCGAGGACGGGTCGGACCAGAGTGCCGTCGCACACCGGCCCGGCCGCGTCGCCCACGCGAACCCCGGATGAACAGCCGTCAGCCGCTCATTCGTTCACCTGTTCAGATGTTCGGCTGGTCCGGGCCCGTCCTTCAGGCGGCCACGAGCCGCGCGCTGCGGGCCGTGTCCAGCACCACCCGGGACACGAGCGCCGGATCGTCGTTCATCGGGACGTGGCCGCAACCCGGGAGCCGGACCAGCCGGGCGCCGGGGACCGTGTGCTTGGCGCGGATGCCCTGGCGGCGCAGCAGCAGCCGGTCACGGGTGCCCCAGGCGATGGTGACGGGCATGCCGGGCACGTCGGCGGTGAAGCGTACGGAGCCGCCGGCGGCCAGTGTGTCCTCGAACCCGGTGGCATCGCGCAGGGCGAGGGTCTCGGCGACGACCGCCTCGGCCGGACGGCGGGCGGGGCGGGCGTAGATGGTGCCGGTGAGCGCGGCGCGACCGGCGGCGGTGCGCGAGAGCCGCCGGACGGCGGGCAGGGGTAGCGCCCTGGCGCCGGCGCGCATCGCGAGGAGGGTGGCGAAGGCGTAGCGACGCTCGGCCTCGGTCCAGAACCCGGCGGGGGAGAGGGCGGTGACGGAACGGACGAGGTTGCTCCGGCCCATTTCGAGGGCGAGCAGACCGCCGAGCGAATTGCCCGCGACGTGCGGCCGCTCGACACCGAGGGCCGTGCAGAGGGCCCCGAGAGCCGGAGCCACCGTATCCAGGGAGTACGGAACCCCCTGGGGCAGGGGCTCCGACGTGCCGAAACCGGGCAGGTCGACGGCGATCACGTCGTGCTCGGCGGCCAGGATGTCGATCACCGGGTGCCAGGCCTGCAGGTGGTGGCCTATGCCGTGCAGCAGGAGAAGGGGTTCGCCGGCACCTTTGCGCTCGTAGGCGATGGTGGTGGGGCGGGGGCCGAGCGGCGAATCGATCGTGAAGGAGACCGTGGCGGTCATGCTGCTCCTCGTCGGTTGGACGCGTGCGAGACAGGATGTCAGTAATGCCTACCGCCATGATTACCGTCCGGTAGCCCTTGACTACAAGCCTTCCGTGCCCACGAGAACATCCCATGAACGGCTTGATACATATGCCCGTTCTGCCCGGCAAAGGTACGAGCATTGGTCTTGACCAAGGGGGTGTGCCGTCCTATCGTCGCAGGGATAGTGCAGGAACCTTTAATAAACAAAGGCGCGGAACTGCCGCTGGAACACACGGCGAGTGCGGCGATGGCAGGAGGAGTCAGGGTGGGGACCACGCAGCTCGAAACGGCACCGGAGCCGAAGTACTGGCACCTCAAGACCGTCCTCAGCGAGGCGCTCGACCAGGACTTCGCCGTCGGCGAGGTGCTGCCCAACGAGCGTGAGCTCGCCGCCCGTTTCGGTGTCGCCCGCGCGACCCTGCGTCAGGCGCTGGAGCAACTGGAGCTCGAAGGCCGGTTGCAGCGCCGCCGTGGCGTGGGCACCACCGTCGCCCCGCCGCGCGTCGGCGTCGCCGTGGGCAGCGCGCAGCACAGCTGGCCCGGCGAGAGCGTCGACGGCTGGGAGCCGGTGGACGCGGCCGAGACCCTGCCGACCGCCGCGGTGTCGAAACTCCTCGGAACCGGTGGCGCCTTCGCCGCCGACCAGCCGGTGCACACAGTGCGCCGGACCCGGGTCACCCACGGTCAGGCCGTCGCCGCCGAACTGCTCCACGTCCCCGCCGCGTCGGTGCCCGGACTGCCCGCCATCGAGGCCCCGGCCGGCCCGGCCCGCGCCCGCGCCGTCCTGCGTGAACTGCAGCGGCTGGTGCTCGACGGTCAGGACCGCTCGGTGGAGCTCGGCTCCGCCCGCGCCGACGACGCCAAAGAACTGGACCGCCTGCCCGGCGCCCCGGTGCTCCTGGTCACCACGCGCTACTTCACCACCGCGGGCACGGCGGCGGTTTCGGTGGCCACCTACCGCGCCGACACCTGCCGCCTCACCTTCGGCGACTCGGGCAATGTCGAGATCACCCACGAGCCGCGCGTCGCCTCCTGACCGGACCCTTCGCCGCTTTCCGCTCATCGCCGCCGTCGGCTCGCCGACGGCGGCGATCTGCATTGGCCGATAGGCGCCCTGACAGGGAGGGCTCGGGCTGTGGTCAGCTTTCTCCCGGCCCGTGGCACCGGCACTCGCACCATCGTGGCACCCCGGCCTGCCGCTGCGCCCGCACGCATCCGAAGAGCCAGGAGGGAAAGAACGTGCCTCGCATCATTCGATCGGTGGCGGTCTCCGCAGCCACCGTCGCGGTCCTCGCCACCGCTCTCGCCGGAACCGCCGAAGCAGACCCCACCGGTACGTATGCCGGTCCGGACCGGAGCGTGCCCCGGCCCGTGCACTGGACCGTTCCGGAAGCCGGCGTGGCGGCCCCCGCGCCGCAGCGATTACTGAACCAGCCCGTGCGGATCACCAACGACTTCGCCAAACGCCCCACCACGCAGTGTCTGGACGTGGACGCGAACGGCGGCGGCAACGGCACGGTCGTCCAGATCTGGCAGTGCAACGGCTCCACCCAGCAGCGTTGGTACCTCTGGAACAACGGCGCGCTGGAGAGCTACCGCTTCCCCGGCAAATGCTTGGACGCCGACCTCAACGGCGGTGGCCGCAACGGCACCAAGGTGCAGATCTGGGACTGCAAC
Organism: Streptomyces sp. NPDC048331; assembly: GCF_043201215.1. Lineage (NCBI taxonomy): Bacteria > Bacillati > Actinomycetota > Actinomycetes > Kitasatosporales > Streptomycetaceae > Streptomyces > Streptomyces sp. NPDC048331. The sequence continues at coordinate 75,626 of NZ_JBICYT010000028.1, read as the reverse complement.
AACACCCCCCAGCAGAGCTGGTCCCACCCGTCCGGCGACCGCGCCCTCTACAACGCCCGCTTCTACGGGGGCGGCAACATCGTCATGGACCGCGACGCGAACGTCGTGGGCAACGGAGCCCGGGTCCAGCTGTGGCAGAAGAACTTCCAGTCGCAGCAGTGGTGGGACGTCTGGACCGACTGACACGGAATCCGGCCGCGGCGACCGCGGCGACCGCGGCGATCGCCCTCGGGTCGCCCGATGAGGTCGGGCGCCCCGAGGAGGCCGTGCCGGCGTCGTGCCGGACCGTAAGCACGGTGGGGTCAGCGGCGGGCCGTGACCGTCTTCTCCACCGCGAAGAGCTCCTCCTCGACGTGGTCCAGCGCGAGCCGCAGGGCGCCGGTCGCCACCGCCGCCTCGCCGAGCATCGACTGGGCCACCCTCGGCGGGCGCAGACAGTAGCGCTCCAGTTCCTGGCGGAGCGGCTCCAGGACCCCGTCCAGGCCGGCCGCCCAGCCGCCGACGACCACCAGCTCCGGATCCATCGCCAGGACCAGCGCCGCTACGTCGTGCACCAGCCGCTGCAGGAACCGCTCCACGGCGGCCACCGCCCGCTCGTCACCCCGCTTGGCCATCGCGAAGACCTCGGCGACGGCGGGCTCGTCCAGCGGATGCAGCGGCTCACCCGTGGTCGACAGCAACCGCTCGGGCGTGACCTCGCGGCCCAGCAGGTGCAGGGCGCCGATCTCGCCGGCGGCTCCACCGAAGCCCCGGTGCAGCCTGCCGCCGATCAGCGAGCCGGCGCCGGGACTCAGCCCGGCCATCACGAACACCATGTCGCCGGTGTCCCGCGCGGCACCCTTCCAGTGCTCGGCGACCGCAGCCGCGTTGGCGTCGTTCTCCACCTGCACCGGGCAGCGGAACGAGCGCCGCAGCCGCTCCCCGAGCGGCAGCCCGGTCCAGCCGGGCAGCGCGGTACCCAGGCGGACCGTGCCGTCCGCCTCCACGATCCCCGGGCTGCCGACGCCCACCGCCCGCAGTGAGTCCCGTGGCACCCCGGCACGGCGCAGCAGATCGGCGACGGCCGCACGTACCTTCTCCAGCCGCTCATCGGCGGACGCCGTCTCCGCGACGTCCTTGGTACCGGCACCGATGACACGACCGTCGAGCCCGGACAGCAGCACCGCGATCCGGTGCGAGCCGATCTCGATGCCCAGCAGGTGCCCCGCCTCGGTCCGGAACCGGAACCGCCTGGCCGGACGGCCCTGCCGTCGCGCGCCCTCCTCCGCCTCCGCCTCGACCACGAGCCCGGTGGCGATCAGCCCCTCCACGACACCCTCGACGGTCGGCCGGGAGAGGCCGGTCAGCCGTGTGAGGTCGGTGAGGGTCGGCGATCCGGCCGTCCGCAGTGCGCGCAGCACCACGGCGGAATTGATCCGCCGGAGCAGAGAGGGGTCCCCGCCGGTCAGCTGCCCCAACGTGTGTCCTCCCAGGTAGCGAGCTTGTCAGCCGGATCGTACTGCCCGCATGGTGCGTCGGCGAGAAGCAGCCCCCCATCGGCCGGAAGCAGACCTTCCCTCATGCGGGGGAGACGAACCCCGACTCGTACGCCGTGATCACCGCCTGGGTCCGGTCCCGCGCCCCCAGCTTCGCCAGGATCGCGCTGACGTGGGACTTGACCGTCTCCGTACCGATGATCAGCTCGGCGGCGATCTCCACGTTGGTGAGCCCCCGCGCCATCAGCCGCAGGACCGCCTCCTCCCGCTCGGTCAGGGCGGCCCGCTCCAGCACCGCCCGCGCCTGCCGGTTCCCGTACTCGGCGGCCAGGGCCCGCACCGCCGCCGGGAAGAGCAGCGTCTCACCCTCCGCCACCAGCCGAACCGCGTGCACGATCTCCGACGGCCGGGCCCGCTTCAGCAGGAACCCGTCCGCCCCGGCCCGCAGCGCCTGGTAGACGTACTCGTCGTTCTCGAAGGTGGTCACCACGAGAATCTTCGGAGGGGAGTCCACCGTCCGTAGCACCGCACGCGTCGCCTCGATCCCGTCGAGGAGCGGCATCCGCACGTCCATCGCCACCACGTCCGGCCGCAACTGCCGGACCAGGGGGATCACGGAGGCTCCGTCGGCCGCCTCACCCACCACTTCGATGTCGGGCTGGGAGTCCAGGACGGCGCGCAGACCCGCACGCACCAGGGGCTCGTCGTCGACGAGCAGTACGGTAACCGGCATCCGGTCAGCGTATTCGCTCCAGCGGCAGCCGGGCGCGCACTCTCCAACCCCCCTCGTGCAGACCGGTCTCGGCCTCCCCGCCGAGCAGTGCGGCCCTCTCCCGGATACCGCGCAGCCCGCTGCCCCCGCCGACCGTGACCGCGGGGCGCTCCGGCAGGGGGTTGGTCACCTCCAGGTCCAGCCGGCCCGCGGCCATCCCCACCCGCACACGCACCGGTACGGGACCGCAGTGGCGCAGCACATTGGTCAGAGCCTCCTGCAGGATCCGGTAACCCTCCCGGGTGACCGGGCCCGGCAACTTCTCCAGTGGTCCTGTCAGTTGCGCGTCCACAGCGGAGCCCGAGGCCCGGGCCGACTCCAGCAGCCGGTCGGCCTCCGCCAGCGTCGGCCACTGCGACGGCGGCTGTCCCGACTCCCGCAGCACCGCCAGCACCCGCTCCAGATCCTCCAGCGCGGCCCGACCCGTCTCCTCGATCGCGCACAGTGCCCGATCGGTGAAGGCGGCATCACCCGCGGCGCGGGCCGCGCCCGCCTGTACGACGGCCACGGTGAGCGCGTGTCCGATGGAGTCGTGCAGTTCCCGCGCGATGCGGGTGCGTTCCAGCAGTTGCTCCGTGCGTGCCTCCAGCGCGGTCAGTCGCTCGGCGGCGGACGGGCTGAGCAGGCGGGTGGCGGCCGCGGTGATCAACTCGCCGAGCAGGGCCACTATGGCGATGAGGACGACCAACGGCACGGGCACCAGCAGCGCGGCGGCCCAGCGCCCCGGTACGAACGGCAGGAAGAGGTCCGACCCCAGGGGATGCCCGATCGCCAGGGCGACCAGCTCCACCGCCATCGCCGACAGCCAGACGGTGGCGCCGAACGCACCGACCGCGATGACCATCCGCGTCTCCAGCCACAGCACGGTGCGCCAACGGTCCCCCCAGTGGGCCGACGGAGCGAGGCTTATGGCGCTGTCGGAGGAGTCGCGGTCGTACGGCGTGAGCAGGAATCGCGCCTGCAGACCTTCCGCCAGGCGCACCCAGGGCACCAGCCCGAACGGCAGGACGAGCAGCAGCGGCACCCAGGGCCACCGGGGCATGATGAACATCCATACGGCCAGGAGCAGCAGCGGCACGCAGAGGTGCAACCAGCGTGAATAGGTCACCGGTTGGAACGGGGCGCGCAGCAGTCGGTTCATGACTCCATGGTGACAGCGCCCTGTTCGCGGCCGTCTCCCCCACGTGGGGGAGACGCCACCCTCGCATGGGGGAGGGAGGGGGGTGGGGCCGGCGGCGAGTCTTGAGCCATGAACAGCGTCGAGATCCGAGAACTCACCAAGCGATACGGCACCCACCGTGCGGTGGACGGCCTCACCTTCGATGTACTGCCCGGGCGGGTCACCGGATTCCTGGGTCCCAACGGCGCGGGCAAGTCCACCACGATGCGCCTGCTCCTGGGCCTGGACCGGCCCACATCCGGCACGGCCACGATCGGTGGCCGGCACTACCTCGACCTGCCGGACCCGCTGCACCGGGTCGGCGCCCTCCTGGACGCCCAGGCGGCCCACGGCGGGCGGACCGCCCGCGACCACCTCCGCCTGCTCGCCGCCGCCGGCCGCATCCCCCCGAGCAGGGTGGACGCGGTCCTGGAGCAGGCCGGCATAGCCTCCGTCGCCGAGCGGCGGATCAAGTCCTTCTCGCTCGGCATGCGCCAGCGCCTCGGTATCGCCGCCGCGCTGTTGGGCGACCCCGGTGTACTCCTGCTGGACGAGCCCACCAACGGCCTCGACCCCGAGGGCATCATCTGGATCCGCGAACTGATGCGCTCCCTCGCCGCCGACGGACGCACCGTCCTGGTCTCCAGCCATCTGATGTCGGAGACCGCGGCGCTGGCCGACCACCTGATCGTGCTCGGACAGGGCAGGCTGCTGGCCGACACCTCGATGGAGGAGTTCATCGACGCCCGCAGCACCCCCCGGGTGCGCCTGCGCACCTCCGACCCGGTCCGACTGGGGGCCGCGCTGGCCCGGGACGGCTTCGAGCTGGTGACCTCGGCCGACGGGCGATCGACCGTAGAGGGCATACAGGCCGAGCGGCTCGGCATCCTCGCATCCCGCGAGGGGGTCCCCCTGCTGGAACTGTCCGACGAGCGCGCCTCGCTCGAGCAGGCCTACCTCGACCTCACCGCCGATCACGCGCAGTTCACAGCGACCCACTGACCGACCGCCCGCTCCCGCACTTCCAGGAGGCTTCACCATGAGCGCCGCTCTGCCCACCCCCGCCGTACTGCACTCGGAATGGATCAAGATCCGGTCTCTCCGGGGCACCTTCTGGTCACTGATATCCGTCCTCATCGCCACGGTGGGCATCCAGACGCTGACGGCCGCGGCGCTGGGGGAGGCCGACGAGGGCATGGGGGAGGACCCGCTCCTGGCGGCCTTCTACGGCCTCAACTTCGGTCAGATAGCGGCCATCGCCTTCGGAGCGACCGCGTTCTCCGCCGAGTTCCACAACGGAGCCCTGCGCACCAGCCTCACCGCCGTGCCCGACCGCACCCGGTTCTACCTGTCGAAGATCGCGATGCTCGGGGTGCTCGCCCTCGTCGTAGGCCAGTTCGCCGGGCTGCTGACCTTCACGGCCGGCCAGGCGTTCATGGGGGAGCGCGCCCTCGCACTGGGCGACCCCGGCACCGTGCGGGCCGTCGTGGGCTGCGGCCTCTACCTGACGCTCATGACGCTGTTCGCCGCCGGACTCACGGCGGTGCTACGCAGCGGGGTGGCCGTCCTGAGCATCCTCATACCCTTCGTCGTCATGGTGTCCTTCGTCGTCGGTTCGGCGGCGAGCGGGGTCGGGCAGTTCATGCCGGACCGGGCCGGACAGGCCATGATGCGCAGTCAGTCGTACGGTGACCTCGGCCCGTGGGCCGGTCTGGGAGTACTCGCGCTGTGGGCGGCGGTCGCGGTGCTGGGGGGCTGGCTGGCGGTGCGCCGACGGGACGCGTGACGTCGGGCCAGTTGTCAGTGGCCCTCGGGATACTGACGGTATGACCACGGCAGAGCACCTCGACACGATCGACCGGCTCCGGGCGAAGGACTTCCCGCCCGAGCCGGTCCGGACCGGAGGAAACAGCAGCGGCCCGGGATTCCACCTGGTCCAGCTCGCCAGGACACAGGACTTCTGGGACGACGACGGCACGGGGCGGATCGAGGCGGCCGACCAGATCGGTGCCGAGTACGGGGCGCTCGCCCAGGCCGGGACCGACCGGTGGGGCGAGCCGCAGGTCTTCGCCCTGGGCACGCTGAGGTACCGCGGTTTCGGCGGGGAGGAGATACCTCAGCCGTGGGGGGAGATAGGCGACAGCACCGACCACGTGCACCTGTGGCGGGTCGGATCCCACTGGCTGGTGGCGTACGTGGCGCAGTGGGCCGCCGAGGACCCCTACCAGCTGATGGCAGGGGTCGCGGTCACCGATCCGCCTTAGGCTTCGGCGGCTTCGGCGGCCGTGCGGAGGCGGGCGTACTCCTGGGCCATGGACTCGGCGGTCCAGTGGGCGTTGAGACCGCTCGGGTTGGGGAGGGCCCAGACGCGGGTGGTGCCGATGGTCCGGTTCTGGGGGCCGATCTGAGCCTTCCGGTCGCCGAAGGCGGTGCGGTAGGCGGTGACGCCGACCACCGCGAGCCACTGGGGGCGCAGCAGTTCCACCTTGGCCGTCAGGATGCGGCCCCCCTCGCGGAACTCCTCGACGCTCAGCTCGTCGGCGCGGGCCGTGGCCCGGGCCACGACGTTGGTGATGCCGAGACGGTAGGTCAGCAGCTCTTCCTGTTCCGCGGGGGCCAGCCGGCGCGGAGTGAAGCCGGAGAGGTGCAGGACGGGCCAGAACCGGTTGCCGGGGCGGGCGAAATGGTGGCCCGTCGCGGCGGAGAGGAGTCCGGGATTGATCCCGCAGAAGAGCACACGCAGACCGCCCGCGACCACGTCCGGGAGGACGCGGTCACGGGCGGCGTTCAGCTCGTCGGGGGTCAGAGGATCGACCCCGGCGCGTACCCGGCGGCCTCCGGGTGCTGCTTGGCGATCGCCTCGATACGGGAGACCACCGCCGCGACCTGGTCGCCCGCGGCACCCGTGAAGGACAGCTTGTCGGCCATCAGGGCGTCGAGCTGGGCCCGGTCCAGCGGCATCCGCTCGTCGGCGGCCAGCTTGTCGAGCAGCTCGTTGCGCTCGGCACCCTGCTCGCGCATGGCGAGGGCGGAGGCCACCGCGTGCTCCTTGATGACCTCGTGGGCGGCCTCGCGGCCCACGCCGGCCCGCACCGCGCCCATCAGGACCTTGGTGGTCGCGAGGAAGGGCAGGTAGCGGTCCAGCTCGCGGGCGACGACGGCCGGGAAGGCGCCGAACTCGTCGAGGACCGTCAGGAAGGTCTCCAGCAGGCCGTCGAAGGCGAAGAAGGCGTCCGGCAGGGCTACGCGGCGGACCACGGAGCAGGAGACGTCGCCCTCGTTCCACTGGTCACCGGCCAGCTCGCCGGTCATCGAGGCGTAGCCGCGCAGGATGACCATCAGGCCGTTCACACGCTCGCAGGAGCGGGTGTTCATCTTGTGCGGCATCGCGGAGGAGCCGACCTGGCCGGGCTTGAAGCCCTCGGTCACCAGCTCGTGGCCGGCCATCAGTCGGATCGTCTTCGCGATCGACGACGGGGCGGCGGCCAGCTGCACCAGCGCGGTGACCACGTCGTAGTCGAGCGAGCGCGGGTAGACCTGGCCCACCGAGGTGAACGCCTCGGCGAAGCCGAGGTGGGCGGCGATCCGCTGCTCCAGGTCGGCGAGCTTGGCGGCGTCGCCGCCGAGCAGGTCGAGCATGTCCTGGGCCGTGCCGACGGGGCCCTTGATGCCGCGCAGCGGGTAGCGGCCCAGCAGGTCCTCGAGGCGGGCGTAGGCCACCAGCAGCTCGTCGGCCGCGGTCGCGAAGCGCTTGCCCAGGGTGGTGGCCTGCGCGGCCACGTTGTGGGAGCGACCAGCCATGACCAGCTCGGCGTGCTCGCCGGCCAGCTTGCCGAGGCGGGCGAGGACGGCGACCGTGCGGTCCCGGGCGAGTTCCAGCGAGAGCCGGATCTGCAGCTGCTCGACGTTCTCGGTCAGGTCGCGGGAGGTCATGCCCTTGTGGACGTGCTCGTGACCGGCGAGGGCGTTGAACTCCTCGATACGGGCCTTCACGTCGTGCCGGGTGACCTTCTCGCGCTCGGCGATGGAGGCGAGGTCGACGGTCTCGAGGACACGCTCGTAGTCGGCGAGGGCCTCGTCCGGGACCTCGATACCGAGGTCCTTCTGGGCGCGCAGCACGGCGAGCCACAGCCGCCGCTCCAGCGTCACCTTGTACTCGGGGGACCACAGGACGGCGAGCTCCGCGGAGGCGTAGCGGCCGGCCAGGACATTGGGGATGCGGGGCTTGGCAGTCACGTGGAGGGATTCTACTTGGGCCACGGCTGTGTGTTTACGCAGGTAGGGCCACCGCTCGGGATTGTGGCTTGCTACGAGGCGGAGTCCCCGTAGGGCAGCAGCTCGGGGCGCTTGGCCGGGCGGCCGTCCCCGGAGGAGCGGCCCGTCAGGCGGCGGCCGATCCACGGGAGCAGGTGCTGCCGGGCGAAAATCAGGTCCTGGGCCCGGCGCACGCCCCAGCCGGGGGGAGCCTCCACCGGCAGTTCGGTGCGCCAGTCCAGCTCGGCGGGCAGTCCCAGAGCCTGCCACACGGCCTCCGCCACTAGGCGGTGGCCCTCGCCCGTCAGGTGCAGCCGGTCGACGTCCCACATCCGGGGGTCCGCGAGCACGGAGGCCCCGTAGAGGTCGACCACCACGGCGCCGTGCCGGGCGCCGAGCTCCTCGATGGTGGCGAAGAGCTCCTCCATGCGCGGGCGGAAGCGATCCATCACCGGCCCGTTGCGCCCCGGGGAGCGCATCAGGACGAGGCGCTTGCAGGAGGGGGCGAGGAGCTCCACCGCCGATTCCAGGTGGTCGCGGACCCGAGCCATGTCCACCTTGGGGCGCAGGGCGTCGTTGAGCCCGCCCACCAGGGTCACCACGTCGGCGCCCATCGCCGCCGCCACCGGGACCTGGTCCTCGGCGATCTGGCCGATCAGCTTGCCGCGGACGGCGAGGTTCGCGTAGCGGAAGCCCGGCTCCCGGGCGGCGAGGCGGGCGGCGAGCAGGTCGGCCCACCCGCGGTAGGAGCCGTCCGGAAGCAGGTCGGACATGCCCTCGGTGAAGGAGTCACCGATCGCGACAAAACTGGTGTAAGAGGCATTCATCTCCATGGCGGAGTGATGTTACCGCGCGGTACCCCGGCCGCGTAGGGCCGGGGACCGCATGCCTCGAACGATCACGTGGACGCGGGCCTGCCGAACAGCTCCCGCAGCACGTCCTCCATCGTCACCAGACCCGTCATCGCGCCGTCCGGCCCGAGCACCGCCGCGAGGTGCGTACGGCTGCGCCGCATCGCGGTCAGCGCGTCGTCCAGCGGAGTCTCCGCCCGCACCTGGGCGATCGGCCGCAGCGCCGACACCGGGAAGGGCTCGTCCCGTTCCTCGTCGTCCGCGTCCAGGGCGTCCTTCACGTGCAGGTAGCCCAGGATCTTGCGCTCGGCGTCGATCACCGGGAACCGGGAGTACCCGGAATCGGCCGACAGCAACTCCAACCCGCCCGGCGTGATGCCCTCGCGGGCCGTGACCACCCGGTCCGCCGGCAGCACCACGTCGATCACCGGCCGCCGGCCCAGCTCCAGGGCGTCGTGCAGGCGCTCGCTCGCCCGGTCGTCGAGGAGCCCCGCGTCGCTGGAGTCCTTGACCATCCGGGCCAGCTCGTCGTCCGTGAAGGTCGCGCCCACCTCGTCCTTCACCTCCACCCGCAGCAGGCGCAGCAGGGCGTTGGCGAAGGCGTTGATCGCGAAGATCACCGGCCGCAGCGCCCGTGTGAGGGTCACCAGCGGGGGCCCCAGCAGCAGCGCGGTGCGCACGGGCTCGGCCAGCGCCACGTTCTTCGGCACCATCTCGCCGAAGAGCATGTGCAGGTACGTCGCCAGCGTCAGGGCCACCACGAAGGAGATTGCGTGGGTCACGCCCGCCGGTACCCCGACCAGGTCGAACAGCGGGGTCAGCAGATGTGCGATGGCCGGCTCGGCCACCACGCCCAGCACCAGGGTGCACAGTGTGATGCCCAGCTGGGCGGCCGCCATCAGCGCCGACACGTGCTCCAGGCCCCACAGGACGGCGCGGCCGCGCCGGTCGCCCTGCTCGGCGTACGGTTCGATCTGGCTGCGCCGGACCGAGATCAGCGCGAACTCCGCGCCGACGAAGAAGGCGTTGACGACCAGGGTCGCCAGGCCGATCAGCAGCTGGATGACGGTCATCGGACCTCCTCCGTTCCCTCGGCGGGCTCGGCCGGGGCGTGCAGCAGCACACGCGAGGCCCGACGCCCGACGGCGTCCACCACGTCCAGGCGCCAGCCGTTCAGTTCCATCCGGTCGCCGACCGTCGGGATCCGGCCCAGCTCGGTCGCTATCAGGCCGGCCAGGGTCTCGTACGGACCGTCCGGCACACGCAGTCCGATCAGCCGGAGCTGGTCGGTGCGCGCCGCGCCGTCGGCGGAGTAGAGCAGGTGCCCGGCCTCGTCCGTACCGGCCGGAGCAAGATCGGGGGTCTCGTGCGGGTCGTGCTCGTCGCGGACCTCGCCGACGACCTCCTCGACGATGTCCTCCAACGTGGCCACGCCGGCCGTGCCGCCGTACTCGTCGATGACCACGGCCATCGTCTGCTTGCCGGACAGCCGGTCCAGCAACCGGTCCACGGTCAGCGACTCCGGTACGAAGAGGGGCTCACGCAGCAGCTGCGACACGGGACGGCGGCGGCGCTCCGCGGCCGGCAGGGCCAGGACGTCCTTGACGTGGACGGTGCCGACGACGGTGTCGAGGCTGCCCCGGTACACCGGGAAGCGGGACAGGCCGGTGGCCAGCGTCGCGTTCGCCACGTCCTCGGCCGTGGTCTGCACGTCGAGGGCGGTGACCTGGACCCGGGGGGTCATCACGTTCTCGGCGGTCAGGTCGGCGAGGTTCAGCGTGCGGACGAACAGCTCGGCCGTGTCCTTCTCCAGCGCGCCCGCCTTCGCCGAGTGACGGGCGAGGGCGACCAGCTCCTGCGGGGTGCGCGCGGAGGCCAGCTCCTCGGCCGGCTCCAGGCCGAAGCGGCGCACCATGTGGTTCGCCGTGGTGTTGAGGTGGCTGATCAGGGGCCTGAACGCCCGGCTGAAGACCCGCTGCATGGTCGCGACGCGCTTGGCGATCGCGAGCGGGGAGGAGATCGCCCAGTTCTTGGGCACCAGCTCGCCGACGACCATCAGGACGACGGTCGAGATCGCGGTGCCGAGGATCAGGGCGGCGGAGGAGGCCGTTCCGGCCGAGAGGCCCATGGCCTCGAAGGGGCCTTGGAGCAGGGCGGAGATCGACGGCTTGGAGATCATGCCGATGACCAGGCCGGTGACGGTGATGCCGAGCTGGGCGCCGGAGAGCTGGAACGTCAGTGTGCGGACGGCGGCCAGGGCGCTGTCCGCACCGCGCTCGCCGCGCTCGACGGCTCGTTCGAGTTCGCTGCGTTCGACGGTCGTCAGCGAGAACTCGGCGGCGACGAAGACTCCGCAAACGAGACAGAGCGCCAGTGCCGCGACGAGCAGGAGCACCTCGGTCATCGTTCGATCACCTCCGTCCCATGATCGGCCAGGAGGCGGGGGATCGCGCGATGTCGCGAGCGGATATGTCGCGAGCGGGGATGTCGGGGACTGGGAGGCTCGCCCATGGGCGGACGCTCACACCTTTCACTCAAGAGGGACCTTTCACCACATGGTAAAGGAAGAGCAAAGGGAACGGATCATACTTTCGGTGGAGCGCGGCCGGATGATGGCATTCGGCCATGACTGATCTTCATATCGGCCCCGCGTCGACCACCGACCTGGGTGCGGTCCTGGACTTCTGGAAGGCCGCCGCGGAGGGAACGAGTATCAGCGACGATCTCGCCGGGGTCGAGCGTCTGCACGAGCGCGACCCCGAGGCGCTGCTGCTCGCCCGGTGCGCCGGGTGTGACAGGTGCGAGGGGGAGCTCGTCGGCACGGTCATCGCCGGGTTCGACGGGTGGCGTTGCCACCTCTACCGGCTCGCCGTGCACCCCGGGCACCGCAGGCGCGGCATCGGGGCGGCGTTGCTGGCCGCGGCGGAGGAGCGGTTCGTGGCGCTCGGCGGACGGCGGGGGGACGCGATGGTGTTGGACCGCAACGAGCGGGCGCACCGGGTGTGGGGGGCGGTCGGGTATCGGCCGGAGGAGCAGTGGACGCGGTGGGTGAAGCCGCTCGGCTAGCCGCCGGGTGCGGGTGCGGGTGCCGGTGCTGGTGCGTGGCGGTGCGGCCCGAGGATTCGGGGCTCCGCCCCGGGCCCCGCGCCTCGAACGCCGGCGGGGCTGGGATCTGCCGGGCTGGAGGTGGCGGGGCCGGGGGTGGTGCGGCTCGAGGATTCGGGGCTCCGCCCCGGGTCCCGCGCCTCAAGCGCCGGCGGGGCTTGGACTCGGTGCGGTTCACGGAGCGGGGGCTCCGCCCCGGGTCCCGCGCTTCGAGCGCCGGCGGGGCTTGGACTCGGTGCGGTTCACGGAGCGGGGGCTCCGCCCCGGACCCCGCGCCTCGAACGCCGGCGGGGCTTGGACTCGGTGCGGTTCACGGAGCGGGGGCTCCGCCCCGGGTCCCGCGCCTCAAGCGTCGGCGGGGCCGGGATCTGCCGGGGTCGGGGTGTACGGGGGTGGGGGCCAGGTGGCGAGGAAGGTGCTCGCCTGCCAGGTGCCCGACAGGGGCTCGGCCAGCCAGGTCGGGGCCGCCGCGCGGAAACGGTCCGGCGCGAGGGTTCCCGAGCCCTCCGGGACCGCGCCCAGCAGCGGCAGGCCCGAGGACTTCGTGAGGTCCGCCAGGTTGCAGCGGGCCGCCAGGTCCGGGCTCGCCGGCCAGCTGCCGACCACCACGCCCAGCCCGGTCAGCCCCCGGGTCCGCAGGGCCTCCGCCGCCAAGGTGGTGGAGCTGAGCGTGCCGAGACCGGCCTGGGCGACGAGCAGCGTCGGCGCGCCGAGCAGGCCGGCCACGTCGGCCAGCGTGTTGCCCGCCTCGTCGAACCGCACGAGCAGTCCGCCCGCACCCTCCACCAGGACCAGGTCATGGTCCCGCGACAGCCGTTCCGCGGCTTCCGCGATCCGCTCCGGGGAGAGCGTCGCCAGGCCCGAGCGGCGGGCCGCCGTGTCCGGGGCCAGGGGCTCCGGATAGCGGGCCAGCTCCACCGCCGTGACGGAGGAGCCGGCCAACCGGACCGCCTCCGCGGCGTCCCCCGGCTCCTGCGGGCCGACACCCGTCTGCGCGGGCTTGAGTACGGCCACCGAGCGGCCCGCGGCCACGGCGGCGGCCGCGATCGCCGACGTGACCACCGTCTTGCCGATCTCGGTACCCGTGCCGGACACCATCAGTACGGACATCTCAGCCTTCCTGAGCCGCCGCGCACACCGCACGGCAGATACGCGCCACGTCCTCGTCGCCGGTCACGAGCGGCGGCATGACATAGATCAGATCCCGGAACGGGCGCACCCACACGCCCTCGCGCACCGCGGCCCGGGTGGCCGCCACCACGTCGATCTCGTGGTCGAGCTGGACCACGCCGATGGCGCCCAGGACGCGTACGTCCTTCACCCCGGGGATGTCCGACGCCGCCGCGAGGCCCTCGCGCAGCCCCGCCTCGATCCGCTTGACGTCCCTCGCCCAGTCCTGGCCGAGCAGCAGCTCGACGGAGGCCAGGGCCACGGCGGTGGCCAGCGGGTTGCCCATGAAGGTCGGCCCGTGCGCCAGCACCGGGACCTCGCCCTGGGAGATGCCGCTCGCCACCCGCTCCGTGCACAGGGTCGCCGCCAGCGTGAGGTAACCACCGGTCAGCGACTTGCCCAGGCACATCACGTCGGGGGTGATCCCTGCGTGGTCGGCCGCGAAGAGCGCGCCCGTACGGCCGAAGCCCGTGGCGATCTCGTCCAGGATCAGCAGGACCCCGTACTCGTCGCACAGCTCGCGCAGCACACGCAGGTAGCCCGGGTGGTGGAAGCGCATACCGCCCGCACCCTGTACCACCGGCTCCACGATCACCGCGGCCAGCTCGTCCGCGTGCGCGGAGATCGTGGCGCGCAGGTGGTCGGCGTAGGCCGGGTCCACGGGCGCGTCGAAACCGGCGGGCGGCGCGTCCGCGAAGACCTGGCGCGGCAGGTGACCTTGCCACAACTCGTGCATCCCGCCGTCGGGGTCGCAGACGGCCATCGGCTGCCAGGTGTCCCCGTGGTAGCCGCCGCGCCAGGTCAGCAGCCGCGTCTTGCCGGTCCGGCCCAGCGAACGCCAGTACTGGAGGCACATCTTCACCGCGACCTCGACGGACACCGAGCCCGAGTCGGAGAGGAAGACGTGCTCCAGCCCCGGCGGGGTGATCTCGACGAGCTTGGCGGCGAGCCGGACGGCGGGCTCATGGGTGAGCCCGCCGAACATCACGTGCGACATCCGGCCCAGCTGCGCGGTGGCGGCCTCGTTGAGCACCGGGTGGTTGTAGCCGTGGATCGCCGACCACCAGGAGGACATGCCGTCGACCAGCTCTTCGTGACCGTGTCCCTGGGACGGGTCGGCGAGCCGCAGCCGGACCCCCGAGGCGGAGGCGATGATCAGCGGCTCCTGCCGCCCGGGCATCGGGCCGTACGGGTGCCAGACGTGCTGCCGGTCCAGCGCGAGCAGTTCCGCGCCGGCCGACAGCGGTGCACGCTGATCAGGCATTGGGGGCGACGTCCGTCCCCGCGCCGCGGCGGCGGACCGCCACCAACTCCGGGCGGACCTCGCCGGCCTCGGCCTGGACCGGTGCGGGCGTCGCGGCCGCCGGCGCGTGGCCGGAGCAGCCGCCGCACGCCGAGCCGCAGCCCGCGGCCTCGTCGCCGTCGGCGGGCGCGCCCGAACCGCAGAGCGAGGCGCCGCCGTTCGAACCGCAGCCCCCGCCGGTGGCGGCGGCCGCCACGTCGGAGCGGTGCGCGGGAAGGGTCGACGTACCGGCACCCTCCACCTCGAAACCGGCATCCGCGATCATGTCCAGGTCGGCCTGACCGGCCTGACCCTCACTGGTCAGGTAGTCGCCGAGGAAGATCGAGTTGACGATGTGCAGGGCCAGCGGCTGCATCGAGCGCAGGTGCACCTCGCGCCCGCCCGCGAGGCGGACCTCGACGTCGGGGCAGACGAACCGCGCCATCGCCAGGATGCGCAGGCAGCGCTGCGGGGTGAGGTTCCACTCCTTGGCCAGCGGGGTGCCCTCGAACGGGATCAGGAAGTTGACCGGCACCGAGTCCGCGTCCAGCTCGCGCAGCGAGAAGACGACGTCGACGAGGTCCTCGTCGCTCTCGCCCATGCCCGCGATCAGACCCGAGCACGCGGACAGACCGGCGCCGTGCGCCTTCTGCACGGTGTCGACGCGGTCCGCGTAGGTGTGGGTCTTGGTGATCTGCCCGTACGTCGCCTCGGACGTGTTGAGGTTGTGGTTGTACGCGTCCGCGCCCGCGTCCCGCAGTCGCTCCGCCTGGCCGTCCGAGAGCAGACCGAGGCACGCGCAGACCTCGACGCCCTCGTTCTGCTCCTTGATCGCCGCGATCGTCTTGCCGACGCGGTCCACGTCCCGGTCCGTCGGCCCGCGGCCGCTGGCGACCAGACAGACCCGCTTCGCGCCGCCCGCGACGCCGGCGGCGGCGGCCTGCGAGGCCTCCTCGGGCTTCAGCCAGGTGTACTTGAGGATCCCGGCCGTCGATCCCAGACGCTGGGAACAGTAGGAGCAGTCCTCGGGGCACAGGCCCGACTTCAGGTTGACCAGGTAGTTCAGCTTGACGCGACGCCCGAACCACTGGCGGCGCACCTTGCCGGCCGCGGCCACCACGTCGAGCAGTTCGTCGTCAGAAGTCGCCAGTACGGCGAGCGCTTCTTCGCGGGTCGGCAGCTCGCGCCGCAGCCCCTTGTCCACCAGGGTGTTCAGCAGGTCCATGGACCCGATCCTGTCCCACACCCCCGCCCCCGGCCAAGGAGAGATCGCACAACATGGCCGGATGGGTGTGTGTGTATCACCACACCTGGCGCAGCGGTCGCGCGAGCTAGGGTCGGGGCAGGTCTGTGGACTGCCGACAAAACACGAGGACGTGCCGATGCCCCAGCTCACTCCCGACCCGGTGGACGTCTTCGCGTGGATCGACGACGCGGAGCGCGCGCGGGAGGAGGCCGGCCTCGTCCGCACGCTGCGCCCCCGGCCGGCCGTGTCACCGCTGCTGGACCTCGCGAGCAACGACTACCTCGGGCTGTCCCTGCACCCCGAGACCGTCCGCGGGGCGCGGGAGGCGGCCGAGACCTGGGGCGCCGGAGCCACCGGTTCGCGGCTCGTGACCGGTACCACCGAGCTGCACACCGAACTGGAGCGGGAGCTCGCCGCCTTCTGCGGGTTCGAGGCCGCCCTCGTCCTGTCCTCCGGCTACGCGGCCAACCTGGCCGCGGTCACCGCGCTCAGCGGTCGGGGCACGCTGGTCGTGTCCGACGCCGGGAACCACGCCTCGATCGTCGACGGCTGCCGGCTCTCGCGCGCCGAGACCGCCGTGGTCCCGCACGCCGATCCGGACACCGCGCGCAAGACGCTCGCCGCGCACGAGGGCCGGGCGCTGCTGGTCAGTGATTCGGTGTTCTCCGTGGACGGGGACGCCGCCCCGCTCGCCGAGTACGCCGCCGCCTGCCGGGACGCGGGCGCCGCCCTGGTCGTCGACGACGCCCACGGGCTGGGCGTCCTGGGCGAGGGTGGTCGCGGCGCGCTGCACGCCGCCGGGCTCGCGGGGGCGCCCGATGTGGTCGCCACCCTGACCCTCTCGAAGTCCCTGGGCAGTCAGGGCGGGGCCGTGCTCGGTCCGGCCAAGGTGATCAGGCACCTGGTCAACACCGCGCGCACCTTCATCTTCGACACCGGACTGGCCCCGGCCGCCGTCGGCGCGGCGCTGGCGAGCCTGCGCCTGCTCCGGCGGGAACCGGAGCGCGCGGACCGCGCCCGCGAGGTGGCCGCCCAGTTGTACGGGCGACTCACCGCGTCCGGCCTGACCGCGGCCCGGCCGGACGCGGCCGTGGTGTCGGTACGGGCCCCGTCGGCGTCGGCGGCACTGCGCTGGGCCGCCGACTGCCGCGAGGCGGGGTTGTTCGTGGGGTGCTTCCGTCCGCCGTCGGTGCCGGACGGCATCTCCCGGCTGCGGCTGACCGCCCGGGCCGATCTCACGGGGGACGAGATCGATCGGGCGGTCGGGACGATCCTGGCGACCGCACCCGCCGGAGCCACGGACGGCCAGGGCCGGTAGGCCGTATCGGCCGAGGTCCTGGGCGCTCCACGGGTCCCGGTCACGTGCGGGGTCCCGGGCGATTCCGGGGTCCCGTCCGCCTCCGGGTGGTCCCGGGCGGGGCTACGCGTACACGTCGGCCCGTACCGAGGCGAGGAAGCCGGTCCAGGCGGGCCCGGTGAAGAGCACGGCCGGGCCGTCCGTCCGCTTGGAGTCACGGACGGCCAGCAGACCGCCGTCCAGGACTGCCGCTTCCACGCAGTTGTTCATTCCGGTGCTGCGGCTGCTCCGCCGCCACCGCGCGCTGATCAGAAGTCCGCTGGGGGATAAGGGGGTTGCGGACACGGGGGTGCCTCCTTACGCGTCGTCAGCGAGTGAGCTGATGAGTTCCGACGAGTCCTGGGGCGGGAGGGCGTGCGCCTGGATGGTGCGGAACGCGGCGCCGTACGCCTCAAGGTCTTCCTTCCGCTCCAGATAGAGGCTACTCGTCAAATGGTCGAGTACCACTACATCCAGATCGGCGATGTCCGGAAATGAAAAAATAACGAACGGTCCGGTCAGGCCGAGATGCCCTCCGACGCTGAACGGAAGTACCTGCAGGCGCACTTGGGGCAGCCTCGCCACCTCCGCCAGGTGTCGCAATTGCTCGGCCATCACCCCCGGCCCGCCGATCTGTCGGCGCAGCACCGCCTCGTCCAGTACGGCGCTCAGCTCCAGCGGCGGATCGGTCCGCAGCACCGCCTGCCGGGCCAGCCGTACGTCGACCAGCGCGTCCACCTTCGGCTCCGGCAGCCCGCCCAGCGCGGCCCGGGTCACGGCCCGCGCGTACTCGGGGGTCTGCAGCAGCCCCGGCACCACGGACAGCTCCACGGTACGGGCCGACCGCGCCCCCGCCTCCAGGCTGATGAAGTCCCGGTACTCCTGGGGCAACAGCCCCCGGTAGTCGTGCCACCACTGGCGGCCGCGGCCGGTGTCGCCCGCCGGACCGGGGCCGGCGGCCGAGGCCGACAGCGCCTCCAGCAGCGCCCGCTGCTCGGGGCTCACGATCTCCCCGTAGGCGTCGAGGAGCAGCCGGATGTCCTCCGGCTTCACGCCGCTGCGGCCTGTCTCGATGCGACTGATCTTCGACTGGTGCCACCCCATGATCCGGGCCGCCTCACCACTGGTGAGTCCGGACCGGTCGCGCAGGGCACGCAGTTCCTCGCCGAGCTTGCGTCGGCGCACCGCGGGACCGTGCTGCACACCCGCCTCCTTCCACCGGCACAGCTCGCACCAGTCTGCCGTCCAAATACGCTCTTCCGTAGCAGAGTTCACCGCATCGAGCGACAGATATATGCATATCTTGGGGGAAAGGCAGATGTGACGGCACTATCAGTGGCACTCTGGCGTCCAGCACAGATCCGGGGCTTTTGCCCCGGGTGGGAAAGGGACCGTCGCCATGGCAGATCACCAGGAAGCATCCGTCACTCTGCCGAGCGATCCCGCCTCGGTCGCCACCGCCCGACGCTATGTCGCGGAGGTGCTGAGCGAGTGGGGACTCCCCGATGACGCCGACACCGCCGACAGCGTCCGGCTGATCGTCTCGGAACTCGCCACCAACGCCGTGCAGCACACCTTGGGCCAGTCGCCCACCTTCACCGTCGACGTCCGCCTGGAGCGCCAGGAGTGGTTGCGGGTCGGCGTGACCGACAGCCACCCGCGCTGGCCCAAGCGGCTCCCGGCCGCCGTCCAGCAGGACAACGGCCGGGGCATGGTCATCATCCGCTGGCTGGCGGTGGAGGCGGGCGGCCGGCTCTCGGTCACCCCGACCGAGGACGGCGGCAAGACGGTGTGGATCGCGCTGCCTTGGAGCGTCGGCGCCCCGGCGCGGAGCGTCTTCGGCTGCTGACCTGCCGGGGACGGCTCAGCGGAGGCCGCGTTCGCCCGCGCTGCGCTCGATGCACAGCTCGTTGCCCTCGGGGTCGGCGAGCACGACCCAGCCCGCCACGCCGTCCGCGTCGCGGCGGTCGTCGACGAGCTTCGCGCCGAGGCCGATCAGGCGCTCGACGGTTTCGTCCCGGGTGCCGGTGGGCGGTTGGATGTCCAGGTGGACCCGGTTCTTGACGGACTTGGTGTCCGGGACCCGGATGAAGAGCAGCCCGGGCACCCCGGGCCGACCGGGTTCGAGCAGGACCTCGTCGTCCCCCTCCACGTCGTCGGGATGGAACGTGTAGCCGGTCACCGCGGACCAGAACTCGGCGACCCGGTAGGGGTCGAGGGCGTCGAAGGTGATGTGTCGGACGGGGTTGACGAACATCTGTCTCCTCGATGGGGCATCCGCGTGCGGAGCCGTATACGGAATCGGGCGCCTGGGGCACCGGAGTTGAACCGGGTACCTGCCTGAAACGTGGGTTAACCCGGCGGAAAAGCGCGGCGCTTAGCGTGGCGGCCACGTTCGACCGCCAATGATCACCCATGATCCGGTAAAGCGGCGGTGGTCGGGGTGGAAAGCCTTTCCCCGCGCGGGGCAAGACTCGCTTGGTTCGTATATGTGCAGGTCAACAAAGTGTTGAAGGCCGGTAGGGTCACCCCGCCCCTTGTCGATCTTGTCCCGGAAGCTTGGTGATACGAGTGCAACTGACACCGCACGAGCAGGAGAGACTGCTCATCCACGTGGCCGCCGACGTGGCCGAGAAGCGGAGGGCGCGCGGGGTCCGCCTCAACCATCCGGAGGCGATCGCGCTGATCACGTCGCACCTCCTGGAAGGGGCCCGCGACGGCCGGACCGTGGCCGAGCTGATGGCCTCGGGCCGCACCGTCCTGACCCGTGCGGAGGTCATGGAGGGGATCCCCGAGATGATCCACGACGTCCAGGTCGAGGCGACCTTCCCGGACGGCACCAAACTCGTCACGGTCCACGACCCGATCGTCTGAAACGGAGTACCCCCGCATGATCCCCGGCGAAATCGCCTACGGGGACGGCCCGGTGCGCCTCAACGAGGGCCGTCCCGTCACCCGCCTCACCGTGCTCAACGTCGCCGACCGGCCGGTCCAGGTCGGCTCCCACTACCACTTCGCCGAGGCCAACCCCGGCCTCGACTTCGATCGCGCCGCCGCCCACGGGCTCCGGCTCGACGTCGCCGCGGGAACGGCCGTCCGGTTCGAGCCGGGCATCCCGGTCGCGGTCGAACTCGTCCCCCTGGGGGGCTCGCGCACCGTACCCGGACTGCGCGGCGAGACCGGAGGACCCCTCGATGGCTGAGCTCTCGCGCCAGGTGTACGCCGACCTCTTCGGGCCGACCACCGGTGACCGCATCCGGCTCGCCGACACCGACCTCTTCGTCGAGATCGAGCAGGACCTCGGCGGCGGCCCCGGACGGGCCGGCGACGAGGCCGTCTTCGGCGGCGGCAAGGTGATCCGCGAATCCATGGGGCAGGCCCGCACCACCCGGGCCGAGGGCGCCCCCGACACCGTCATCACCGGCGTCGTCGTCCTCGACCACTGGGGGATCGTCAAGGCCGACCTCGGCATCCGCGACGGCCGGATCTGCGGCATCGGCAAGGCCGGCAACCCCGACACCATGGACGGGGTCGACCCCGCACTGGTCATCGGCCCCGAGACCGAGATCATCGCCGGCAACGGGAAGATCGTCACCGCCGGCGCCATCGACGCCCACGTCCACTTCATCTCCCCGACGGTCATCGAGGAGGCGCTCGCCTCCGGGATCACCACCCTCGTCGGCGGCGGCACCGGACCGGCCGAAGGCACCAAGGCCACCACCGTGACCCCCGGCCCCTGGCACCTGGCCCGGATGTTCGCGGCCCTGGAGGCCTACCCGGTCAACATCGGCCTGCTCGGCAAGGGCAACACCATGTCCCGTGAGGGGATGCATTCCCAACTGCGCGGCGGTGCCCTCGGATTCAAGATCCACGAGGACTGGGGAGCCACCCCCGCCGTCATCGACGCCTGCCTCTCCGTGTGCGAGGAGACCGGCGCCCAGGTCGCCATCCACACCGACACGCTCAACGAGGCCGGATTCGTCGCCGACACCCTCGCCGCCATCGCCGGGCGGACCATCCACTCGTACCACACCGAGGGCGCGGGCGGCGGGCACGCGCCCGACATCATCACCGTGGTCTCCGAGCCGAACGTCCTGCCCAGCTCCACGAACCCCACCCGGCCGCACACCGTCAACACCGTCGAGGAACACCTCGACATGCTGATGGTCTGCCACCACCTCAACCCGGCCGTCCCCGAGGACCTCGCCTTCGCCGAATCGCGGATCCGGCCCTCGACCATAGCGGCCGAGGACGTCCTCCACGACCTCGGAGCCATCTCCATCATCTCCTCCGACTCGCAGGCCATGGGCCGGGTCGGCGAGGTCGTCCTGCGCACCTGGCAGACCGCCCACGTGATGAAGAAGCGCCGCGGCTTCCTTCCCGGCGACGGCCCCGCCGACAACCACCGCGCCCGCCGCTACGTCGCCAAGTACACGATCAACCCCGCCGTCGCCCAGGGGCTCGCCCGCGAGATCGGCTCGGTCGAGACCGGGAAACTCGCGGACCTCGTGCTCTGGAACCCGGCCTTCTTCGGGGTCAAGCCCGAACTCGTCATCAAGGGCGGCCAGATCGCCTACGCGCAGATGGGCGACGCCAACGCCTCCATCCCCACCCCGCAACCCGTCCTGCCCCGGCCCATGTTCGGCAGCCACGGCCGCGCCCCCGCCCTCAACTCGCTGAACTTCACCGCCCAGGCGGCGCTCGACGACGGGCTGCCCGAACGGCTGGGGCTCGGCAAGCGGTTCGTGGCCATCGAGAGCACCCGCAAGGTGACCAAGGCCGACATGCGGGGCAACGACGCCATGCCGCGGGTCGAGGTCGACGCCGACACCTTCACCGTCACCATCGACGGGGAGGCCGTGGAACCCGCGCCCGCGGTGGAACTTCCCATGGCCCAGCGCTACTTCCTGTTCTGAGAAGAGGTCCCTGCCGATGAGCCGCGCCGCGCTGCTCGTCCTCGCCGACGGCCGCTTCCCCGCCGGGGGCCACGCCCACTCCGGCGGGGCCGAGGCCGCCTGCAAGGCGGGCCGGATCCATGACGCCGCCACCCTGGAGGACTTCTGCCGGGGCCGGCTGCACACTGCCGGCCTCACCGCCGCCGCGCTCGCCGCGGCCGCCGCCCTCGGGCTCGACCCGGCCGTCCTCGACGCCGCCGCCGAGGCCCGCACCCCCTCGCCGGCGCTGCGCACCGCGGCCCGGCGGCTCGGGCGGCAGTTGCTGCGCGCCGCTCGGGCCACCTGGCCCGCCGCCGAACTGGAGTCCCTGGCGGCGGCGTTCCCGCGCGGCGCCCACCAGCCCGTGGTGCTCGGCGTCACCGCCCGGGCGGCCGGGCTCGGGCCACTGGACGCCGCGCACGTGGCGGCGTACGAGAGCGTCGGCGGGCCCGCCACGGCGACCGTACGACTGCTGGGCCTGGACCCCTTCGAGGCGAGCGGGGTCCTGGCCCGGCTCGCCCCCGAACTCGACGCCGTCGCGGCACGGGCGGAGCGGGCCGCGCTGCGTGCCCGCTCCGAGGGCCCGGACGCGTTGCCCGCGGCCTCCTCGCCGCTGCTGGACATCTCGGCGGAGGTCCATGCCGACTGGCCGGTCCGCCTCTTCGCTTCCTGACCTCCTGAAGGAGACCCCCATGCACCTCGACCACGCGGTGACCTACCCCCACCGGCACAGCCACAGCGCCGACCCTCTGCGCCCCGACGGCACCCGGCGGGCCCTGCGCATCGGACTCGGCGGCCCCGTCGGCTCCGGCAAGACCGCCACCGTCGCCGCCCTGTGCCGCGCGCTGCGCACCGAACTGTCCATGGCCGTCGTCACCAACGACATCTACACCCGTGAGGACGCCGAGTTCCTGCTCCGTGAGGCCGTGCTGCCGGCCGAGCGGATCACCGCCGTCGAGACCGGGGCCTGCCCGCACACCGCCATCCGCGACGACATCTCCGCCAACCTGGAGGCCGTGGAGGAACTGGAGGACACCTTCCGGGAGACCGGCCGACTGGACCTGATCCTGGTCGAGTCCGGCGGGGACAACCTCACCGCCACCTTCTCCCGCGGACTCGTCGACGCCCAGATCTTCGTCATCGACGTGGCCGGCGGCGACGACATCCCCCGCAAGGGCGGACCCGGCGTCACCACCGCCTACCTGCTCGTCGTCAACAAGACCGACCTCGCTCCCCATGTCGGCTCCGACCTCGACCGGATGGCCCGAGACGCCGCCGCACAGCGCGGCGAACTCCCCGTCGCCTTCCAGTCGCTGCGCGGCCCCGAAGGGGTCGGCCCGGTCGCCGCCTGGGTGCGCGAGCGGATCGCCGCCTGGTCCTCGCGGTGAGCGCCGCGGTCACCGAGGAGACCGAACACGCACCACCGACGCCTCCCGCGGGACTACGGGCCACCGCCCGCATCCACGCCGTGGCCGACGGGCGGGGCGGCACCGCCCTGCCGCTGCTGGCCGGGGAAGGCCCGCTCGCGCTGCGCCGCACCCGCTCGTCGTCGCGGGCCGAGGCGGGGGTCATGCTGGTCGGCGCGATGAGCGCCCCGCTCGGCGGGGACCACCTCACCGTCGAGGCCGCCGTCGGCCCCGGGGCACACCTCTCCCTCGCCTCGGCGGCGGCCACCCTGGCACTGCCCGGCCGGACCGGCGCGCCCGCGCGGTACGACGTACACCTCACCCTGGAGGACGGGGCGTCGCTACGGTGGCTGCCCGAGCCGCTGGTCTCGGTGCGCGGCAGCGACCTGAGGGTGCGCACCCGGGTCCGACTCGCCCCCACGGCACGGCTGGTGCTGCGTGAGGAACAGGTGCTGGGCCGCACCGGGGAGGCTCCGGGCCTGCTGCGCAGTCGCCTCGCCGTCGAGTATGCGGGCCGTCCGCTCCTGGACCAGGAGCTCGCCTGCGGTCCCGGCGCGCCCGGCGGCTGGGACGGGCCGGCGGGCCTGGCCGGGCACCGGGCGCTCGGCCAACTCCTGGTCGTGGACCCCGCCTTCGGTGAGGACGCGCCCGACGCGGCGGTCCTGGGGGAGTTCGCCGCGGTCACGCCGCTGGCCGGTCCGGCCGTCCTGGTGACGGCCCTCGCCACGGACGCGCTGGGGGTGCGCGAGCTGCTCGACGCGGCCTGCCGTAGGTACGGGTGGTGAAAGCGGGACGCATCAGGCACCGCTCAGCGGTACACGCCTTTCCGGTTATCGGGTTGGCAAAGAAGTCGATCGGGCCCTGTCGCCGGGTCCCGGTCAGACGACAGGATCCCCCTGCACGCCGACGACCGAACCCGACCAACCCGGCCGCCCACGGCGGTACCTGACGCAGGGGGAACAACCACGTGATACGCAACGCGGCGCTGGGGAGCGCCGCCACACTGATCACCGGCACACTCGCGGCGAGCCTGCTGCTGGCCCCGCCGGCCGCGGCTGCCCCGGCCGGCAGTGACGGAAGGCTGCCGGAGGCACTGGGCGTTCAGATCGCCGCGGCCCGCGCCGCCCGCGCCGGGATCGACTGGAAGGACTGCCCGGCGGACTGGGGCTTCGAGAAGCCCATCCAGTGCGGCTGGGTGAAGGTCCCGCTCGACTACGCGAAGCCGTACGGCAAGACCATCGACATCGCCGTCGACCGGATCGGGAGCACCGGTACCAAGGAGGAGCGCCAAGGCGCGCTCGTCTACAACCCCGGCGGCCCCGGTGGCTCCGGCATGCGCTTCCCGCGCCGCGTCACCACCAAGAGCCCGCTGTGGGTCAACACCTCCAAGGCCTACGACTTCGTGGGCTTCGACCCCCGCGGTGTCGGCCACTCGGCGCCGATCTCCTGCATCGACCCGCAGGAGTTCGTCAAGGCTCCGAAGGCCGACCCGGTCCCGGACTCCGAGGCCGACAAGCGCGCCCAGCGCAAGCTCGCCGCCGAGTACGCGGACGGCTGCAAGGAGCGCAGCGGCGAGATGCTGCCGCACATGACCACGCCGAACACCGCGCGCGACCTCGACGTGATCCGGGCCGGCCTCGGCGAGAAGAAGCTGAACTACCTCGGCGTCTCCTACGGCACCTACCTGGGCGGGGTCTACGCGACCCTCTTCCCGACGCATGTGCGCCGCATGATCGTCGACAGCGTGGTGGACCCCTCGCAGGACAACATCTGGTACGAGGCCAACCTCGGCCAGGACGTCGCCTTCCAGATGCGCTGGAACGACTGGCAGGACTGGGTCGCCAAGAACGACGCGGTCTTCCACCTCGGCGACACCCGCGCCAAGGTCGAGGCCCGTTACCAGAAGCTGCGCGCCAAGGCCAAGGCCGCCCCGCTCGGCGGGGTCGTCGGTCCGGCCGAGCTCATCGGCTTCTTCCAGGGCGCCCCGTACTACGACTCCTCCTGGGTGCCCGTCGCCCAGACCTGGGCGGCGTACGAGGCCGGTGACGAGCAGGCCCTCGTCGACGCCATCGCCCCGGACATGACGGACACCAAGGGCAACGCGGCCGCGGAGAACAGCAACGCCGTCTACACCGCGGTCGAGTGCGCCGACGCCAAGTGGCCCACCAGCTGGTCCAAGTGGGACCGGGACAACACCAAGCTGCACCAGAAGTACCCGTTCCTGACCTGGTCCAACGCCTGGATGAACCTGCCCTGCGCGACCTGGAAGGCCAAGCAGAGCACCCCGATCGCCGTCGGCGCCAAGCGCGGGCTGCCGCCCGTACTGATCGTCCAGTCCGAGCGGGACGCGGCCACGCCGTACAAGGGCGCGGTCGAGCTGCACCGCAGCCTCGCCGGCTCACGTCTGATCACCGAGAAGGGCGCCGGCTCGCACGGTGTCACCAGCCTGGTGAACCCCTGCATCAACACCCGGGTGGACAGCTACCTGCTCACCGGCAAGGTCGACGCCAAGGACGTGACGTGCGCCCCGCACGCCACCCCCGTGGCCCCGGCCCCGGCCGCGGCGAAGTCCCTGTCGTCCGACGCCCCGGCCGAGTCCTCGGTCCTCCCGGCGCCGGAGGAGCTCCCCGCCGTCCGGTAAGGACCGGCGGTAGCGATTCGACGAGCGGGAGAAGGCTCAGCGCGCGGTGCGCCGGGCCTTCTTCCGCTGTTCCTCCTCCTCGGCCTTGACCTCGGCCGCGTACCGGTCGACGTACTCCTGCCCGGACAGTCCGAGGATCGCGTACATGATCTCGTCGGTGACCGCCCGCAGGACGGCGCGCTCGCCCTCCATCCCGGCGTACCGGGAGAACTCCATCGGCTCGCCGAAGCGGATCGTCACCCGCCGGATCTTCGGGAGCTTCTTCCCGGGCGGCTGGATCTCGAAGGTGCCGACCATCGCGCAGGGGATCACCGGCACCCCGGCGCCCAGAGCCATCGCCGCGACCCCCACCTTGCCCTTGTAGAGCCGACCGTCGTGCGAGCGCGTGCCCTCCGGATAGATCCCGAGCAACTCGTCCTTGGCCAGCACGCCCAGGCCCTCGCGCAGGGCCGCCTGCCCGGCGTTCTTGCCCGAGCGGTCCACCGGGATCTGTCCGGCGCTGCGGAAGAAGAACGCGGTGAGCCGACCCTTGACCCCAGGGCCCGTGAAGTACTCGGCCTTCGCCAGGAAGGTGATCCGCCGCTTGAGGATGGCGGGCATCAGGAAATGGTCGGAGAAGGACAGGTGATTGCCCGCGACGATGGCGGCCCCGTCGGCGGGGATGTTCTCCAGACCCTCGATCCGAGGTCTGAACAGCAGCCGCAGCAGAGGGCCGAGCAACACGTGCTTGAGCAAGTGGTAGAACACCAGGCCGCTCCCGTCGATATCCCGTTGTCACCGCCATTTTACGAACGGTGAGCCGCGGGACGCAGGGGCGGGGAGGGACCTTACTCAGACATTGCGTGTCGCGGCCATCCCGGCGGTCAGCAGCCCCAGCACCACCCAGCCGAACCACAGCCAGCCGTTGCTGCCGAGGGCCACGGAATACGCGGCGACGGCCACCAGAGCGGCGAAGGTCATGACGCACATCGCCTTAACGGATCCGGTCATGCCCCATGGTGGCGCGCGAAGCCGGTGTCGCGCTACTGGCCACGCGCTTGGAGCGAGGCGAGATACGCGTTGTACGCGGCCAGCTCCTTGTCACCGCTGCGGTCCTCGGCCCGGTCGGACCGCCGCGCGGCCCGCTGCTCGGAGTGGTACCACTGGTAGACGAGGGCGATCAGCACCAGGACCGAGGGGATCTCGCTGAAGGCCCAGGCGATGCCGCCACCCCACTGCTGGTCCAGCAGCGGGTCGATGCCGAGGGACGCCGGCGGGTTCTCGTACGTCTTGATCATCGGCTGGCTCGCCATCATCAGGGCGATGCCGAAGAAGGCGTGGAAGGGCATGCCCGCGAACAGCTCCAGCATCCGCATCACGTAGCCCGGCCGGTGCGGACCCGGGTCGATGCCCATGATCGGCCAGAAGAAGATCAGGCCGACGGCGAGGAAGTGCACCATCATCGCGATGTGCCCGGTCCGGCTCTCCATCAGGAAGTCGAAGAGCGGGGTGAAGTACAGGGCGTAGAGGCTCGCGATGAACATCGGGATCGTGAAGGCCGGGTGGGTGATCACCTTCATGTACCGGCTGTGCAGCAGCATCAGGAGCAGCTCGCGCGGCCCCTTGCGACCGCGGGCGGCGGGCGGCAGCGCGCGCAGCGCCAGCGTCACCGGTGCGCCCAGCAGCACCAGGATCGGTGTGACCATGCTGATCACCATGTGCTGCACCATGTGCACGCTGAACATGACCATGCCGTAGTCGTTCAGCTTGGTGCACATCACGAGGATCACCGTCAGCACGCCCACGGTGAAGGCGATGGTCCGGCCGAGCGGCCAGGAGTCCCCGCGCCGACGCAGCCGCAGCACGCCCCACCCGTACAGGGCGAGCCCGACCAGCGAGCCGATCAGGAAGAAGGCGTCGAAGGAGAACTCCAGCCCGCGCCCGAGAGTGAACGGCGGCAGGTCCATGTCCATGTGCATGTCCATGCCGTGCCCGCTGTGATCCATCTGTTCACTCCCTTGACCGTGATGCCCCACCACAGTAATGCCGCCCCCGAGCGCTCGTGCGCGCGGGGGCGGCCTGTCACAAAAGGGACGTCGCGGAAGGGGACGTCACAGAACGGTCTGCGCCTCGTCGTACCGCTCGGACGGCACCGTCTTGAGGGTCGAGGTCGCCTCGGAGAGCGGCACCATCACGATGTCCGTCCCGCGCAGCGCCGTCAGCATGCCGAACTCGCCGCGGTGCGCGGCCTCCACCGCGTGCCAGCCGAAGCGGGTGGCCAGGACCCGGTCGTACGCGGTGGGCGTGCCGCCGCGCTGGACGTGGCCCAGGATCACCGGCCGGGCTTCCTTGCCCAGGCGGTTCTCCAGCTCCACGGCCAGCAGGTTGCCGATGCCGGCGAACCGCTCGTGGCCGTAGATGTCCTTGCCGCGCTCCTCGAAGTCCATCGAGCCCGGCTTGGGCTTGGCGCCCTCGGCCACCACGACGATCGCGAACCGCTTGCCCGCCGAGAACCGCTCGCCGACGATCGCCGTCAGCTCGTCGATGTCGAAGGGGCGCTCCGGGACGACGATCGCGTGCGCGCCGGCCGCCATGCCCGAGTGCAGGGCGATCCAGCCGGTGTGGCGGCCCATGACCTCGACGACCATCACGCGCTGGTGGGACTCTGCGGTGGTCTTCAGCCGGTCCAGGGCCTCCGTCGCCACTCCGACGGCCGTGTCGAAGCCGAAGGTGACGTCGGTGGAGGCGATGTCGTTGTCGATGGTCTTCGGGACGCCGACGATCGGCAGACCGGCCTCGGACAGCAGGTTCGCGGCCTTCAGCGTGCCCTCGCCGCCGATCGGGATGATCGCGTCGAGGCCGAGGTCCGCGACGTGGCCGCGGGCGCGCTCCACGCCGTCGCGCAGGTGCGCGGGCTGGACCCGGGAGGAGCCGAGGATGGTGCCGCCGCGGGCCAGGATGCCACCGACGGCGTCGAGGTCGAGCTTGCGGTAGTCCGCCTCCAGCAGGCCCTTCCAGCCGTCGAGGAAGCCGATGACCTCGTCGCCGTGGTCGACCACGGCGCGGTGCACGACGGAGCGGATGACGGCGTTGAGACCGGGGCAGTCGCCACCGGAAGTGAGCACACCTATGCGCATGGCAGGAACGGACCTTTGCAACGTGGGCCGACGACCGGACCACGTCGTCCGGTTGGAACTACGGCCACCCTACAAGCGGTGGAGAGGTGGACTGAACCATCCTCCACATGCTGGTCGTACTCGTCGTACGAAACCACGTCGGCCCGGTTCCCCCTAGGGAAAACCGGGCCGAACAGATGATGACGGGGCCGCCCCGATGAGCGCTCCGCAGTGCCTCAGGCGGGCTGCGTCGCGGCGGCGATGCGCTCCGCGCGCAGCGCCTCGTACCACCGGTCGTCTATGGCCGGCAGCGCGTTCACGTCGAGGGCCAGCTTCAGCAGCAGGTCCGCGATCTGCGGGTTGCGGGCCATCACGGGACCGTGCATGTACGTGCCGAACACCGTGTCGTTGTACGCGCCTTCGGTGCCGTCACCGGTGCCGTTGCCACGGCCCATGCTCACCCGGGCGAACGGCCTGGCCGTCGGCCCGAGGTGGGTCACGCCCTGGTGGTTCTCGAAACCCGTCAGCTGCGGCAGACCCAGGCGCGGGTCGATGTCCGCGAGGACGTCGCCGACGCACCGCTCGCCCTCACCGCGCACGGTGACGACGTCCAGCAGGCCGAGGCCCTCCTGACGCTGTCCCTGGTCGTTGACGAACTCCTTGCCGAGGATCTGGTACCCGGCGCAGACCGAGAAGACGATCGCCCCGTTCGAGACGGCCCGCTCCAGACCGCCGTCGCGCAGCAGGCGCTCCGCGGCCAGGCGCTGCGGCCGGTCCTCGCCACCGCCGATCAGGTAGATGTCGCCCGAGGTGGGGATCGGCTGGTCGCTGCGCACGTCCACGCGCTGCACGTCCAGGCCGCGCTGGCGTGCCCGGCGCTCCACCACGAGGGCGTTGCCCTGGTCTCCGTACGTGCTCAGCAGGTCCGGGTAGACCCACACCAGACGCAGGCTGTTGTCGCTCATGCTCTTGTCCTTTATGGGTACTAGTTGCCGACGCGGCGGCGCACGTCCTGGAAGGCGGTGTAGTTGGCGATCAGCTCGATCTGGCCGGGCGGCGCCAGCTGCACGGCCTCGTCGAGGGAGTCGCACACCCGGAACTCCAGGCCGGCGACCTCCAGGCGGACCGCGAGGTCCAGCTTGCGGTCACCGATCACGAAGATCGGGTGACCGGCCAGCCGCGGGTAGTCCACGTCCCACAGCCAGGACGTGTCGGTGCCGTCGGCGCCGCGCGCGTTCACCGAGAGGATCACCGGGGTCGGCGGGGGATCGATCAGCGAAAACGTTTCGAGCCAGCCCGCCGGGTTCTTCGCGAGCAGCAGCCGCAGTTCACGGCCCTGGAAGTTCACCACGTCGTAGCGGCCGGCGACGGCCTGCACCTGGTACATCCGCTCCAGCGCGACCTGCGGCGGGACGCCGAAGACGGCGGCCACGGCGGCCGAGGTCGCGGCGTTGGCCTTGTTGGCGCGGCCGGGCAGCTGGAGGTGGATCGGCCAGGCCGAGCCGTGCGGGTCCAGGACGTGGTCGCCGGAGAGCACCCAGGTCGGGGTCGGGCGCCGGAATCCGCACTCACCGCAGAACCAGTCGTCGCCGGGGCGCTGCATGACGCCACCGCAGGAGGGGCACGACCAGGCGTCGTCCTTCCATTCCTGGCCGGCCGCGACCCACACCACGTTCTGGGAGGAGGAGGCGGACCACACGATGAGCGGGTCGTCGCAGTTGGCGACGATGACCGCCTTGGAACCCTGGAGGCCCTCGCGCCACTTCTCCGCGAGCATGCGGGTCTCGGCGGCGCGGTCCAACTGGTCGCGGGAGAGGTTGAGCAGGGCGATCACCTTGGGGGTGACGTCCCGGGCCACTCCGGCCAGGTACTTCTCGTCCACCTCGATGACGCCGTACTTGGCGTCGGAGCCACCGGCCAGCGCGGAGGTGATGCCGGCCGGCATGTTGGCGCCGAGGGCGTTGGAGACGACCGGACCGCTGGCCCGCAGGGCCTCCGCGATCAGTCGGGTCGTCGTGGTCTTGCCGTTCGTCGCGGAGACGAGGACGACATCGAGGTGTTGCGCCAGCGCGCCGAGAAGATCGGGGTCGAGCCTGAGTGCGACCTTGCCACCGATCACCGATCCGCTTCCGCGTCCCGCGGCCCGCGACACCGCCGCCGCGGCCTTGCCCGCCGTCACGGCCAGCTTGGCCCGCGGCGAAAGCGGCTCTGTGTTGCCTGCCATCGTCCCTTGTCCTCCTTGCGTCGGTCGGCCCCAGCCTATCCAGTACCGGCCGGAGCCTTGACCGCGGCGCCCCCGCCCCGCCGCGGATCTCCTCATATAGTCGCCCGTCGTAGGCTTACCGCCATGCGACAGCGCCCCATCCCCGGTACCACCGGCCTCGTCCGCACCATGAGCCTGCTGGGTGATCCGGTGCTCCACTCCGCGTGCGCGGAAGTCACCGAATTCGGCCCGGGTCTCGACCGGCTCATCGAGGACATGTTCGCCACGATGTACGCCGCCGAGGGTGTCGGGCTCGCCGCGAACCAGATCGGCGTCGGACAGCGGGTGTTCGTCTACGACTGCCCCGACGACGAGGACGTCCGCCACGTCGGGCACATCGTCAACCCGCGGTTGGTGACGGCCGACGGGGACGAGTTCCTGGGGCCGGAGGGATGCCTGTCCCTGCCGGGGCTGGAGGCGGGTACGGCCCGCTTCGACCACGCGGTGGTGGAAGGGGTCACGTCGGACGGGGCGGCGGTGCGGATCTCGGGGACGGGGTTCTTCGCGCGGTGCCTTCAGCATGAGTGCGACCACCTCGACGGGACGGTGTACGCGGACCGCGTGACGGGCCTGCGAGCCCGTCGCCTGCGGCGGGCCATCCGCAAGGCGGCCTGGGGAGCCGAAGCCTAGCCCCATCCAGCCTCGCCGGCGTTTGAGGCAGGGGGCACCTCCCGGCGGAGCCGGGTTTCCTGGGGCTCCGCCCCGGACCCCGCGCCTCAAACGCCGGCGAGGCTGAGGGTGGCCCGGCCGAGGCTGGATGTGCCGGCGGGGCTGGATCGGGCTAGAAGCCCGGGCCGTCCTTGCGGTTGCCGGCGGTGGCCAGGCGGCCCCAGAGGAGGTCGGTGAGGCCCGCGACCAGGTCCGCGCGCTCGCAGGGGCGTTCGCCCAGCCACCAGTCACCGGCCGCGTGCATCATGCCGACGATGCCGTGGCCCCAGATCCGGGCGAGGCGTTCGCCCCCCGGGCCGAGGTCCACCCGTTCGCCGATCACCTCGGCCAGCTCCTCGCCGAGCCTGCGCAGCAGCGGGGCCGAGTGCAGGCCGACGTCGAAGCCGCGTTCCGCGGTGTGGGAGTCCTCGGCCGGGTGCATGAGGAAGCGGTAGACCTGCGGGCGGGCCTCGATGGCGGCGAGGTAGGTGTCGAGGGTCGCCTCCACCCGGTGGCGCCGCTCGGCGGGGGCGTCCAGCGCGGCCCTCAGCGAGTCGAGCAGCGCGTCGGTGTGCCGGACGGCGAGGGCCTGGTAGAGGCCCGCCTTGTCCCCGAAGTGCCGGTAGAGGATGGGCTTGGTGATGCCGGCCTCCGCCGCGATCGCGTTCATGGAGGCCTTGGGGCCGTCCCTGAGCACGACCCGGTCGGCGGCTTCGAGCAGCTCCCGCCGGCGGCGTTCGGCCGCTCCCGGCTCACCGGCCTGCTGAGTGGTCTCCATGACGTGTTTCTCTCCCCGCCCTTGCGATGTGCGTGACGCCCACGCAACGTAACACCCCGCACACCCTGTCGTTCGAATCGCCGGTCACCCCGTCCGGCGTCAGGGCCGGTGCGGGCGGTGCTTGACAGTGCTTACTCGTCAGTAACAGACTGTGGCCTTCGCGTAGGTTACCGCTAGTAACTTCCGCAGGGACGAGTACAGACAGGTGGAGGGGACATGGCGGAGTTCACCATGGAGCTGAACGACGACCAGAAGCAGGTGCGGGACTGGATCCACGGCTTCGCCGCCGATGTGATGCGTCCCGCCGCCGCGGAATGGGACGAGCGCGAAGAGACTCCCTGGCCCGTCATCCAGGAGGCCGCCAAGGTCGGCATCTACTCGCTCGACTTCTACGCCCAGCAGTTCTTCGACCCGACGGGCCTCGGCATCCCGATGGCGATGGAAGAGCTCTTCTGGGGCGACGCGGGCATCGCGCTGTCGATCGTCGGCACCGGACTCGCGGCCATCGGCGTCGTGGCCAACGGCACCGAGGAGCAGATCGGTACCTGGATCCCGCAGATGTACGGCACCCCCGACGACGTCAAGGTCGCCGCCTTCTGTTCCTCCGAGCCGGACGCCGGCTCCGACGTCGGCTCCATGCGCACCCGCGCGGTCTACGACCAGGCCAAGGACGAGTGGGTGCTCAACGGCACCAAGACCTGGGCGACGAACGGCGGTATCGCCAACGTCCACATCGTCGTCGCGGTCGTCGACCCCGCGCTGGGCACCAAGGGGCACGCCTCCTTCATCATCCCGCCGAACACCCCCGGTCTGTCCCAGGGTCAGAAGTTCAAGAAGCACGGCATCCGCGCCTCGCACACCGCCGAGGTGGTGCTGGAGGACGTACGGATCCCCGGCTCCTGCCTGCTCGGCGGCAAGGAGAAGCTGGACGAACGCCTCGCGCGGGCCCACGAGCGCGCCCGCAGCGGTGGCGGCGAGCGGGTGAAGAACGCGGCCATGGCCACCTTCGAGGCCTCCCGGCCGGCAGTCGGCGCGATGGCCGTCGGCACCGCCCGCGCCGCGTACGAGGTGGCCCTCGACTACGCGAAGACCCGTACGCAGTTCGGTCGCCCGATCATCGACAACCAGGGCGTGGCCTTCCAGCTCGCCGACATGCGGACACAGATCGACGCGGCCCGGCTGCTGGTGTGGCGCGCGTCCTGGATGGCCGTGGCGGGCCGGCCGTTCGAGTCGGCCGAGGGCTCGATGTCGAAGCTCTTCGCGAGCGAGGTCGCCAAGAAGGTCACCGCCCAGGCGGTCCAGATCCTCGGCGGCAACGGCTTCACCCGTGAATACCCGGTGGAGCGCATGCACCGGGACAGCGCCATCTACACCATCTTCGAAGGCACCAGCGAGATCCAGCGACTGGTGATCGCCCGCACGATCTCCGGCATGCCGATCCGGTAGTCGCGGGGTCCCGCCGGGTACGGGGTGAGCGCCCCGTACCCCGCACCCGATCCGCGGCTGCTGTCAGGCCACCGCCTCAGGGGCGGAGCAGCCGCGTGAGGGCCCGGCCGAAGAGGAGTCGGCCGGCGGCCGCGACCAGGGGATCCAGGGCGCGGGGGAGGCCGCGCAGGCGCAGCTCCTCGCGCCAGTGGATCTCCGCGCCGCCCGTGGCGAGGGGGCGGATCTCGATCTCCGCCCAGCCCGTCACCGTCCGTCCGCGCTTCTCCAACCGGACCAATCCCGACGAACCCTCCGAGGGGGGTCGCCACACGACGACTTCCATGCGGTCGTCGAATGTGATCCTGCTCACGCCGGTGCGCGCGGTGAAGATCGTTCCGACGCGGGTCGGGGGCGGCGTCTCGATGATCGTCCGGGTGAGGGGGACCTGTGCGCCGTGGCGCTCCCAGTCCGTGAGCATCGACCACGCCTGGACCGGCGCGAAAGACGTGCGATGAATGATCCGGATAGCGGGCATGAGCGCATCGTAAGCGGGCATACACACCCTGAACTGGACGGTCGATATGGGTTCCGTCCGGGGGCGGCGATCAGTAATACTCACCGCCACCGTGGATCGCGGATTCGACCGGGTGACCACCGGCGCTCCCGCCCCACTTCGCGAGGAGGTGCGCCATGTGCTCCCACCAGCCACCCTGCCCGACCGCCGACAGCGCCGATCACGACGCCGCCCGCATCGTGGCCTCTCACCCTGAACAGGGCTGGAGCCTGCTGTGCAACGGAGTCGTGATGTTCGACGACACCGGTGAACTGCTCCCCGACAGCCGCACGGTGGAACCCCGCCGCCCGGCCCTGGTCTGAGCGAGGAGGCAGCATGCGCCAGCAGCTGATCCGTAAGCCCGTCCCGAAGCCCGCCCCCCGAGACCTGGACCTGCGCACACCGTCGGGCAGACCCCTCCCGTACTGACGGGAGCCCAGGTCTCAGGACGTACTCCGGTCCCACCGGCCGAGACTCAGCCGGTGGGCGCGGCCGTGCCGCCCAGGAACGCCGTCTCGTAGGCGGCGTCCCCGATCGCGGCGCGGGCCTGCCGCTCGCCCTGGTCCCGTAGGGCCGTCAGCGAGGGCGAGCCCATCTGCGGCCGGCCGACCGTGCGCCACCAGGCGTGCCCGGTGCCCAGCAGCCGGGCCGCGAGTTCCCCGTCGCCCAGCCCGGCCACCGCCGCGGCCAGCAGGTCCAGGCCGAGCGCGATGCCGAAGCGGTCGCCGAGCAGCCGTTTCCCCGAGAGCATGGCCCGTACGTGCCGGGCCGCCTCCCCGTGATCGCCCAGGCCCAGCGCGGCCACCGCCAGGATGTAGTCCGCGTACGCCCGCAGCCAGCGATCGCCCAGCTCCACGCAGGCCTCCCGCAGGGACCGCGCCTCCTCGGTCGCCTCCTCGAACCGCCGCAGGTCGCACAGGGCGTAGCCGGTGGCCAGCTTGCACAGGAGCCAGCCCGCGCCGCTGGTGCGTCCGCCGTGCCCCGCCCGGGCCCGGGGACCGGCCAGCCGCAGGGCCCGTACGGGGTCGCCGGGCATCAGGACGGATACCGCGTGCAGATAGCCGGCGCGCAGCTCCCGCTCCGGGTCCGCGAGCCGGGCCGCGTCGCGCGCGCACTCGTCGCCGAGCTGCTGGGCCGCGTCCATGTCGCCCTGGAGCAGCGCGGTGAGCCCGAGGGCCCACACCGCCTGGTTGTACGCGGCCCCGGTGCGCGGAGCCGCCCGCCGGGCCCGTTCCAGGAAGCCGCGGCCCTCGTGCACGTGCCCGCACGCGAACCAGTAGAACCACAGCGCGCCGGCCATCTCCAGCGCCGCCGTCGGGTCGGCGGCGATCAGGTGTTCCAGGGCGGTACGCAGCTGCGCGTGCTCGGCGGTGATCCTGCGGTACCAGTCCACCTGCCCCGGGCCCAGCCAGCCCCGGTCGGCGGCCTGGGAGAGCGCCGCGTACCAGTGCGCGTGCCGGTCGGTGACGATCCCCACCTCGCCGAGCTCGCCCAGCCAGTCCCGCCCGTATTCGCGGATCGTGTCCAGCATCCGGTAGCGGGGCCCGGTCCCGCGTTCCTCGGTGCGCAGCACCACGGACTTGGCGGCCAGGCCCGCCAGTACGCGCTCCACCCGGGCGGCGGGCAGCGGACCGCCGGAGCAGACGGCGCGCGCCGCCGCGATGTCGAAGTCACCGGTGAAGACCGAGAGCCGGGCCCACAGCAACCGCTCCAGCGGCTCGCACAGTTCGTGGCTCCAGCCGATCGTGGTCCGCATCGTCTGGTGCCGCAGCGGCAGCGCGGCCCGGGCGTCGGACAACACCTCGAAGCGTGCGCCGATCCGTTCGGCCATGTGCTCGAGGCTCCACAACCGCATCCGGGCGCCCGCGAGTTCCAGCGCGAGCGGGATGCCGTCCAGGCGTCGGCACACCTCGGCGGCCACGGCGGTCCGCGCGGGGTCGGCGAAGACGGCGTCCGCCCGCGGAGTCGCGGCCAGGGCGCGGGCCCGGAAGAGGGCGAGGGCGTCGCTGTCGGTCCCTTCGCAGGGCAGCGGCCGCACCTCGACGACCTCCTCGGTCGGCATGTCGAGCGGCTCGCGGGAGGTGACCAGGATCGTCAGACCGGGTGCGGACTGCAGGAGTTCGCCGACCAGGTGGCGGCAGTCGGCCACCAGGTGCTCGCAGGTGTCCAACACCAGCAGCAGCTCCTTGTCGGCCATCCACGCGCACAGCTCCTCGGCGGGAGGGCGGGGGGAGTGGTCGGCGAGGCCGACCGTGTGGGCGACGGTGGCCGTGAGCAGGCTCGGATCGCGCAGGGGGGAGAGCTCCGTCCACCAGACCCCGTCGGGGCGTCCCTGGCGGGCGGCGGCGACGGCTCGTAGGGCGAGCCGGGACTTGCCGACGCCGCCCACGCCCGTGAGAGTGATCAGTCTCCGTTCTCGCAAGAGGTCGTCGAGCAGCTGGAGTTCGTGCTCCCGGCCGACGAAACTCGCGGGTTCCGCGGGAAGGTTGCCGGGCACCGGGCAGGGGGGCGGCCCGGGATCGCCGGCCGCGGAGTCTGCCTGATTGTCATGGAACGAATACTCACCGAACACGGATGTATTGTGCGCGATCTTCTCGGGCGGCCGCGCCGTTCGAGCCGGATCGGTGTCTTCTTTCACGCGAGGAGTGTGATCCGCCGCTCCGCGGAGAAGGCTCCCCAGTTGCCGTCGGGGAGTCTGGCCCGCAGTTTCACGGCCCACACCGTGCCGGACGGCTCGGTCACCGTGATCCGGTGCTCCGCCCGCCCGCTGGGTACCGCGCCCGCCCCGAACTGGATGACGGTCGTGGGCGCCCCGTTGACGTACAGCTCGTACTCGGTGGTCCGGCCACCGGTGTCCGGGGCGGTCCAGGTCAGGGTGACGGCGCCCGGGGAGGCGGTCGCGGCGAACTCGGCGGGGGCGGTGCCGGGGCCGTCGCCGGAGGCGGGCGGGGTCGTCACGTCCACCGCCGGGCCGTCGGGGGAGGAGTTGTCCGCCCCGTCGCGGGCCCGGACGGTGAACGTGTAGACGGTGTCGGGCCGGAGGTTGTCCAGGGTGGTGGCGCTCTCGCCGGGGCCGGTGGTGTGGATCCGGACGCCGCCCTGGTAGATGTCGTAGGCGGTGATCCCGGTGTCGTCGGTCGCCGCCGTCCAGGACACCCGGGCGGACCGGGGCCCGGTCGCCCGGGCGGTGGTGGTGGCCGGGGAGGTGGGGGCCGCGCGGTCCTCGGCCTTGGCGGCGGGCGTGGTCACCCGGGCGACCGGGGCGGGGCCGGAGAGATTGCCGGCGGCGTCCTCGGCCCGGACCGTGAAGGCGTAGCCCGTCTGCGGGGCCAGGCCGGTGATGTCCACCATGGTCTTCTCGGCGGGGAGTTCGCGGACCAGGCGGTCGGCCTCGAAGACCTGGTAGCCGGTCACTCCGTCCCGGTCGGCGGCCGCGTTCCACATGACGTGCACGCTGGTGGCGCTGCCTGCCTGGGCGGTCAGTCCGGCGGGTGCGGGCGGGGGTCGGGTGTCGGGCGTGGTGCAGGCCGTGAGGCCGGTGATGCCCGCGACGGCCAGGCAGAGGGCGAGCGTGGGGGCGCTGCGTCGCACGGGGTCCCTTCCTCGGTTTCC
This sequence comes from Streptomyces sp. NPDC048331, assembly GCF_043201215.1. NCBI lineage: Bacteria > Bacillati > Actinomycetota > Actinomycetes > Kitasatosporales > Streptomycetaceae > Streptomyces > Streptomyces sp. NPDC048331. The sequence goes on along the minus strand of NZ_JBICYT010000028.1, from coordinate 37,621 downwards.
TTGGCTTCCTTGACTCCTTATTGGTCTAGACATATATGGCACGGTGGGCGGGAGCCCGACAAGACCCCTGCGCCCGGCGGTCGGTGGCCTGCCCGGGTTCGTGTGCTTTGTTCCGGCGAGGGGCGGAGCCTCCGCGATCTCCGACGGGTCGACGAGGTGATCGTCAAGGACCGACCGACCGTCACGGACCGTCAACACCCGTACGGCGGACACGTCTTTCGCCCGAAGGCACCCTCTTCTGCGCCACCATGACGGCGAGTAAGGAGGTTTCGATGGTGATTTCCCTTTCGGTGGTCGTCCTGCTCCTCATCCTGGCCTGGATCTTCCTGCGCAGCGGCGGGCTCAAGTTCTCGCACGCGGTCGTCTGCGCACTGCTCGGCTTCTACCTCGCGAGCAGCAGCATGGCCACGACCATCCACAACGGCCTGACGGCCACCGCGAACGTGGTGTCCGGCCTCAATCCTTGATCGACTGTTGCGCCTTCGTGAATCATCCCGCCCATCCATGGACTCCTCGCGCGGTGCGATCTAGCGTCTGGCGGCGGCGCGACATCAGACGCGATGTCAACAACGGAGAGACATGGAGGAGGCTCGGATGTTCCGAAGATCGCTGAACTGCGCCGTGCTGCCCGTCGTCGCCGCACTCACGGTGATGTACGGCGGCTCCCCGGCCCAGGCCGAGGAGATACCCAAGGCCCCCGGTCACCGCCTCGTCACCCACTACGACGGCAGCCCCGCGGCCGCCACCCCATTGCCCGGCGAGGCGCCGCCGCAGCACCCCTTCCTCGCGCCCAACGGCCGCAGCGGCATGCACTCCGACGCGGCGGGCAGCGCCACCTCCCCCTGGTCGGGGCCGCTCGGCAAGAACCCGAAGGTGACGAGCGAGAAGATCGCCGCCCTCGGCGGTGAGTGCGCCACCGCGACCTTCGACTCGGCCGGCCGGCTCGTCACGGTGTGCGGCACCTTCTCCGGCTTCAAGGTCAAGCTCCTGGAGCCCCGTACGCTCGCCACACTTGCGGAATTCCAGCTCCCGCAGCGCTCCTCGACGGTCGAGGCGATCACCACGCTCGACTTCGCGAAGATCTTCAAGGACACCTCGGGCGGCGCCTACTTCTACCTGGACGACCAGGACCGGGCCGTGCTGGCCGACTCCCGCCAGCACCTCCTGCGCCTCTCCCATGCGCAGAGCCCCGACGGCAGCTGGAAGTTCACGGTCGACGACGACTGGGACCTCACCGGGCAGGTCCCGCACGACTGCGTGACCTGGACCAACCTGTGGCCCAGCGGCACCTGTGACCCCGTCACCTCCGTGATGCCCGACTGGGACGGCCGCATCTGGTGGGTCACCCGCCAGGGCCGGGTCGGCACGGTGGATCCGACGACCGACCGGATCCGCTCCGTACAACTGCGGGGCGAGGAGATCCAGAACTCCTTCTCGGTCGCCGAGGACGGTGTCTCCATCGTCTCCGACCACGCGCTCTACAGCTTCCGCGCCGCCGCCGACGGCACCCCCGAGGTGCAATGGCGCCAGACGTACGACCGTGGCACGGCGGCCAAGCCAGGCTCCGTCAACCAGGGCTCGGGCACCACCCCGGACCTCTTCGGCCAGGGCTACGTCGCCATCACCGACAACGCCGACGACCGGATGAACGTCCTGGTCTACAAGCGGGGGGCGGACGTGCCCGCCGACCGGCGGCTGGTCTGCAAGGTGCCGGTGTTCGGCTCCGGCGCCTCGACCACCGACAACTCCCTCATCACCTGGGGCAACAGCATCGTCGTCGAGAACAACTACGGCTACGAGAACCCCACCACCCTGCTGCTCGGCAAGTCCGTTGTGGGCGGAGCCGCCCGCATCGACGTGCGGGCCGACGGCAGCGGCTGCGACACGGTCTGGGAGAGCGCGATCCGCGCTCCCTCCGTGGTCCCGAAGCTCTCCACCGCGAACGGGCTCCTCTACTTCTACGAGAAGGAGCCCAACGTCTGGGGCGTCGACGCCTGGTACCTCACGGCCGTGGACTTCCGCACCGGCGAGCGGCGCTGGCGGCAACTGACCGGCACCGGTCCGCTCTACGACAACAACTGGGCGCCGATCACCCTCGGCCCCGACGGGACCGCGTACGTCGGTGTCTTCAACGGCATCGTCGCGGTGCGCGACAGCTGACCGGCGAACCGCCCGCCGCCGGGCACCCCGCGCGGCGGGTGGCTCACGTCAGGCCTGACGGGCCGCGCCCGCCCATACGGGAGGCCTCCGGTCCCTCCAGGGGGCGGCCCGCTCCAGTTGCGCGGCGAGCCGGAACAGGGTGTCCTCGCGTCCCTGGCCTGCGGCGAACTGGACGCCTATCGGCAGGCCGGTGGCCGGGTCGGACGCGAGCGGTACGGACATCGCGGGCGTCCCCGCGACGTTGAAGGCGGCGGTGAACGGCGAGCGGCGGAACAGGTGCTCCAGCCGGCCCGGCCCGTCGGCGTCCTCCGCGCCCTGGCCGTAGGTGCCCAGGGGCACCGGCGCCTCGGGCAGGGTGGGGGTCAGCACCAGGTCCTGGGTCTCGAAGTGGGCGCCGATCGAGCGGGCGACCCGGTTGCGCACGTCGAGGGCGTGGACGAACTGTGCTCCGCTCACCCCGAGTCCCCACCGGTAGCTCGTGAGCGTCTCCGGTTCGAGGGTGGACCCGTCCACGGGGCGGCCGGAGGTCGCGGCGAAGCCGTCGATCCAGGTCACCAGGTTCGCGGACCACAGGCGGGCGTTGGCCAGGACGAACTCCTCCCAGCTCACGCCGAGATCCACGGTGGTGACGTCGACCCGGTGGCCGAGGGATTCCAGCAGCCGGGCGGCCGTCAGGGTGGCCTTGAGCACGGCCGGTTCCACGGCGCGCCCGTTCCCCGGGGTGGTGACCAGGCCGACGCGCAGGCGGCCGGGCTCCTGGGTGATCTCCTCCAGGTACGGGCGGCGGGGGCGCTCCGCGAAGTAGGGGTCGCCGGTCTCCGGGCCCTGGATCAGGTCGAGCAGGGCCGCGCTGTCCCGCACGGTTCGGCTGAGCCCGCCGTGCACCGCGAGGCCGTTGAACACCTCGTCGGCGTCCGGGCCGAGCGAGACCCGGCCCCGGGTGGGCTTGAGCCCGAACAGCCCGGTGGAGGCGGCGGGCACGCGGATCGACCCGGCCGCGTCGGTGGCGTGCGCGAGGGGAGTGATGCCGGCGGCGACGGCCGCGGCCGATCCGCCGCTGGAGCCACCCGGTGTCCGGGTGGGGTCCCAGGGATTGCGGGTGGGGCCGTACAGGACCGGCTCCGTGGTGGTGCTGTAGGCGAACTCGGGTGTGGCCGTGCGGCCCAACGTCACCAGACCGGCCCGGCGGAACCGCCGCATCAGGAAGGAGTCCGCCGCGGCCACGTTGCCGGCGGCGAGGCGACTGCCCAGCTCGACGCGCTTGCCCCGCATGGACACGGCGATGTCCTTGATGAGGAACGGCACGCCCGCGAGCGGGGTGCTGCCCGGGGTCGGGGAGTCCTCCGCGGGCCAGCTCTCCACGACCGCGTTGATCCGCGGATTCACGGCCGCCGTCGCGGCCTGCGCCGCGCGGACGAGCTCGGCCGAGGTCACCTCCCCTCGGGCCACCAGCCCGGCCAGTCCCACCGCGTCGTATGCGGCGTATTCGTGCAGTTCCATGGCGCTCTCCCTACGCTACCCAACGGTCCCGGACGATACCGATCGGTATCGTCCGGGAGTGATCGGTAACGTAGCATGGCTCGGGAGGCGCCGGCCGGCGCGACCGAAGCGAGGCACACATGACGAGCGGCACCACTCCGAGGCCGGGGCGGGACACGAGGGTGGCCCGCCTCCCCCCGCGCGAGCGCATCCTCGACGCGGCCGAGGAACTCTTCCTCCGTGAGGGCGTCCGGGCCGTCGGGGTCCAGGCCATCGCCGAGCGGGCGAACACCACGAAGATGGCGCTCTACCGGCACTTCGCCACCAAGGACGCGCTGATCGAGGAGTGGCTGAGGATCGTCGCGGCGGAGTACACCACCGCCTTCGACCGGGTGGAGGCCGAGCACGCGGACGACGGTCGGGCCCAGGTGCTCGCCGTGGCACGGTTCGTCGCGGATGGGCTGCCCGACGTCGCCCGAAGGGGCTGCCCCTTCGTGAACTCCTTCGCCGGCCTGTCCGACGCCGACCATGCGGCCCGCCGGCTCATCGAGGACCACAAGGCCCGGCAGCGGCGACGGCTGACGGCCATGTGCGAGCGGGCGGGCGCGCACGCGCCCGACGACGTCTCCGCGGAGATCACCTTCCTCCTGGAAGGCGCCCAGATCAGCGCGCAGAACGGCAGCGTCGACCGTGCGGGCGACCGACTCGTGGCAGCTGTCTCGGGAGTTCTGGACAGGGGGACGGCGGGGCGCGAGGAATGAGCCGCACCGGCGTCGGGGCGCGCTGAACCTCCCTCGCGGCCCCTCGGCCCGGGCGTCGTGGTGCCACGGCGCCCAGGTCAGCGCGCCGACCGGCGGTGCCACTCCTCGGCGAGCAGGCGGTAGGAGCGGACCCGGTCCGCGTGTCCGTGGGTGATCGTGGTGATCAGCAGCTCGTCCGCGCCCGTCGCCTCCTGGAGCCGCTCCAGGTGATCGGCGACGGTCCCCGCCGAGCCGACGAACCGGGTCTCCATTCGGTCGGCCACCAACCGCCGGTCCGCGTCGGTCCACGGCAGGGCCCGCGCCTCGGCCGGCGTCGGGTACGGGATGGCCCCCTCGGCCGTCCGGATGCCGCGCACCCAGGCCCCGTACCCGGTGGCCAGTTCGCGCGCCGTCTCCTCGTCCTCGGCCACCACCACATCGGCGGACACCGACAGATACGGCCGTTCCAGCTCGGCCGACGGCTTGAACGCCGCCCGGTACCCCTCGGCGGCCTCCAGCACCGCCGCCGGACTGACGTGGTAATTGGCCGCGAACCGGAGCCCGTTGCGGCCCGCCGTCTCCGCGCTCACACCGCCGCTGCTGCCCAGGATCCACACCTCCACGTCGGCCCCCTCACCGGGGACCGCGTGCGCCGCCACCCCCTCCGGGGAGCGGTATTCGCCCCGCAGCAGGGCGAGTACGTCGTCGACCTGCTCGCCGTACTCCTGCGGCCGGGCTCCCGGCAGGTTCAGCAGCTTCTGCTGGAGGGCCACCCGTGGATGGCCCAGCAGAGGGGCGAAGGAGAACGGCTCCGGGATCCGCAGCCCGTTCGGGGCGTACCCGTCCACGACCGCCGTGACCGGCGGCCGCGGGGCGGGACCCTCGGGCGGCCGGGGCCGGCCGGCCGAGCGGCCCAGCCCCAGGTCGACGCGGCCGGGGTGCAGCGCGTCGATCAGCCCGAACTCCTCGACCGTCGACAGCGCGGTGCGGTGCCCGAGCTGCACCGCGCCGGAGCCGAGCCGGATGGTCGAGGTCGCGGAGGCGGTCAGCGCGAGCACCACCGCCGGGGAGGACCCGGCGACCCCGGGATTGAGGTGGTGCTCGGCGAACCAGTAGCGGGCGTAGCCGAACTCCTCGGCCCGCCGCGCGAGATCGATGCTGTGCCGCAGGGCCTCGGCGGCGGTGGAACCGGAGGAGACGGGGACGAGGTCGAGGACCCCGAGAGGGATGCCGGGCATGGCCGGACTCCTTGAAGGTCGGGGAGGGTGGGGGAGGGCGAGGAAGGTCACGAGGTCGGGGTCGACGTCGGGGCCGGGGTCGGAGCCGTTGTCCGAGCCGGCGCCGGGACCGTGAGCCCGAGGTGGTCGCGCAGGGTCGTGCCCTCGTACTCGGTGCGGAACACCCCCCGCTCCTGGAGCAGCGGTACGACGGAGTCCGCGAACCCGTCCAGGCCGCCCGGGGTGATGTGGGGGACCAGGATGAAGCCGTCGGCCGCGTCCGCCTGCACCAGCGCGTCGATGGACTCGGCGATGGTGGCGGCCGAACCGACGAAGGTCTGATCGGCCGTGGTGGCGATGACCAGCTCGCGGATCGACAGGTTCTCGGCCCGGGCCAGCTCGCGCCACTGCCGGGCGGTGGCGAGCGGATCACGGAACTGCCGTACGCTCGCACGTCCCAGCGCGATGGTGTTCTCCCCGATCAGGGGATCGACCTCGGGCAGCGGGCCGTCCGGGTCGTAGGCGGACAGGTCCCGGTTCCAGACGTGCTCCAGGAACTTGATCGCGGTCTGCCCGCTGACCTGGAGGCGGCGCACCTCGTGCGCGATCTCCCGGGCCTCGGCGTCGGTGTCCCCGAGGACGAAGGTGGCTGCCGGAAGGATCTTCAACTGGTCGTGCGTACGGCCGTACTTGGCGAGCCGGCCCTTGACGTCCGCGTAGAATTCCCGCCCCGCGTCGAGGGTTCCGTAGCGGCCGAAGATCGCGTCGGCACCGGCTGCGGCGAACTCCCGGCCCTCCTCGGAATCACCCGCCTGGAAGATCACCGGTCGGCCCTGCGGGCTGCGCGGCACATTGAAGCGACCCTCGATGTCGAAGTGCCGGCCCCGATGGGCGAAGGCCCCGGCCCGCGCGTCCCGCAGGAAAGTGCCGGACCCCGCGTCGGCGGCGATCTCGGAGCCGTCCCAGGAGTCGAACAGCTCGGTGGCGGCGGCCAGGAACTCCTGGGCACGGGAGTAGCGGTCCTCGCGCGGCAGGAATCCGCCGCGCCGGAAGTTCTCACCGGTGAAGGCGTCCCAGGAGGTGACCACGTTCCAGGCGGCCCGGCCCTCCGAGAGATGGTCGAGCGTGGCGAACTGGCGGGCTACCTCGTACGGCTCGTTGAAGGTGGAGTTGATGGTGCCGGTCAGCCCCAGCCGGTCGGTCACCGCGGCCAGGGCGGCGAGCACCGTGAAGGTGTCGGGTCGACCGACCACGTCCAAGTCGTAGATCTCGCCGCCCTGTTCCCGCAGTCGCAAGCCCTCCGCGAGGAAGAGGAAGTCGAACTTCGCGCGCTCGGCCGTCCGCGCGAAGTGGCGGAACGAGTCGAAGTCGATATGGCTGCCGGCGGCCGGGTCGCTCCACACGGTGGTGTTGTTGACGCCGGGGAAGTGGGCCGCGAGATGTATGTGCTTGAGCGGCTTGCTGCTCATGGTTCGTCCTTCCGGAGGGTCCGGGGCGGGCAGCGGGTCAGGCGGCCGGCCGTGCGTAGCGGTTGGCCGGGCGCTCCAGCCCGAGCAGGCCGCGCAGCGTGTCCGCCCGGTACTCCCGTCGGAAGACCCCGCGCCGCTGGAGCTCGGGCACCAGGGATCGGGTGATGGCGGGCAGGTCGTGGGCGATCACGCCCGGCCGCAGCAGGAAGCCCGACAGCCCCGCCGTCCGCCGCTCCAGCAGCAGGTCGGCCAGCTGCCCGGGGCTTCCGGCGAAAACCGGGCCGTCGCCGTCGCCGTCGTGGTGCTCGCGGTGGCCGCCGTGGTCGCCGTGTGCGAGTCCCGCGCGCGCGTCGAGGCGCTCCAGACGTGCGGCGGCGGCCGGGCCGTCCGCGTCGAGGAACACCGTGAGCTCCCCGAACAGGTGCAGCGGGTCCGCCGCGCGCCCGGTCGCCTCCCGGGCCCGCCGGATCGCCGCCACGGCCGCGCGCGCACCGTCGCCGTCGTGCGCGGGCACGTACCCGACCTCGGCGGACCGGGCGATGAGCGCGTACGAGGCCTCGCCCGCACCGGACGCGCCGACCACGGGCTGCCCCTGTGGCGGTCGGGGGGTGATCGACGGCCCCCTGACGCTGAAGTGACGGCCCTCGAAGTCGATGTGGTGCAACTTGGCGCGGTCGACGAACCGGCCCGTGGCCACGTCCCGGATCTCCGCGTCGTCCTCCCAGCTGTCCCACAGCCGCCGGATCACCTCCACGTGGTCGGCGGCCTCCGCGTGCAGCTCCCCGTCCGTGAACGGCGCGGTCCGTCTCCCGAAGTGCCGTGCCTCGTGGGCGAGTCCGGACACCTGGACGCGGAGACCGGCGCGGCCGCGGCTGACGTGGTCGAGCGTGGCGATCGCCTTGGAGATGTGGAAGGGCTCGGTGTGGGTGACCGTCACGGCGGGGACCAGCCCGATGCGCCGGGTCAGGGGCGCCACCCGCGCCGCGGTGAGCACCGCGTCCAGCCGCCCGCGGACCCGGTCCGTGCGCTCGTCGGCCGCGGTGTTCGAGGAGGACTGGAGGGCGAGGCCGTCGCCGAAGGTGATGAAGTCGAGCAGCCCGGCCTCGGCCTCGGCGGCGAGATCGGCCCAGTAGCGGGCGGTGAAGAGCTCGGCGGGCCGGGCACCCGGCTCGCGCCAGGCGGCCGCGTGCCGGCCCGCTCCGTCGAGAGCGACGGCGAGGTGCAGGGGTATCGGAGGCGATGAGGGAACGGACACGTGGAACAGCGCCTTCCTGCTCGGCGTTCGGAAAGGAAGCCGATGCGGGGTCACGTCTCCGGACCGCCATCGAATTCTCCCGAAAACGCTACGCCTGACACCTGTGCCATACAATGACCGCAGTATGAAGAGAAGTTGGCAGTGGTGTTGCCGGGGCGCCGGCCGGGAGTCGGGCTCGCCTCACAGCCAGGGGAGCTGCTCGGCGGCGTAGCGGTAGGCGCGGAAGACCGAGTTCTGGGCGCCGGCCGAGGACTCCAGGCCCACGCCCTCCCCGAAGGAGCGGAACTGCGGGACCACGAACTCCCACACGACCTCCCCGCCAGGAGTGACCTCGAAGAGCCGCCCGAAGGAGCCCTCGGCGACGAAGGTGTTCCCGTTGGGCAGGCGCTGGGCGCTGGACATGTACGGGCTGAAGAAGTTCTGCGGCGGGTTGTCCTCGTACGCCCACACCTCCTCGCCGGTGCGCGGGTCGAGCTCCAGCACCCGCGAGTACGGCACGGAGGTGGTGTCGCGGTAGGTTCCGTTGTCGAAGACCAGCAGGGTGCCGCCGGGCAGTTCGTGCGGATGGTGCTGCTGGGCGAGCACGTCCGGGCCGATGCGCCACCGCACCGCCCCGTCGGCGCGGTCGATCGACACGGTGGTGGACGCGCTGCGGAAGCCCACCACGATCGAGCCGTCCGCGCTCTCGTTGACGGTGTTGGCCATCGGCCAGTGGTTGCGGGCGAAGTGCCGGTTCAGCGGCACCTCCTCCGGGTCCAGGTGCTCGATGGCGGCCCAGCGCCACACGATTTCCCCGTCCCAGGTCAGCTCGTACACCACGTCCCCGTAGACCACCCCGTCGGGCGCCTCGGATCCGGGGGTGCCGCCCCGGATCCGGGCCGCGTCGGCCGGGTCCAGCGGCTCCACGGCTCCGATGAGCAGGTTGCCGTTGCGCAGGATCGAGGCGTCGTGGTGGTGGAGGGGGTGCCGCACCTCGCGGAGGACTGTGGAGTCCGGCGCCAGCTCCTGGAAGATGCCGCCGTGGTACACGTCCCAGATGGGGAAGAGGGTCGGGCCGCTCGTGTCCTTGGCCGCGTAGAAGAGGTTGCCGTTCGGCAGGATCTGCGCCTGGCGGCCGGGCGGGTGCGGGGAGTTCCAGGTGTGGACTGGCCGGCCCTCGATGTCGACGAGGTGGATCTCGCCGGCACTGGTGATCGGCGTGTAGAGGGTGAGGCCGCCGTAGCTGCGCGCGGGGTCGTGGGCGATCAGGCCGACGCCGCGGCGGCGCAGGGTGTTCTGGTCGACGGTCACGGTCATGGGATCTCTCCAGGATGTGGGTGCGGGTGCGGGTGGTGGGTGGTGGGTTCAGCGGACGGTGACGGCGGCCGGGTCGACGGCCGCGAGCGGGTCGGAGTCCAGGTACCGCAGCAGTGCGGCGCGGTCGGCGGTGCCGGGCAGGTTCTGGGCGGCCTTGGCCCAGGCGGCCTCCTCCTCCAACTGGGTCAGCAGCTCGGGGGAGAGGGTGGCGCCGTACGAGTAGCGGAGCTGGTAGGTCTCGACGTAGGCGGCCTGCAGGACGCCCTTGGACTGGGCGAGTACGGCCTTGCGCGCCCCGGCCGGGTCGGCCTCGAGCTCCCGCTGGGCGCGCAGCAGCGTACGCAGGACCGCGATGGTGCTCTCCGCGTTCGCGGACGGGCCGGCGACGAGGAGGGTCCTGGCCGTGTATCCGGTGAAGGGGAGCTCGGCGTAGGCGCCGGCCAGGGCGGTGCGCGCGGCGTCGTAGAAGCTGGGGAAGGTGACCCCGGCGTCGATGTCGCCGCGGGCCAGGGCCGAAGTGACTTGGTTCGGCGCCAGGTTGACCACGGTCACGTCCGACGCGGTCAGCTGCGCCGAGGCGAGCATCCGCGACAGCGCGTACTCGCCGTTCGTCCCCTGCGGGACCCCGACCCTGCGGCCCTTCAGGGCGGCGAAGTCGGTGATCCGCCGGTCGGTCCGGGTGAGCAGCCGCCAGTCCGAGAACCGGGACAGGTCGGCGACGACCCGCAGCTCGCGCCCGCCCAGCGCGGCGGTCACGGCGGGCAGATCGCCGACGACGCCGAGCTGGGCCTGACCGCCGAGTACGGCGTTCAGCGCGTCCCGGCCGGTGGGCCGGGTGGTGACGGTGGCCTCGATGCCCTCGGCCGACCAGAGGTCGTCCTCCTCGGCCAGGTGGACGGGCGCGCCGCCGAGGTGGTCGCTGGTGGCGAGGGTGACGGCCGGGCGGGCATCGTCCGGGGTGCCTGACGCGGAGCCGGCGCAGGCGGTGGCGAGCGGGAAGAGCAGGACGGCGAGCAGTACGGCGGCCACCGCGCGGGGTCCGGGCATGGTGAACAGTCCTTCCGTGGACAGGAGGGCGAGCAGCGGGGACAGGGGAAGCGGGAAGCGCCCGGGGATCGGCGTGGATCATTCGGAGCCGAGGTGGCGGGCGATCAGGGAGCGCAGGTCGGGGTCGGGCGGCCCGGCGGGTACGGCGTGGTCGGCGAGCACCCGCCCGGGACTCCCGCCGAGGACGATCACGCGCCCGGCGAGCGCCAGCGCCTCGTCGATGTCGTGCGTGACGAACAGGACGGTGGTGCCGCGGCGCTGCCACAACTCCCGCAGCAGGGTCTGCATGCGGGTCCGGGTCAGCGCGTCCAGCGCTCCGAACGGCTCGTCCATCAGCAGCACTTCGGGCTCGGCGGCCAACGCCCGGGCCAACGCAACCCGCTGTTGCATCCCGCCCGACAGCTGGGCCGGGTACTTCTCCGCGCCGTCCGCGAGCCCCACCTCTGCCAGCGCCGCGAGCGCGCGTCGGCTGCGCTCCGCCCGGGGCAGGCCGAGCCGCTTGAGGGCGAACTCGACGTTTCCGCGGGCCGTGCGCCAGGGGAACAGCGCGTAGTGCTGGAAGACCACACCCCGCTCCGGGCCCGGTCCGCGCACCGGTTCCGTCCCCGCCGTCACCTTCCCCGCGGTGGGCCGTACGAAGCCGGCCACCGTGTTGATGACCGTGGACTTGCCGCATCCGCTGGGCCCGAGCAGCGCCGTGAAGGATCCCGCCGCGAATTCCAGGTCGGTGTGCTCCAGCACCGGGGCGCCGGTCCCGTAGCCGGCCGACAGCCCCTCCAGCCGTACCTCCAGGCTCATGACGCGCTCCAGTGCACGAACCGGCGGCCCACGGCGGCCAGTACGAGGTCGACGGCCACCCCGAGCAGCCCGAGCACGAGCAGCCCCGCGAACATCCGGTCCACCCGCAGGAACTGGCCGTCCACCTGGAGCCGGTACGCCAACCCGCTGTCGGCGCCGCCCAGTTCGGCCGCCACCAGCGCGAGCAGGGCCACCGAGGCCCCGTAGCGCAGCGCCGCGATCAGGGCGGGGGCGGCGGCGGGCAGCAGTACCTCGGTGAACCGCCGGTGCGGCGGAGCCCCCAGCGACCGGGCCGCGCGCAGATGGGAGACCGGGACCCGGGACACCCCGTCGTGGACGTACAGCCAGACGGCGAGCAGGACGGCGTACGCGATGAGCAGGCGCTTGGCGCTCTCGCCGATGCCGAACCAGGCGGTCGCGAGCGGCACCAGGGCGATGGCCGGGATCGGCCGCAGGAAGGAGATCACCGGGGTGACGGCGGCGGACAGCTTCGGCAGGTAGCCGGTGGTGAAGCCGAGCACCCCGCCGACGACGGCGCCCAACGCGAAGCCCTGTCCGGCCCGCGCCAGGCTGGCACCGAGGTCGGTGGCCAGGGTGCCGCTGCGGGCGCCGTCCGCCAGTGCGGCCAGGGTCTCGCCGGGGGTGGGCAGCAGTCCCGGGGCGACCTCGCCGAAGTGGGCGAGGAGGTACCAGAGCGCGAGGACGACGCCGGCCGCGCCCAGGGCCGGGCCGAGCCCGGCGAGGCCCCGGCCGGGGGGAGAGGGGGTGGCGTGCACGGGGCGACTCCTCGTTCGTTCCGACGCGTTGATAAGTGAGGTCAATAATTGACCCTGCTTATGACGAGCGTGTTGCGGCAGTGCGAAACCTCCCGCGGCCCCCGGGCACGCCGGACCCCATGAGGTACGTTCACCTGCGTGTCTCGCCCAGAACCCACGCCCGAGGCGATCGAGGTCGGACGGGTGATCCGCGGCTGCCGCAAACAGCGCGGCGTCTCCATGGCCGTACTCGCCACCCGCTCCGGCCTTTCCCAGCCCTTCCTCAGCCAGCTGGAACGCGGGCTCGCCACGCCCAGCCTCAGCTCGATCTACCGGATCGCCGAGGCCCTGGACGTCACCCCGGGCACCTTCCTGCGGCCGCCCGACCGGCCCGGCGCCGTCAGCCACGAGAGCGACCCCCAGGTGATCCGCGTGAGCGAGGCCGCGGGCCAGATCGCCCAGGTGCTCATCCCCGGCGGGCGCAGCGCCTTGATGGAGGCCTACGAGCACCACTTCGAGCCCGGCCGGGGCGAGCGCGGCTGGTTCGAACACCCCGGCGAGGACTTCCTCTACGTCCTGGAGGGAGAGATCGTCCTGGAGGTCGAGGGGGAGGAACCGCTGACCCTGCGCGCGGGCCAGAGCGCCCACCATCGGGGCGAAGTCCCGCACCGCTGCCGCCTGTCGGGCCCGGCCCCGGCACGCACCCTGCTCGTCATCGCGAACGCCTGACCCCGAGGGGCGGACCCCCGTCCTGTCCCTCGGGGTCAGGCGCCCGCAGCCTGTCGACCACCGCGAGGCGCGCCTCGACGTCCAGGTCCCACAGCCGTACCGTGCCGTCCGTACCGCTGCTGGCCACCGTCCGCCCGTCGGGGGCGAACACCACGCCCCACACCGCGTTCGTGTGGCCGGACAGCGCGGCCACCGGTCGGCGCCCGGCCACGTCCCACAGACGGACCGTCCGGTCGTTGCCGCTGCTCGCGAGCGTGCGGCCGTCGGGGGAGAAGGCGATGCCCCGCGCGGAGCCGGTGTGCCCGGTCAGCGCCGCCAGGAAGCGGTGGCGCCGCGCGTCCCACAGCCGCACGGTCCCGTCGTTTCCGCTGCTCGCCAGTGTCCGCCCGTCCGGGCTGAAGGCCACGCCGCGCACCGCGCCCCGGTGACCGGTGAGGACGGCCTGCGGGCGACGCCCCGCCACGTCCCACAGACGGACCGTCAGATCGTCCCCGGCGCTCGCCAGGGTGCGCCCGTCCGGGCTGAACACCACGTCGTTGGCGAAGTCCGTGTGACCCGCCAGGACGGCGAGCGGGCGGCGCCCCACCACGTCCCACAGCCTGACGGTGCCATCGGATCCGGCCGAGGCCAGCGTCCGCCCGTCCGGGGAGAAGGCCACCGCGAACACGGTCCCGCCCTGGCCGGTCAGGACCGCCGGCTCGGCGCCGCCCCCCGTGTCCCAGAGCCGGATCGTCCCGTCGGAACCGGCCGATGCCAAGGTTCTCCCGTCGGGGGAGAACGCGACCGAGAACACCGTCTCGCCGTGGCCTTCGAACGTGGCCAGGACCCGGCGCTCCGCCACGTCCCACAACCGGACCGCGTGATCGCCCTCCGCGGTCGCCAGCCGCTTCCCGTCCGGGCTGTACGCGGCGTCCCAGATCTCCGTGAACGGCCGTGAGGTGAGCGCCGCGCCCCGCAGGTCCCACAGCACCACCGACGTGTCGAAACCGGCGGTGGCCAGCAAGGCGCCACGGCTGTCCACGGCCACCCCGAGGACGTAGTCGGTGTGCCCGGCCAGCGTCGCCACCGCCCGGCCCCCGGCCACGTCCCACAGTCGGGTCGTGCCGTCGCCGCCCGCGCTGACGACGGTCGTCCCGTCCGGCGTGTAGGCGACCCCGTTCACGTCGTCGCTGTGCCCGGTGAGGACGGCCGTCGTCCGGCGGCCCGCGACGTCCCACAGCCGTACGGTCCGGTCGACGCCCCCGGTGGCGACCGTACGGCCGTCCGGGGCGAACGCCGCGCCCAGCACCTCGTCGGTGTGCCCGGTGAGGACCGCGAGCGGACCCGCGGCCACCGGATCCCACAGCCGTACGGTCCGGTCGGCGCCGGCCGACACCAGCGTCCGGCCGTCGGGGGCGTACGCCAACGCGTTGACCCGTCCCGTGTGACCGGTCAGGGAGGCCAACGCACCGTGGTCCCCGGCGGCGTCCCACAGCCCGATCGTCCCGTCGGCACCGGCGACGGCCAGGCTCCGCCCGTCCGGCGCGAAGGCGACGGCCCGGGCGCCGGCCGTACTCGCCGGGAGCGGTGTGCCGCGACCGCCACCGGCGGCGATCTCCCACAGCCGGGCCGGACCGTCCGTCGAGGTGGCCGCGAGCGTCGAGCCGTCGGGGCTGAAGGCCACCGCGCGCACCCGCCCGGGCAGGGAGAAGGTCGCGATCGTCCGGCGGTCGGCCACCCGCCGCAGGAGCACCGTCCCGTCCGAACCGGCCGTCGCCAGCGTGCCGTTGTCCGGCGCGAAGGCCACCGCGTTGACCGGCCCGCCGTGCCCGCCCAGGCGGGCGACGAAAGGCTGGGACTGGGTGCTCAGCAGCGCCCCGCGGGCTTCCACCGTCGCCGAGGTCCGGTACGCCTGACCGGCGAGCCGCATGGACGCCTCGGGCTGGCCCACGACCAGCGCCGCGGACTGCAGGGCGAGCGCCCGCGACCGGGCGACGCGCTCCTGGCCGAGCGCGCCCGCGCGCTGCTGGTACGCCAGCCCGCCCGCGCCCATGGCGACGACCAGCAGGACCACGAGCGTGGCCAGCGTCCACTGTCGAAGCCGGACCTGGCGCCCGGCCTGCCGTTCACGGCTGTCCTGCGCGTCCTGGCTCGCCCGCAGGAACGCGGCCTCCAGCGGGCCGAGCCGGCTCCTGCCGTCGTGCTCGTCGGCCCAGGCCCGGGCGTTCTCCAGCCGGGTCCCGCGGTGCAGCGCCGACGGATCGCGGCTCTCGCGCTCCCATTCGGCGGCGGCGTGGGCCAGTTGCTGATGGACCAGGAGCCCGGCCCGGTCGGCGCGGATCCAACCGCGCAGCCTCGGCCAGGCGTGCAGCAGGGCCTCGTGGGTGATCTCGACGGTGTCGCTGTCCATGGTGATCAGCCGGGCCCGGACGAAGGTGTCGAGCGCGGCAGCGGCGGGGCCCGCGTCCGCCAGCTGTTCCATCAGGGCGGTACGGCTCATCCGCCGGCGTGTGGCCCCCGTACCGTCCGCGACGTGCACCAGGCGCACCAGGACGCGGCGGAGCGTGTTCTGCTCGGCCGGGTAGAGGCGGGTGAACACCTCCTCGGCGGTGCGGGCGATCGCCCCTTGGATGCCGCCGGTGCGCTCGTACCCGGCGACGGTCAAGGTGGCGCCCTCGCGCTGGTCCCAGGTCGCCAGCAGGGCGTGGGAGACCAGGGGGAGCACCCCGGAGGGAATCCGGTCGGGCGGATCGTCACGCAGGCCGACATCGCGCATCAGCAGCGGGAACAGGCCCGGTTCGAGGGTCAGGCCGGCGAGGTCCGCCGGGCGGGTGATGGATTCCCGTAATTCCGGAAGGGACATCGGGGGCAGGACGAACAGCCCTCGGGTGAAGACCGGGGCCAGCTCCGGCAGGTCCAGGCAGTTCCCGGAGAAGTCGGCCCGCACGCCGAGCACCACGACGGCGGGGTCGAGGGCCTCCGGTTCCGGGCCGTTCGCTCCGAGGCCGTTCGTTCCGAGACCGTTCGTTCCGAGACCGTCCTGCTCGGGGCCGTCCGCTTCGAGGCCGTCCGGTTCGGGTGGGGCGGCCGCCAGCGCGCACAGCACCCGGACGAACGCGCGTCGCTCGTCCTCGTCGGCGCACAGCGTGAACAGCTCCTCGAACTGGTCGACGAGCAGCACCGGACGTGAAGGCGGCGGCGTCCGGTCGAGGCCGTCCGCCAGGGGAGCGTCCGAACGTCGCCGGACGGCCGCGAGCAACGCGTGCGGCCGGCCACGTACCTCGTCCGCGGTGACGCCGAGATGCCCGCCCAAGGTCTTCGCGGCGCAGTCCAGCAGTTCCTCCAGCGGGTGCGCGGTGGGCGTGAACCGCAGCACCGGCCAGGTGTCGGAGCCCGGCATCGGGAAGTCGCCCCCGCGCAGCGCCGGCACCAGACCGGCGTTGAGCAGGGAGGACTTGCCGGCACCCGACGGGGCGAGCAGCATCAGCGGCCCGTCGCCGATCCGTTCGAAGACCCGCTCGATCAGCTCGGCCGTCGCCCGCTCCCGCCCGAAGAACCAGCGGGCCTCGCGCGTGGTGAAGGCCGGCAGGCCCCGGTAGGGACACTCGGCGGCCACCTGCGGACCGGCGTGCGCACCGCCGTCGCCCGGGCCGTTGCCACCGGTGCCGGTGCCGGTGCCGGTGCCGGTGCCGGTGGCAACGGCGTCGGAGCCACGCGGCCCCGTCTCCCGGACCATCCGCACGAGTTCACCCCCGGCCCGTAGGACGTCGTCGCAGCGTCGTGCGACGTCGACGGTGACGCGCTTCGAGCCGGTCTCGATCTTGCTCAGGTAGCCCTTGCTGTAATGCGTCTGCCGGGCGAGGTCCGCGAGGGACAGGCCGCGTTGCACCCGCAGACGTCTCAGCTGCGCGGGAAAGTGCATCGCGGCGCCGTCGGACTCGGGCTGGCGATCGGTCTTCCGCCGGTGGTCCGGATCCCCCAAGACATCCCCCATGGCAGTGCGCGCCCAGGCAGCGGTACGGGAGTGCCCAGGCTACAGCGGGGGTGGGGCGGACGACCGCCTCTTCGGACCGGTACGACCGGCACACGGGCGTGCGGAGCCACCTCGAGGACGGCTCCGCACGCCGCCCTGACGGGGGTGCGGCTACCGGTTGAGCCGGACCGAGTTGATGGGCGTGAGGTCGGCGTAGACACCGGTCTTGGCGGCGATGGGGCTGCCGCAGCCCGCGCCCCCGGAGCCCGTGCACAGATTTGCGGTCGCACCGCCGTACTGGTTGTTGAGCACCCAGTGGTTCCCGAACTGGTTGCTCAGATTGTGCGCCCCGTAGGAGTAGAAGACGTGCGTCGGCTTGACGGCGGGGTTCTGGTTCTGAGGGTAGATGCAGACCGCCCCGTCCGGGCATCCCGCCCACGCGTCGGCCGGCTTGGCCTCGACCGGGCCGCTGAGGGCGAGCACGGCGACGACGGCGGTGGCGAGCGCGGCGGCGCCGCGGAACATCTTGCGCATGGTTTCCCCTTGTGGTGCTGGCCTCGTGCTGACGGCTTCAGCCTGCCCCCGGCCCGCACCGCGGTCGACGGGTTGCCCGTCGCCCATCGCGGCCGAACCCGGGAAACCTGCTGCCACCAGCACGAACGCGGAGCGGCGGGCAACGGTCGGGCGGGTCGACGTAAGACTTTCGTCATGGGCGCGGGCCTGGCGTACGGCGGCCCGGCCGCGTTGAATCCGTAGGGACAGGCGCAGGACGAGGAAGAGGGAACGGCAGTGACACGGACAGGGCGGCGCGGGCGGCTGTGGGGCGGAGCGTCGATCGCGGCGGCGGTGGTACTGGCGGTGGCCCTGTACTGGCTGCAGCCGTGGAAGTTGTGGCAGGACGAGACCGTCCGGGAGGAGCTCCCGGCCGCCGCCGCGCCGTCGGCCCCGGGCGCCTCCGCGGACGTACCCGGCGCTCCGGCGACCCCGGTGACCGTGGCCCGCGGGACGCTGATCAGCCACGAGCACAGCACCACCGGCACGGTGGAACTCATCCGACTGCCCGACGGGTCCCACACCCTGCGGCTGGCGGACCTCGACACCAGCAACGGCCCGGACCTGCGGGTGTGGCTGACCGACGCCCCGGTGAAGGAGGGCGTGGCGGGCTGGCGCGTCTTCGACGACGGCAAGCACACGAGTCTCGGCAAGCTCAAGGGCAACAAGGGGGACCAGAACTACCCGGTCCCCGCCGACGTGAACCTCGCCGACTTCAGCAGCGTGACCATCTGGTGCGACCGCTTCGACGTCTCCTTCGGCGCGGCGAGTCTCGCCGCCGTGTGACGCGCCGCCGGGGGTCCGTCCGGGCCGGGCGACACGCCGTGAGGCCGTAGCTGATCCGGCGTCACCCCGTTCGGCCGTCGCCCGGAGTACGACTATCCACTCCTCCGGACGTCAAAATGCGGCCGTTTGCCCACGGGGTGTGTCCATCCGCTCGCGCAGTGTGGCGAGCGGTCGTAATCGCCCATAACTTCGGCATCGTGACGAACCGACAAATCAAGTCCCTCACGTGCATCGCAGTCGTCATGGCCGCAGGACTCGGCGTGCTCGCGCCGTCCTCGGCCGCGGCCGGACGCAGAGTGCACCCCGGCGACTCGATCCAGGACGCGGTGGACTACGCCAGGCCGGGCGACACCATCACCGTGATGCCCGGCACCTACTACGAGAACGTGCTGATCACCAAGCGGCTCACCCTGCGCGGGTTCGGTGCCCGGACGGTGATCAAGCCGCCGGTCACGGCCGTCACGCCGGTCGCGCCGGTCACGCCGCCGGCCTCCGGGGCGGCGGCCCCGGCGGCACCCGGAGCGGCCCAGGCGCCGGCCGCCAAGCCGGCCGCGAACCCGGCCGCGAAGCCCGCCACGTCCGGGACCTCCGACCGGGCGCTCGCCTGTTCGCAGGCCGACACCGGCATCTGCGTCATGGGCACGGCGGAGCAGCCCGTCGTCGACGTGGACATCCACTCGCTGACCGTCTCGGGCTTCAAGCGCAACGGCATCTGGGCGTCCTACACCGACCGGCTGAGCGTCCAGCGGGTGATCTCCGAGAGGAACGGCACCTGGGGCATCGCCCAGGAACGGTCCACGCGCGGGCTCTTCCGCGACAACACCGCCCGCGACAACGCCGAGTCGGGCCTCTTCATCGCCAACACGGTCGACCGCGAGGGCGGCGCCACCGACACCCTCGGCGCCGTGGTCCGCCGCAACACGCTGACCGGCAACCGGATCGGCGTCACCGTCAGGCGCGTCCGCAACCTCTCCGTCTACGGCAACAACCTCACCGGCAACTGCGGCGGCATCTTCGTCGTCGGCGACGAGGGCGAGCCCGGGGCCGGGGACATGACGATCCGCAACAACCGGATCCACGAGAACAACAAGTTCTGCAAGGGCAACAGCCGCCTCCCCGACATCCAGGGCGTCGGCATCGTCCTCACCGGGGCGGAGGAGACGGTCATCCGTTCCAACGACATCCGCGGCAACGTCGGAGCCTCCCCGCTGTCGGGCGGAATCCTGCTGTTCAAGAGCTTCGTGGGCGCGACGAACACCGACAACGTCATCCGGGACAACGTGGTGCGGGACAACAAGCCGGCGGACCTGGCCAACCAGGGGACCGGAACGGGCAACCAGTTCGTCAACAACCGCTGCGCATCCTCCGTGCCGGCCGGGATGTGCTGACGCGTGACCCCCCTGACCAGCAGAATCGAGGCCTCATGACCACGGTAAGTCCCACCTCCACCCCGATCCCGTCCCCGCAGCACACCCCCCAGCCGGCCATGCGCATGCGGGAGCTCGTCTTCGGCGCCGCCTGCGCCGCCGCCGTACGGGCCGCGGCCCGCCTGGGAGTGGCCGACGCCCTCGGGGAGTCGCCCGCCACCGCGGCCGAACTCGCGACCGCGGTGAACGCCGAGCCCCTGCCCCTGCAGCGGCTGCTCCGCGCCCTGTCCTGCTACGGGATCTTCGCGGAGACGGAGGACGGGAAGTTCGTCCACACCGAGATGTCGCACCTGCTGCGCGAGGAGGACCCGCACAGCCTGCGCTACATCGCCCTGTGGTGCACGGAGCCCTGGACCTGGCAGGCCTGGCCGCGGCTCGACGACGCCGTCCGCTCCGGCGGCAGCGTCTTCCAGGAGCTGTACGGCAAGGGGTTCTTCGACTACCTGCACCAGGACGCGCACGAGTCGGCCCACGTCTTCAACCGGGCCATGACCACCTCCAGCATGCAGTCGGCGCTGGACGTCGCGGAGCTCCTCGACCTCACCGGGATCTCGGTCGTCGCGGACATCGGCGGCGGCCAGGGGCACGTACTGGCGAGCCTGCTGGAGAAGCACCCGACGGTACGGGGCGTCCTGCTCGACCTGCCCGGCGTGGCGGCGAAGGCGGACCCGCGACTGCGGGAGGACGGGCCGCTCGCCGCGCGGGCCGACATCGTCCCCGGGGACTGCCGCGAGGCCATCCCGGTCGACGCCGACATGTACATCATCAAGAACATCCTGGAGTGGGACGACGACAGCACGCGCAGGACCCTGCGCAACGTCGTCGAGGCGGCCCGCCCCGGTTCCCGGGTCGTCATCATCGAGAACCTGGTCGACGACACCCCGTCGATGAAGTTCACCACGGCCATGGACCTGTTGCTGCTGCTCAACGTCGGCGGCGCGAAGCACACCAAGGCCAGCCTCTGCACCCGCATGGAGGACGCCGGACTGGTGATCGGCGAGATCCGGCCGGTCAACGCGTACCTGCACGCGTTCGAGTGCACCGTGCCCGGCTGATGCCGGCCGGCATACGACCGCACGCCTCGAGACCGGCACGGAGCCGGTCTCGAGGGCGTCGTCGCCCTTCCGGGCGCCGCCGTCAGGCCGCCAGGGCGTTGTTGACGAGGTCGAGGAACTCGCGCGGGGACTTGCACCGGTCCGCATCGGCCGGCAGCGGCTTGCTGTGCCGGTTCTCCAGCTCACCGACGATGCCGAGGAGTCCCAGGGAGTCCAGGCCCCACTCGTCGAAGCCCGAGTCGGGGCGGCTCGCCATGGCCGCGGGGTCGACGGTGACGCCGGCCCCCTTCTTCATGAGGGCGGCCAGTTCTTCCATGGTCAGTCGAGCGGTCATGACGGACAACTCCTCAGGCTTGGACCGGCGAACGCCGGTCGGTGATCAGGCGCATTTCAGAGCGCGCGAGGAAGCGGGAGATCTCCTGGTCGGTGGTGGGGACGCCGTCCTTGGCGCTGTCGAGCAGCCGGGCGAGCACGGCCGCCTTGTGGCCGCCCTCGACGCCGAGGGCCAGTGCGGGGCGCGCGTCGAGCGGGCCGCGCAGGTCGAGGAGGCGCACGACGATGTCGTCGCGCTGGAAGACGGTGCTGCCCTCGATGGGGCTCGTCGGATCGTCCACGGCCGCCTCGTCCTGCCCGGCGAGCAGCCGGGCGAGCGCCATGCCGCATCCGTCCTTCGCGGGGTAGAAGAGGGCGTGCCGGCCGAGGTCCGCGCTCTCACGGCCGCCGGCCGCCACATGGTGCACCGCGGGGAGCGCCGCACGGGTGAAGAACATCCGCGCCGATCCGGGATCGCTGAGGTCCCGGTCCTGTTCCAGGTACGGGTTGATCGCCTCCTCCAACGCCCGTACCTCGGGCTGCTGGGCCACGTGGCGCAGGGCCGCCAGCAGGTCGCCCTCCACCTCGACCGCCCGCACGACGCGGTTGCCGTGCATGAACAGCGAGGTGCGGCGTAGCCGGGTGCTCTCGTCGACCTGGGCCTGCGGGGAGGTGTAGCCGGCCAGGAGCTCCGCCACCACCGGCTCGCTGCCGGGTTTCACGGTGAAGGTGAGCGCGTGCCGGACCACTCCGTCACCGCGCCGAGGAGCGACCTGGAGGTTGCCCCGGGCCCGGTCCGCGGCGTCCGGTGAGGCGACGGCGGAGGGAGCGGTGGAGGGCGGGCCGGTGCGGGAGGGGGAACCGGGGCCGGGCCCCTTGCCGATCTCCCGCAGCACGCTGAAACGCAGCGAGCGGGTGTCCCGTACGCAGCCGTGCAGCGGCTGCACCGACGCGACGTGTTCCTCGCTGTTGATCCAGGCCAAGAACCGCGGTGCGCTCTCCCATTCGCTGGTGATGAGCCACTGGGACGGGTTCTCGATCGACTGGCACAACTCGTCACTGATGTGTCCGGGGACGGAGGACACCTGCTTCTGGAGATGTTCGTACACCTCGAGGAACTGATTCTGCGCACCGTCGTACAGATCCAGCAGCAGCACGACCCGAAGCCGCGAGCCGTCGAAGGCGGACTGGGATATCCGTTCCGACAAGGTTGTCATCTTCACACTCCTTCGAGACCACACGGTCGCCACGGGGCGGCGTCACCCGAACCGATCGTCGTTCCGTAATCCGTGCGGCGCGAGAGGAGAGAACCAAGCGGGTGAACGAGCGAGGGAAGCGGCCTCGTACAGGGCATGGAAGAGCCATGAAGGAAAACGTCGACCACCACGTCCCGGTCCTCATCGTGGGCGGCTCGCTGGTGGGTCTGTGCACCTCGCTCTTCCTCGGCCGGCATGGCATTCCGCACATGGTGGTCGAGAAGCACGCGGGTACCTCGATGCACCCACGCGGACGCGGTATCAACGTACGGACGATGGAACTGTTCCGGGTCGCCCGTGTCGAGGACCGGATCCGTGAGGCCGCCTCGGTCCTGGCGGACAACCACGGCATCCTGCAGGGCGGCTCGCTGACCGGTGACGACCAGGAGTGGCTCTTCGAGGAAATCGACCCGGGTGGCGCGCTCGCGCGCTTCAGTCCGGCGGCATGGTGTCTGTGCAGCCAGAACGACATCGAGCCGGTCCTGATGTCCGTGACCCCGACCCTGGGGGCCGACCTGCGGTTCTCCACCGAACTCCTCTCCTTCGACCAGGACCCGGGCGGGGTCACCGCGATCGTGAAGAACCGGGAGACCGGGGAGCACAGCACGGTGCGCGCGGACTACCTCGTCGCCGCCGACGGGCCGCGCAGTCCCGTGCGGGAGGCGCTCCGGATCGGCCAGAGCGGCTCCGGGGACCTGTTCCACAACGTGAGCATCACCTTCCGGTCCCGGATGCTGTCCCACGTGGTCGGCGACCGGCGTTTCATCGTGTGCTACCTGACGAAGCCCGACGCCGACGGGGCCCTGCTGCCGGTCGACAACGGCGAGCGGTGGGTCTTCCACGCGCCCTGGCACCCGGACCGGGGCGAGACGCTGGAGGACTTCACCGACGAGCGCTGCGTCGAGCACATCCGCCGGGCCGTCGGTGCCCCCGACCTGGACGTCGAGGTCACCGGGAAGGCCCCGTGGCACGCCGCCGAGCGGGTTGCCGAGCGGTACGCGGTCGGCCGCGTCTTCCTGGCCGGCGACTCCGCGCACGAGATGTCGCCCACCGGCGCGTTCGGCTCGAACACCGGCATCCAGGACGCCCACAACATCGCCTGGAAGCTCGCCGCCGTGCTGGACGGTTCGGCCGGGCCGGGACTGCTGAAGACCTACGAGGCCGAGCGGTTGCCGGTGGCCAGGGCGACGAGCGAGCGCGCCTCGGCGCGTTCGGCGGAGCACAGCCACCCGGGCTACGAGCCCGAGCCCGAGCCCGCGTCCGCCGCCGGATCCGTGCCCGCGGCCCTGCCGGACGGCGCGCCGGGCGCCGGCGGACGGCAGGGCGGGGTGCTCTCCGTGGCCATGGGCTACCGCTACAACCGGGGCGCGGTGCTCGGAGCCGACCCGGACCGGCCGGTCGTGCCCGACCGGATGCGGCTCTGCGGTGATCCGGGCAGCCGCGCACCGCACATGTGGCTCTGTGCTCCGGGAGATCCGGAGCCCAAGTCCACCGTGGACCTCTACGAGCGCTGCTTCGTCCTGCTGTGCTCGGAGGAGACGCCGTGGTGGGCCGCGGGGCGATCCGTCTCCGAGGAGCTCGGCCTGGCTCTGGACGTGTACGCGATCGGCACCGGGCCCGAGGCCGACCTGATCCCGGCGAACGGCGGCGACTGGGCCGAGGTGCACGGCACGACCCCCGAGGGTGCGATCCTCGTCCGCCCGGACGGGTTCGTGGCCTGGCGCTCGGCGCAGGCGGTGGCCGATCCGGCGGCCGTCCTCCACGAGGTCCTGACCACGCTGCTGGACCGGTCCTGATCCGACCGCTCCCGCCCGCGTTCCCGTTCCCGGTCTCGCTCCCGTGGACATCGAGGGCGCCGTCCGATGGAGTGATCCACGGACGGCGCCTTCCCCGTGGCGATGACGTCGGACCCGGTCAGCGCGGCGTTTTCGAGCCGAGGCCCCCGGGTGTACGCGGAACCCAGTCGGGCGCCGAGGAGGCCTGCTTCGGGTCGGGCTCGCGCATGGTCACGCGCCAGCCGTCCTCCCCGGCCATTCCGGTGAGGTGGACCGTGAACGACTTGGTCTGGCCCGTGTCGTGGAAGTACACGACGACGAGCTGCCGCACGGACCCCTCGTCGTAGAACTCCGCGGTCACCTTCCCCTTGGCCCCCTCGTGGAAGGACCGGATCCAGTTCCGGGCGGTCCGCTCGACGTCCCCTCGCGCCTCGTCGGGATCGGCGGCGAGCCCTTCCACCTCCTCGGCCTTGCCGTCGGCGAGCCGCCAGACCAGCTGCTGGGTGATCCGGAGGGACTCGGAGGTGGGGTATCCGACCACGCCGAGCGGTTCGTGGTTCGCGTAGTCGGTCGCGTACAGCAGGTCCTCCTCGTCGGCGCCGCACGCGGTGAGACCGCCGCATGCCAGCACGGACACCAGGGCGACGCGGACGAGGAAGGCGGTCCTCGGGCGGGCGCTCATCGCGGAACCCTCGAATCGAGCTCGCCCGGTGTCTTCGGGATCCAGGGCTCCACGGCGGTGGCTTCGGCGGGGTCCGCCTCGGCCATGCGCACCCGCCAGGCCTCCTTGCGGTCCACCATCACGGCCCGGACGTAGAGTTCTTTGATCTGGCCGGTGTTGTGCAGGTAGAGCACGACGGTCTGCCGGTACGAGCCCTCGTCGTAGAACTCCGCGGTGACGTGCCCGCCGGCGCCCTTGCGGAACGCGGTGACCCAGTTCTGGGCGGTCTTCTCCGGGATGTCCTCGCCCTGCTTGTCCGAGACCAGCGATGCCAGCTCGTCGACGTCACCGTCGGCGATCCGCCACACCACTTCCTGGGTGATCCCCAACGATCCCGTGGTGGGATATCCGACGACGGAGAGCGGCTGGTGCCTGGCGTAGTCGCCCTCGTAGTTGCCTTCGGCGTCGATCTCCGCCGAGCAGGCGGTCAGCGCGGCGAGTGCCAGGGCGCAGGCGAGTGCGGCGCGCGGGACCGGTCCAGCCATACTTCCTCGGTCTTCCGGTGGTCATCGAGCGATCTCGATGGAGTGAGCTGCAACGTACTGCCCTGACCGGACAGTTCGATCCGGTAAACGGACAAGAGGGACACAACTTGCGTCGCAGTGATGCAATTCACTCAATGGCTGGATTTCGACCCTGTATGTCGCGCCACGCCATGCGGAAGAGCCCTTAGCCCCGGGGTCCCTGGTCGTCGCCGACGAGGCCCGCGACATGGTCGGTGATCATGTCGAGGATGTCCGCCGCGATCTTGTCGTCGCCGAGGACGAGGTGGTTCAGCGTCAGCCCGTCGGTCATGGCGGCCAGATAGCGGGCCAACACGGCCACGGGCACGCGGAGTTCGAAGGCCATGTGGGGCCGGAGCTGCTCGATCAGTTCGGTGTAGGTGTCGCAGTACCGTTCGTACTGCCGCCGTGCCAGGTGCTCGAAGTCCGGTCGGCGCAAGGCGTACTGGGTGAGTTCGTAGGTGAGCATGTGTTCGCCCGGGTGGGCGGACACGTGCTCCCAGTACGCCTGGAAGCCCGCCCGGACGGTCTCCCGGAGGGTCGCCTTCGGCCGGATCGCCCGCTTCACCAGGGTGACGCTGTGGTCGGTGATCGCCGCGATGACGGATTCGAGCAGGGCCTGCTTCGAGTCGAAGCAGTAGTGGAAGACGCTCAGGGACACCCCCGCCTCGGCGGCGATCGACCTGGTCGTCGTCGCGGCGACGCCGTCCCGGGTCATCGCGCGGATGGCGGCCTCGGTCAGCTGCCGGCGCCGCTCGGCCGAGGGCATCCGTGCCATGGGCGTTCCTTTCGGTTTCGTGCCGCGGTGCGTGGTGCGTGGTGCGTGGTGCGTCGTACGGGGTGCGATGGGGGCCGGGGGGGGGGGGGGGGGGGGGCGGCGCCCGCGCCCCCCCCCCCCCCCCCCCCCCCCCGGCCCCTGGAGTCCCGCTCGGCGGGATCAGCTGCTGTAGACGCCGACCTCGTGGAGCGAGTACCCCCACTTCGTCGCGCGTTGGAGTCCCTGGACGCGGATGTAGCGGGCCGACACCCCGGAGAAGCGCGCGGTGTCCAGGCCGCCGTCACTCGCGGTCGTGGACCAGACGGTCTGCCAGTTCGTGTCGTCCGTGGAGACCTCGATGCGGTACGCCTTCCCGTACGCGGCCTCCCAGTCGAGGGTGACGCGTCCCACCCGGTTCGCGGAGCCGAGGTCGATGCGCAGCCACTGGTTGTCGTTCCACTCGCTCGCCCAGCGGGAGCCCGAGTCCCCGTCCACGGCCCGGCCCGGGGAGTAGTTCACGAACGGGTTCCACCACTCCGCGCTGGACGCCGAGGCCGGGGATCCCGTGGCCATGTTCACCCCGGACCTGTGCTTCTCGGAGTTCCCCCAGGTGGTCAGGTAGGACTCGGCGCCCTTGAACAGGTCGTCCACCACACCCTGGCCGCCGACGAGGCGGATGTCCTCGATCCAGTCGGGGACCAGACCGTAGTGCGAGGCGCCGTCGGTGTTGAGGTCCCACGTGCGCGAACCGGTGGTCTGCTTGTCGATGACGGAGCCGCCGTCGGTGCTGCGGAACGGGTAGCGCACCGGGTTGGGGGTGTCGGCCCCGCGCGGTCCGGGCCAGCCGCCGACACCGTTCATGTCGGTGCCGAATCCGTAGCCGACCTTGTACTTGTCGCGCAGCGCGTCCGTCCGCTTCGCCTCGGCGCTGAATCCCTCGGCGCCGCTCATGTACGAGGCGATGAAGCCGCCGAGCTTGTAGACCCGCTCGGTCCAGTCCATGTCCATCCAGCTGTGCGAGGAGATCACCCCCGGGTAGGACTCGGACTCCATGATGTCGAAGGACCGGCCCGCGGCCTTCACGCTCATGTGGTCGACCTCGAGCATCATCTTGCGCTTCATCATGCCGCGCACCGCGTACTCGCCCAGTTCGGTGAGTCCTCGGGTGTTGCACTGGGCGTCGGCGGCGTACGAGGGAACCGCCACACCGGCGGGCAGCTTGCTCTGCACCGCCGGCGCGGCCGCCGCCAGTCCGATCGGGTTGTCGTGCTGCGGGCCGGTGCACTTCTCCGTCTTCCAGAAGGTCCCGGTCGACAGGAACTGGCCCACGTTGATGGCCGTGCCGAGGGCGCCCTCGTCGAAGCGGACCCCGCACAGGGCGTTGTCGAACTTGTGGCACAGGAACATGCTGCGCACCCCGAGGCGGTACAGCTCGTCCAGGCCGCGGTCGATGTCCTGCTTGCTGCACTGCGCGATGTCGAGGATCTGCTTGCAGCCGAACGGCTCGGAGGTCTCGACCCCGAGGACCACGGCCAGCTTGCCCTGCTGGACGACGTCGCGGGCCTGCGCGGAGTCGGTGACGATCCGGAACCAGCCCTTGCCCGGGCCGCCGTACATCTTGTCGATGTAGGCCTGCATGTCGTAGGTCTTCTGGGCTTCGAGCCGGATGGCGGTCATCTCGTCGCAGCCGCGGTCCTTGAAGAAGTAGACCGAGCAGATGACGCCGTTGGTGACGAGGTCGTTCACGAGCACGCGCTGACCGCCGCGCCAGGCCCGCTCGACCCAGGCGTAGTAGTTCTGCTGGTGGGTCAGCGAGTCGTGGGCGGGCCAGTCCTTGAAGGTCGGCCAGCCGTTCGGGTCGTGCTTGCCGTCACCGCCCTTGGTGATGAAGTCGAAGATCGCGAGAGTGCCGTCGGGGTAGTGCTCGGGGCAGTCCTTGAGCGCGTCGGCCACCCCCGCCTCGGAGAACGGCTTGCCGCAGATGAGCCGGCCGCCGAATCCCTCGTTGGACATCAGGTGGTCGTGCGCGTCGACGAAGCCCCGGACCCGCCCCTGGGCGTCGGTGCCCTTGAAGGGCTCGCCCGTGACGTTGATGTCGGAGTCGGGTGCGGGTCGCGCGACCGGGTTCCACCAGCCGGGATCGGCGGCGGAAGCGGGTACGGGGCCGAGCACCATGGCCACCACGGCGAGGAGCAACGACAGGACCGCCAGGGGCCTACGCCTGTGGTGCGTGTGTCGAGGAAGGGTCATCACTCACGTCTCAAGGTCAGCCGGATGGCGCGGTCGAGGAGCCGGATCCGTTCGGAGGCACGACGGCCACGCGCGTGACTTGTCATGGACCTCACAAATGGTGGGTCGAGAATCGCGACTGCCGTCGACCAAGTCAATAGTCCGGGACAAGCGACCTGATGATTCATCAGATCCGACGATCCTTCACAAGGTCCACCCACCCCGTGCGGGGGGCGCGGCCGCGGCGATGCGGATACGGCGACGGGGCAGCCCGGCCCGGCGGCGTACGAGGAGCGGTACGCGAGCCGGGCCGGTCTGCCCCGTCGGGGACGAAGGCGCCGCGGTGTCAGCGCGAGTTGTGCTCCGGCAGGTCCATCTCGGCCGGGGCGAATCCGAATCCGCGCGTGGTGGTCTTCGGGGCCGGCTTGCCGCAGAACGCCGCTTCGAGGGTGCCGCCGAGGGCCGTGTTCGCGTCCCCCTTGTTCGAGGTGTTCGCCATCGCGGAGAGGGAGCGGCGCCCGTCGCGGGTGGAGAAGGCGTAGGTGTAGAAGCCCTGCACGGTGCCCGTGTGCCCGTAGACCGAGGTGCCGCACGACAGGTCGTAGCGGCGGAGGCCGAGTCCGTAGAACCGGGTGTTCGTGGTGTCGGTCGGCGTCACGGTGAGCATGGCGTCCAGCATCCGGGCGGGCAGCAGGCGACCGCCGAGGAGCGCGGAGGTGAAGGTGTTCAGGTCGGCGGGGTCGGAGATCACCGCTCCGGCCGACTGGGCCCATGACACCGTCTGCTCGGTGGAGTCGACCAGCGGCGCGCCGGCCTCGTCGGGGTGGAGGTAGCCGCGGGTGTGCAGCCCCTTGATCTGGGTGTCGGGGTGCACGTAGGAGGTGTTGCGCAGCTTCAGCGGCTTGATGACGCGCCGCTCGTACTCCTTGGCCACGCCGTTGCCGGTGACCTTCTCGATGAGCATGCCGACGACCACGAAATTGGTGTTCGAGTACTTGTAGGCGACGCCGGGCTCGGTCGTCCGCGGTGCGCGGAGCGAGAGGTCCACCAGCTCCTGGTGGCCGAACACCTTGTTGCGCACGGCCTCGAAGCCCGGCACGGTGTGCTCGAACATCGCGTCCGTGTAGTCCGCCAGCCCGCTGCGGTGGGTCAGCAGATGCCGCACCGTGATCCGGTCGTCGGGCAGCAGACCGGGCAGGTACCGGTTGACGGCGGTGTCCAGATCGATCCGGCCCTCGTCCACCAACTGCAACAGGACGACCGAGGTGAACGTCTTGCTGACGCTCCCGATCCGGAAGCGGGCCTGCGGGTCCATCGCCGAGCCCGTGGTCCTGTCGCGTACCCCCACCGTCCGGACGCTGACCCCGCCGGGTCCGCTGAAGCGCGCCAACGCGCCCGGCGCGCCGGCGGCGGTCGTGTTGCGCAACGCCTGGGTCAGCGCTTCGAGATCGGGGGTGGTCGGGGCGGCGTGGGCGGTGGTCGCCGGAGCCACGGCGGCCGTCACCGCGAGCAGCGCCGCGGTGAGGGCCAGACGTCGGTTCATGGACAGGGGCACGATGCTCCTCCGGTGGGGGCGTACGGGGCGGGCGACACGAGCCTACGCAAGATCATCGGGCCGATCGGCCGCCGGTACGAGCGGGAACGCGCCGTTGACGAAGGGCAGTTCCGCCACATGGGCGAGCCACTTAGGGCCTGTCTTTCGGATCAGGCCGGATCAGGGAGGCACCGCGAGCCCGGCATGATCCGAAGGGTAGGCCCTGGTGGCGCGCCGCCTGCCTGGGGGCGCCGCACCCAGGCAGGCGCGCGCGGTCCCGCTCTAGTCTGAAGCCGTGACCAGCAGCGATCTCGGAGATTTCCTGCGCGCCCGGCGCGCACGCCTGCGGCCGGACGACGTCGGACTCGTCTCCTACGGGCGCCGCCGCGTGGCAGGGCTGCGCCGCGAGGAGGTCGCGGTCCTGGCCGGGATGAACAGCGACTACTACGCCCGACTGGAACAGGGGCGCGAACGCGGCCCGTCCGCGCAGATCCTCGACGCGATCGGCGACGCCCTGCGCCTGGACGAGGCGGCACGGGAGCACCTCTTCCGGCTCGCGGGCACCGCCCCGGACGGTGACCGGCGCGGTGCCCGGCGGCCACGGGAGTCGGTCGGTGCCTCGCTGCGCCGACTGCTGGACGGGTATACGGGCACCCCGGCCTTCGTCCTGAATCCCGCCACCGACCTGCTGGCGTCCAACGCCCTGGCCGACGCGCTGTTCTCCCCGTTCGCGCGGCGGGACAACCTCGCGCGCATGACCTTCCTCGACCCGGCGGCCCGGTCGTTCTTCGTCCGCCGGGACCGTGCGGCCGAGGCGGTGGTGGCCGCCCTGCGCCACGCGACCGGCCTCGACCCGCATCACCCGCGCTTGAGCGGCCTGACACGGGAACTCTGCGGGTCGAGCGCGGAGTTCGCGGAGCTCTGGGCCGCGCACTCCGTTCGCGGCAAGACCTGGGACACCAAGGAACTGGACCACCCCGACATCGGGCGGCTGTCGCTCGCCTTCGAGTCGTTCGCCGTGCTCGGGGCGCCGGGCCAGCAACTGGTGATCTACCACGCCGAACCGGGAAGCCCGAGCGCCCGGGGCCTCGCCCTGCTCGGCAGCCTGCACGCGACCCGCCGGACGCCTTGACCGCGCCGGACGCCCTGACCGCCCGGCGGACGCGCTGACCGCCCGGCGGCCCGGCCGCTCAGGCGGGGGTGGCCCGCGCCGTCCAGGCCGTGAGCGCGCTCTCGCGCCCGGTGCGGCGCAGGTCGGCGTCGGCGCTCCGGGTGGCCCAGGCGACGTGCCCGTCGGGGCGGACCAGGACCTCGCGGACCCCGTCGAGCTCCGGGTGTCGCTCGGCCGCCCGAGCGGTGACGGCGCTGATCCGCGGCCCCCGTCCGGTGGCGGGGGCGTCGTACGCCGGCGGGTGCGGGTCCCGCCCGGGTGTGAGGCGGAGCAGGACGAAGCCGCCCCGGCGCAGGAGCTCGTACACCCGCGTCCCGTCCGAACCGGCCGGCTCGGTCACACTCAGGCCGATGTCGGGCATCCGGCGCCCGACCAGTGGATCGGCGTCGGGGCAGGCCGCCGGGTAGGCGGTGCCGAGCGCCGAGACCTGCTCGGCGAGGCGGCGGTTGACCTCGGGCATCGCCAGCAGTTCCTCGAAGAGCCCGCGCAGCGCGGCGGCGGGCCGCCGGTACCCGGCCACCAGCGGCAGTTCCGCCAGCAGCGTCTGCACCTCGGTGTTCTCGGTGACGGCCCGGCCGACGGGGTGGCGCTCGGCGTGATAGGTGTCGAGGAGTCCGGGCGGGGCCCAGCCGCGCACCTCCGCCGCCAGTTTCCAGCCGAGGTTCATGGCGTCCTGGAGACCGGTGTTGAGACCTTGGCCCGCGGCCGGGAAGTGGATGTGGGCGGCGTCGCCGGCGAGCAGGACGCGGCCGGAGCGGTAGGTGGCGGCCAGCCGGGTGGCGTTGCCGAAGCGCGAGAGCCGGCGGGGCCGGTCGACCCCGAAGTCGGATCCGCAGATCCGCACGAGCCCCGTGCGGAACTCCTCCAGGGTCACCGGCACCCGGGCCGGCGTCCGCATCCGCTCCGGATCGATGTACACGAAGCGGGTCAGTCCGCCTTCCAGCGGGACGGCGAGCACGCCCGCGTCCCGCGCGGTGGCGAGGGCCGCGGCGTCGGCCTCGACGGTGGCGAAGTCCCCGAGCACCCCGGTCAAGGTCTCGTCGGTGCCGGGGAAGTCGATTCCGGCCGCCTGCCGGACGAAGCTGCGCCCACCGTCGCATCCCACCAGGTACCCGGCACGCACGAGCCGCGATCCCTCGGCCGGCCCGCGCACCTGCGCCTCGACCCCGTCCTCGTGCTGCCGCAGGCCGGTGAGCGTGTGCCCACGATGTATCCGGACCCCCAACTCGTGGGCACGTTCGGCCAGCAGGGCCTCGGTGCGCGCCTGGGCCAGGAACAGCGTGTGCGGATGGCGGCTGTCGAGGGCGGCGAAGTCCAGCGGGGTGTCGAGGGCGGCGAAATGCCAGCCCGGCAGGGTCCGGCCGAGAGCGAGGAAGCGGGGCGCGAGCCCGCGCAGGTCCATCAGTTCCAGGCTGCGCGGATGCAGGGTCAGCGCCCGGGAGTCCTGCTGGGGCTCGGTGCGCCGCTCGACGACGTGGGTCCGTACGCCCGCCAGTGCCAGCTCGCAGGCGAGCAGCAGCCCGGTCGGTCCCGCCCCCACGACGATCACATCGGTATCCATCGATGCCTCCCGTATTTAGTGAACGGTGTTCACGTGAACGATGTTCACTATAGTGAGATCCATGAGCACTCCGTCAACCCCGGCCCGGGGCCGCCCGGCCCGCCTCGACCGCGACCGGACGGTCGACACGGCCCTGGATCTCCTGGACGAGGTCGGCCTCGACGCGCTGACGATGCGCCGGCTGGCCGACGCGATGGACGTCCAGGCCGGCGCGCTGTACCGGTACTTCGCCACCAAGGACGACCTGCTGACCGCGATGGCGGAACGGATGCTGGCCGGCCTCGCGGCGA
Source organism: Streptomyces sp. NPDC048331 (assembly GCF_043201215.1). NCBI lineage: Bacteria > Bacillati > Actinomycetota > Actinomycetes > Kitasatosporales > Streptomycetaceae > Streptomyces > Streptomyces sp. NPDC048331. The sequence continues at coordinate 4,795 of NZ_JBICYT010000028.1, read as the reverse complement.
CCGGGACCGACGGCGACCGGGACGGCGACTGGAGCGAGCGGCTGGCCACCCTCGCCCGCGCCATGCGGACGGCGTTGCTCGCCCGCCGCGACGGCGCGCGCGTCTACGCGGGCACGCACGCGACCGGCCCCCACACCCTCGGTTTCGCCGAGGAGGTCGTCGGGGTGCTGCGCGCGGCGGGCTTCGGCGAGGAGGACGCGGCGCGCTCGCTGATGGCGGTGGCCCACTTCACCATCGGCCACACGCTGGAGGAGCAGGCCGCGCTGCGGGCGTCGGGAGGCGGCGGGTCGGCGGATCCCGAGCGCCTGCGCCTGGCGGCCGAGCCCGAGCGGTATCCGCAGCTCGCCGCCGTGCTGCCCACCCTCACGAGCGGTGACTTCGCGGAGCACTTCGACTTCGGGCTGTCCCTGCTCCTGCGGGGGCTCCGAGGCCTTGGGCGCGCGTAGGGTCGGGCCGGCTCGTCTCGTCCGCCGACCTGCGGCGATGGGCCCTGAAATATACTGCCGGGGTGACTGAGACACCCCTGCCTCCCTGCCCCGCATGCGCGGGCGCGTACGCCTACGAGATGGGTGCGCTCCTGGTCTGCCCCGAGTGCGGCCACGAGTGGCCCCTCGCCTCCGGCGAGTCCGGCGGTGCCGCCGAGGAGCGGGTGATCAAGGACTCGGTCGGCAATGTGCTGGCCGACGGCGACACCGTGACGGTGGTCAAGGGCCTGAAGGTCAAGGGCAGCGCGTCGGGCATCAAGGCGGGCACGAAGGTGCGCAACATCCGCCTGGTGGACGGCGTCGACGGGCACGACATCGATTGCAGGATCGAGGGGTTCGGCGCGATGCAGCTGAAGTCCGGCGTGGTCAGGAAGGTCTGACCGGCGGCGTCGGCCGCGAGCGGAGGAAGGCGCCTGTCGGGCACGGACCCGATCAGGCGCCTTCGTCGTTCTTCCGCGGGGGTGGAGTCGATGCGGCGGACGGTCCGTGAGCCGGCGCGCTCACGAACCGACGGGAACGCCGGCGGCCCTTCCCCGGCGGGGGCGGGCGGGTCAGCCCGCGGTGTGCAGGCGGAGGGGGGCGGAGGCCACGGTGGCGACGGTCGCCGTGGCGGCGAAGACGACCTCGCCGTTCTGGTGGGCGACGACGCTCACGGGATGACGGTCCGGCGCGGTGGTCGCCTTCCCGGTGTCGGGGAGCGTCTCGATCCAGCAGGCCGAGGTCAACTCCGCGTAGCGGGAGAAGCGGATCTCCATGTCGGTCAGGACTCCCCGCCGGGGGAAGGCGGACCGGTAGGCGGTCTGGCGCACGGCTTCCAGGAGCAACATGCCCGGAGCGTGGTCGACGGGGTGGTCGAAGAGGATCGGATGGTTGACGTCGGCTCGGAGCTGGGCGCGCCGCGTGGAGCTGGTGGGGGAGAGGACCACGTCGTGGAAGCGGTCGCGGCCCACGCGGCGGGGGGTCAGCGGGGGCGGCAGCGGGATGGTGCGGGCGGCTATCTCGTCGAGGTTCGCGTTCCGGCCGCGCAGACGCTGGTAGACGGCCTCGGGCTGGTTGGTGAATCCGGCCTCGGCGGTGCCGAGGAGGGCGCCGTCGCGGGTCGCGGTCACGTGCATGGTGAGACCCGCGAGTCTGCGGCCGCGGCGTGAGATGGCGGAGCAGCGGATGTGCAGGGAGATGTCGGCCGGGGTCGCACCGACGGCGAGGGCGTCGGGGTCGGTCGCGTAGCTGAACGTGTCCCAGATCTGGCGGTGACCGAAGGGGACGTCGTACGCGACGTGGCTGAGGAGCGGGATGGCCTGGCGGACCGATTCGGCGAGGAGCAGGGGATCGTGGTGCCCCTCGTCCGGTGTGTAGAAGCTGTGGGTGCGCGGCCATTGGGCGGTGACGACGTACTCGTCGGGCGCGACGGTGCGCCATCCGGTCAGCAGGACTTCCGAGTGCGCGCTCTTGTGTACGTACTCCCGAGGTAAGGCGCTGCTGAGCGCGGCGATGGGCGAGGCGGAGCGATCAGTGGACATAGTCATGGTTGAGCCCCCCTGGACGTCGGACATGAGCTGGTGCTTGTTCGGCGCGGGTCCTAAAATAAAGGATGTTCGTTTTTTTTGTCGAGATTAGTTAGGTGCTCATGTCAGAACGAAAGCAGCAACGCGCCCCTCAACTAAGGGCAGTTCAGACCAAAGCGGCCATCCTCCGCGCCGCGGCCGAGGTCTTCGACGAGTTCGGCTTCAGTGGGGCCAGCATCAGCAAGATCATGAAGCGGGCGGACGTCACCCAGGGCGGGATGTACTTCCACTTCAGTTCGAAGGAGGAGCTCGCCTACGCCGTCATGGTCGGCCAGGGCGACGGCCTGGAGTTCCCCGCCGGGGAGGACGGCCTGCAGCACCTGGTGGACATCACGCTCTACCTCGCCGAGCAGCTCCGGCACAATCCGGTGCTTCGCGCCGGCGTCCGACTGGCCGTGGAGCAGGGTGAGTTCGGTCTCCGTGACGACGTGGCCTACCAGGCCTGGGTGCTGGAGTTCCGCCAGCAGCTGCGCTTCGCCCGGGCCAAGGGCGAACTCCAGCCGGACGTCGACGACCACGAACTGGCCTGGGTGCTGGTCAGCTCCTTCACCGGGGCGCAGCTCTTCTCCCAGGCGTCGACCGGTCGGGTCGACCTGCCGCAGCGGATCGCCTCCCTGTGGCGCTACCTGCTGCCCGCGGTGGCCGCCGACGGCATCCGCGGCGGACTGCGCCTGACGCTGCCGCCGAGCGAGCCCACGCCCGAGCCGGCGGCGGACCCGAAGGCGGAGCCGGAGCCGACGCCGGAGCCGACGCCGAAGCGGAGGTCCAGGTCGGTCCCGGAGAAGCGGGCTTGAGCCCCCGTCGCGTGGTCGTCACCGGCGCGACGGGCTTCGTGGGGTCGGCGGTACTGCGCCGGCTGGCCGCACGGAGCCAGGAGGACCACGGGGTCATGGTGCGTGCGGTGTCCCGTACGCGAGCCGCCGCGGGCTCATCCCCCTCGGACCCGTCCGGAGTGCATCGGGTGGCTGCGGATCTGGCCGACGGACGGTCCCTGCGCGGGGTGTGCGACGGTGCGGACGTCCTGCTGTCCCTGGCCTCCTACGTCGGACCGGACGCGGAGCGGTGCACCGCGATCAACGCCGACGGAACAGCGGCCCTGATGACCGAGGCCCGGCGGGCCGGAGTGGGGCGGATCATCCACCTGTCCACCTGCGCGGTGTACGGACCGGGTCCCCATCGGGGGCAGGACGTGGACGAGTTGACGACCGCCCCGGTCTCGGCGGCCAGCGGCAGCCGGCTGGTGGGGGAGGGGGCGGTGCTCGAAGCGGGGGGACTGGTCCTGCGCGCGGGGCTCGTGCTGGGAAGGGGCGACCGGTGGGCCGTACCGGCTCTCGTCGACGCCTTCCGGCGCGTACCCGCGGGGTGGGACGGAGGGGCGGGACTCGCCTCCTTCGTCGACGTCGACGACCTGGCACGGCTCGTCGTGGCGCTCGCGTTCACGGGTCGCGCCGAGGCCGACGCACCGGGTGTCCTGCACGCGCACCACCCGGAGCCGGTGCGCAACCGGGACCTGATGGCCGCCCTCGCCGAGCACCGGGTGCTGCCGGCGCGGCCCGAAGCCGACTGGTCGTGGCGCGGATGCCTGGACGCCCTGGCGGCGACCCCCGGATGGGTGAGCGAGCGTCAGTTCACCCTGCTGGCCGGTGACCACTGGTACCGCGCCGACGCGGCATGGGAACGCGCCGGGATCGCACCGGGGCCCGGCCCGCTGAGCCGGCTCGGGCCGGCGGCGCGCTGGTACCGGAAGAGAGGCGGGGTGGCCCCGGGCTGACGGCTATCTGCCAAAGCCTCCGTGGGATGGGGCGTGGACGGGCTGTGTCGAGCCGGGCGGCGGGTAGCGTCCGAAGCACAGCCGGTCACCCCCTGAAGGAGTGGAAATGCCCGACCTTTCGAACATCGTCAAGGCGTACGACGTGCGTGGTGTCGTGCCGGACGACTGGGACGAGTCCCTGGCCGAGCTGTTCGGTGCCGCGTTCGTGGAGGTCGTGGGCGCGTCGGCGATCGTGATCGGTCATGACATGCGGCCCTCGTCGCCGGGTCTGTCGGCGGCTTTCGCGCGGGGCGCGGCGGCGCGTGGGGTGGACGTGACGTTGATCGGTCTGTGCTCGACGGATCAGCTCTACTACGCGTCGGGTTCGTTGGACCTGCCGGGTGCGATGTTCACGGCCTCGCACAACCCGGCCAAGTACAACGGGATCAAGCTGTGCCGCGCCGGTGCCGCCCCGGTGGGCCAGGACACCGGCCTCTCGCAGATCCGCGAGCTGGTCGAGCAGTGGTCGGACACGGACGCCCCGGCGATCCCGGCCGGCACCGTCCCCGGCACCGTCACCGAGCAGGACTCCCTCCCCGGCTACGCCGCCCACCTGCGCGGCCTGGTCGACCTGACCGCCATCCGGCCGCTCAAGGTCGTCGTGGACGCGGGCAACGGCATGGGCGGCCACACCGTCCCGACGGTCTTCGAGGGCCTGCCCCTGAGCCTCGTCCCGATGTACTTCGAGCTGGACGGGACGTTCCCGAACCACGAGGCCAACCCGCTCGACCCGAAGAACATCGTGGACCTGCAGGCCCGCGTCCGGGCCGAGGGCGCCGACCTCGGCATCGCCTTCGACGGCGACGCCGACCGCTGCTTCATCGTCGACGAGCGGGGTGCGGGCGTGTCCCCGTCGGCAATCACCGCCCTCGTCGCGGCGCGCGAGCTGGCGCGCAACGGCGGGTCGGGCACCGTGATCCACAACCTGATCACCT
>NZ_JBICYT010000027.1:64158-96309 GCF_043201215.1 Streptomyces sp. NPDC048331 | reverse complement strand
CCCCCCCCCCCGCCCCCCCCCCCCCCCCCCCCCCCCCCCCCCCCCCCCCCCCCCCCCCCCCCCCCCCCCCCCCCCCCCCCCCCCCCCCCCCCCCCACCGGCGCGGGCGCCGCACGGCTCGGCTTCCGGCGCGGCGCCGTCGCCGGGGGCGCGGCCCCCGGACCCCCGCGCCTCAAACGCCGGCGAGGCTGGTGGTCGGCGCCAGACCTGATGGGCCGGGGAGGCGGGGGCGCCTCAAACGCCGGCGAGGCTGGTTCGGCCGGCGAGACCGGAGGAGTGGGGCGGCGCCGGATCAGCTGCTGCCACCTCGGCGGCGGCGGAGGAGGCGTTTGGTGCCCAGGACCAGGATCAGGCCGCCCGCCAGGACCAGGGCTCCCTTGCCGAAGCCGACCGGCGGTTCCGTCATGGAGGACGCGCCCGGCGGGGAACCCGGCTGGGGGGAGGCCGACGGGGCGGCGGTGGCGGCGGCCACCGGGACCGCGATGACCCGGCTGCCCTCGCCCTCCGCACCGAACATCAGCGTGGAGCCGTCCGGCGTGTACGTCACCGACTCCGCCTGCCCCTGCCACGGCGCGTCCACCCGCTCGCCCTCGCCCACCGGCAGGCCGTCCTTCCACGGGTAGGTGCGGGCCGTGAAATAGCCCCGTAGCGTCAGTCGGGTGCCGTCGGGGGAGAACGCCCCGTCCGTCACCCACGGCACGTCGGCGACCCGCCGGAACACGTTCGTACCGCCCGTCGACAGCTCGGCCGGGCCCTCGTAGAGGCCGCCCTTGTTCTCGTCCTTGCTCGCGATGTACACCCGGCCCGTCACCGGATGGACCATCAGGGACTCCGCGTTGCGCGCGCCGTCCGCGTACTTCACCGTGAACTGCGCGGCCTCGACCGTGACATCACCCAGTTGCTTCGGTTCCGGGAAACGGTAGATCCACACGTGGTCCCAGGTACCGCCCCGGTTGTCGCCGATGTCCCCCACGTAGAGCTGCCCGTCCGGGCCCAGCGAGATCGCCTCGACGTCGCGCGGCTTCCCGATCCCCTTGAGCGTCACGCGGGCCACCGTCCGGCCGGTGGCCGAGTCCACCCCGTAGATGTACGGGCCGTCGTCGCTGTCGTTGTGCGTCCAGTACACGCCCGGGTGGATCCGGCTGGCGGCCAGGCCGCTCGACTCCTTGATCCGCGGGTCGGAGATGGTGAAGGAGGACCCGGTGGGGATCTCCGCCGCGACGGCCGGGCCCGGCAGCACGGCGAGTGCGGCGGCGGCGACGGCGGTGGTGACGGCAACGGCGGCGGACGCGGCGGCGGACGCGGCGGCGGACGGCATGGGCAGGCGCATGCCCCCAGCCTGCCAGTACGTGCCGCGTGTCCGGCGTCACAGGGGTTTCTGTCGCGCGATCCGCGATGATGACCGGATGCGTTTCATGTTCGTCGGCGACTCCATGACCATCGGACGCGCCGGCGACTACACCTGGCGCTACCGGATGTGGCAGCACCTCAGCTCGACCTTCGGCGGCCCCTACCGGATCGTCGGTCCGCGCTGCGAGCTGTACGACACCGTCGCCGACACGCCCACCAGCCACGCCTACGCCGACCCGGCCTTCCCGGAGCGCGCCCGCCGCCACCTCGCCGGCTGGGGCGAGGGCTGGCAGCACATGGCCCCCCTCATAGGCCCGGCCGTCGCCGAGAGCGGCGCCGACGTGCTCCTGGTGTCCCTCGGGCTGATCGACCTCGGCTTCTACACGGACGCCGGGCAGACCGCCGCCAACGCCCGCCGGTTCGTCGCCGAGGCCCGCGCCGCCCGCCCCGCCGTCCGCATGGTCCTGCTGCCGGTCATCCCCAACAGCCGGGCCGAGGAGGACGCGCCCTTCGCGGCCGAGGTGGCCCGCTTCAACGAGCTCCTCGCGAAGGCGGTCGCCGACCTCACGACCGACGCCTCGCCGATCCTGCTGGCCGCGCGCCCGGACGCGTACGACATCCACCGCGACACCTACGACGGCACTCACCCGAACGCCTCGGGCGAGCACCGGCTGGCCGGTGAGTTCGCGGCCGTCCTGCACCAGGCGTGGGGGATCGGCGGCCCCTACCGGCCCGCGCCGGGGCCGTAACGGCGGTCGTCGCCCAAAACGGAGGAACGACGACCACCGCGCGGGCCCTCATCCGATCACCAGGCGAAGGCCTCCGGGGACGGCCCCGGCCCGGGGAAGATCTCGTCCAGCCCGGCCAGCACCTCCTCGCTCAGCTCCAGCTCCAACGCTCGCAAGGCGCTCTCCAACTGTTCGGCGGTGCGCGGGCCGACGATGGGTCCGGTCACCCCCGGCCGCGTGAGCAGCCAGGCCAGGGCGGTCTCGCCCGGCTCCAGCCCGTGCTTGTCCAGCAAGTCCTCGTACGCCTGCACCTGCGCCCGCACCGTGCTGTTGGCCAGTGCGTCCGCCGACCGGCCGGAGGCGCGCCGGCCGCCCTCGACCTCCTTCTTGATGACCCCGCCCAGCAGACCCCCGTGCAGCGGGGACCAGGGGATGACGCCGAGGCCGTACTCCTGGGCCGCTGGGATGACCTCCATCTCTGCGCGTCGCTCGGCGAGGTTGTAGAGGCACTGCTCGCTGACCAGACCGACCATGCCGCGTCGGGCGGCCGTCTCGTTGGCCTGGGCGATTTTGTAGCCGGGGAAGTTGGAGGAGCCCGCGTAGAGGATTTTGCCCTGCTGGATGAGCACGTCGACGGCCTGCCAGATCTCCTCGAAGGGGGTTCGGCGGTCGACGTGGTGGAACTGGTACAGGTCGATGTGGTCGGTCTGGAGTCGCTTGAGGCTTGCCTCGACGGCCCGGCGGATGTTCAGCGCCGACAGCCGGTCCTCGTTGGGCCAGGTGTCTCCCTCGCGGGACATGGATCCGTAGACCTTGGTGGCGAGAACCGTCTTCTCCCGCCGGCCGCCACCTCGGGCGAACCAGGTGCCGATGATCTCCTCGGTGCGGCCCTTGTTCTCACCCCACCCATAGACATTGGCCGTGTCTACGAAGTTCAGACCCGAGCCGAGCGCGGCATCCAGGATGCTGTGGCTGGTGGGTTCGTCTGTCTGAGGACCGAAGTTCATCGTGCCGAGAACGAGTCGGCTGACCTTGAGGCCCGTGCGTCCGAGCTGCGTGTACTTCATGAGCCCCAAGCCAACTGCTTGGAGTCCACTCCAAGCAAGAGCGCCCCGCGAACCCGCTGGTTCCTGCGACAACACGCATGGTCGCGTTGACGTGTGGACGCCTGACCGCCCCTGCGTACGGTCTGGTGGTGGTCAGCTGTCGCTGTGCACCGCCGCCACGTCGCGGACGCGGCGCTTGAAGTCCATCGGGATCTGATTCGCCCAGGGTGGCCGCCGCGCCTCCGGCCGATCGGCGGACGCGCCGGCGAACACCACCGTACGGGCGCAGGTGCAGGCGTACGAGGACCTGCTGGACAAGCACGGCCTGGAGCCGGGCGAGGTCGGGCCGGCCTGGCTGCTGACGCGTCCCGGGGTCACCGGGCCGATCGTCGGGCCGCGCACGCAGGAGGAGCTCGACTCGGCGCTGCGCGCGGCGGAGCTGGAGCTCTCGCAGGAGGTCCTGGCGGGCCTGGACGAGATCCTCCCCGGTCCCGGGGCGTCGCCGGAGGCCTTCGCCTGGTAGGCCCTGCCGGGGCGAGGAGGCTACTGGCCGACGGCAGCGGCCACGGCCACGACGAAGAACATCAGCACGAGCACGCCGGCCATCACACGGTTTCTGGTCTTGGGATCCACCCGTCGAGCGTAACGCGGGCCGCCGGCTCTCCCGCACGCCCCCCGGCTCCGGCCGGGGGCGTGCGGGTTTCAGCCGTCGAGCGGCCAGGCGCCGACGGTCTCGTAGCGGGGCTGCTCGCCCGGAACGCCGCTGACGGGGAGGTTGCTGCGGACCAGGCTGAGCGTGTCGACCTGCCAGGGCGTGCCCTCGAAGCCCGCGAGGGCGTCCAGGTAGGGGCGCAACGGGGTGGTCGTGTTGCGGCTGCGGGCCAAGGTGAGGTGCGGGTTGTAGCGGTGGTGCTGCTCCATGGGTACGCCGGCCCGCCGGGCGGCGGCGTGGGTCCGTTCGGCGAGCATCCGCAGGGCGGCGAGCTCCCCGGCGGCGCCGGCCCACAGCGCGCGCTCCCCGAAGTGGCCGGAGCCGTGGAGCCGCAGGGTGAAGGGGGCCGTGTGGTGGGCGGCTCGTGCCAGGCGGGTGTGCAGCTCGGGGAGCACCTCGTCCCGTACCTCGCCCATGAAGGCGAGGGTGAAGTGCCAGCCCGCTCGCGTGGTCCACGTGAGGTGGTCGTCGTGCAGGGGGTCGACGGCCCGGGCCAGCTCGGCGACGGCCGCGTCCGGCGGGAGGACGGCTGCGAACAGTCTCATGCGGCGAGCGTATCCGGGCGCCGCGCCGGCGAGGCCGGAACATCAGCTCCGCCGGCGTTCGAGGCGCGGGGTCAGGCGACCGTCACCAGCTCGCGGGGGCGCGAGACGGCCGGGACGAACGTCACGCCGCGGCGGCTCAGCCGTACGCGGAGGTTGCCGACACGCGCCAGGACCACCGCGATCGCGACCGAGGCGAGCAGGGAGATCATCCCGCCCGCGGCCATGCCGATCCGCGCGCCGTAGGTGTCCGTGATCCAGCCCAGCAGCGGGGCGCCCAGCGGGGTGCCGCCCGTGAACACCATCATGAACAGGGCCATGACCCGGCCCCGCATCTCGGGGTCGGTCGCCATCTGCACGCTGGAGTTCGCCGTGACGTTGACCGTCAGGCCGAAGATCCCGATGGGTACCAGCAGGGCGGCGAACAGCCAGAAGCCGGGTGCGAAGGCGGTCACCAGGAGCAGGGCCGAGAACAGCACGGCCGCGGCCACCAGCACCCGCAGGCGGGACTGTCCGCGCCGGGCCGCGAGCAGGGCGCCGGCCAGGGAGCCGGCCGCGATCAGGGTGTTGAAGAGTCCGTAGGTGCCCGCGTCCCCGTGGAAGACGTCGCTGACGTACGCCGAGAGCCAGATCGGGAAGTTGAACCCGAAGGTGCCGATGAAGCCGACGAGCACGATCGGCCAGATCAGCTCCGGGCGGCCGGCCACGTAGCGCAGGCCTTCGCGCAGCTGTCCCTTGGCGCGGGGCCTCGGCTCGACCGGGTGCAGTTCGTGCGTCCGCATCAGCAGCAGGCCGGCGAGGGGCGCGGCGAAGGACAGTCCGTTCAGGAGGAAGGCCCAGCCGGAGCCGACGGCGGTGATCAGCACACCGGCGATCGCCGGGCCGACCAGCCGCGCGGACTGGAAGTTGGCCGAGTTCAGGCTGACGGCGTTGGCCACCTGGTCCTTGCCGACCATCTCGGGGACGAAGGTCTGCCGGGCCGGGTTGTCGACGACGGTGACCAGGCCGATCGCGAAGGCGGCCAGGTAGACGTGCCAGACCTGGACGTGTCCGGCCAGGGTGAGGACGGCGAGGGCGATGCCGGTCAGGCCCATCGCGCTCTGGGTGGCGAGGAGCAGCGGCCGCTTGGGCAGCCGGTCGGCGAGTACGCCGCCGTAGAGGCCGAACATCAGCATCGGCAGGAACTGCAGGGCGATGGTGATGCCGACGGCGGAGGCGGAGCCGGTCAGCGAGAGGACCAGCCAGTCCTGGGCGATGCGCTGCATCCAGGTGCCCGTGTTGGACACGACCTGGCCGGTGGCGAAGAGCCGGTAGTTCCGGATCTTCAGCGAGCTGAACATGGAGCCTTTGCCCGCGGGTGCTGCGACGGCCCGGTCGGCGGTCGCGGCGGTAGAGGGGGTGGATATGTGGCCGGGTGCGGAGTCTGCTCCGGTTCCCGTACTCAAAAGCGTTCGCCTCCTGGCGTCGTTCCTTACAGGTGCGCGAGCTTCTCCAGGACGGGGGCGGCCGCGCGGAGCTTGGCCCATTCGTCCTCGGTCAGCTCGGCCGCGAGCCCGGCCAGGAAGGCGTTGCGCTTGCGGCGGCTCTCTTCGAGCATCGCTTCGGCCTCCTCCGTCTGGCGGACCACCTTCTGGCGGCGGTCGTCGGGGTGCGGTTCCAGCGTGACCAGTCCCTTGGCTTCCAGCAACGCGACGATGCGCGTCATCGACGGCGGCTGGACGTGCTCCCGCCGCGCGAGCTCGCCGGGTGTGGCCTGGCCGCAGCGGGCGAGGGTGCCGAGGACCGACATCTCGGTCGGGCTCAGCGACTCGTCGACGCGCTGGTGCTTCAGGCGCCGCCCCAGCCGCATGACGGCGGAGCGGAGGTCGTTCACGGCGGCTGCGTCGTCGCCATGGGAAAGGTCATGCATGTATTTAGAGTAACTCATTACTCTCCCTAAGGAACACCACTTTTCCGGCTCACACCTGGGGTCACTCATACGGGTGAGTCGGCGGCTGAAAGTGACACACGTACGCACCCTGTGCCCCGACTCTTTCGGCATGGGGACACATGTGCTGAGCATGCGCATAGACGGGGAGCTCCTCGACAGGCTCCGGATCCATGCGGCCAAACGCGGAATGAGCGTCCAGGACTATGTGGTCCGGACGCTCATTCGCGATGACTTCGACGAGCGCTTCAAGGCGGCCGTCGACGAGACAGAGAAGTTCTACGGGCTGACGTAGCTACTGCCCGAGGCCGAGGGCCGGCATCGCGTAGTAGAAGACGAACACCGCCGACACCACGTACATGGCCACCGGGACCCCGCGTCCCCGGCCCGTCGCCAGGCGCAGCGCGCAGAAGCTGATGAAGCCGATGCCGATGCCGTTGGTGATCGAGTACGTGAAGGGCATCATCACCATGGCCAGGAAGGCCGGTACGGCGATGGTGTAGTCGCTCCAGTCGATGTCCTTGACCGAGCCCGCCAGGATCATGAAGCCGACCGCCACCAGGGCGGGCGTGGCCGCCTGGGACGGGACCATGGTGGCGAGCGGGGTCAGGAACAGCGCCACGGCGAAGAGGCCGCCCGTCACGATGTTCGCCAGGCCCGTACGGGCGCCCTCGCCGACACCGGCCGTGGATTCCACGAAGCAGGTGGTCGCGGAGGAGGAGGTGGCGCCGCCGGAGGCGACCGCCAGGCCGTCGACCAGCAGGACCCGGTTGATCCCGGGGAACTCGCCGGTCTTCTTGTCGATCAGTTTCGCCTCGTCGCCGACGCCGAGGATCGTGCCCATGGCGTCGAAGAAGCAGGACAGCAGCACGGTGAAGACGAAGAGGATGCCGGTGAGCAGCCCGACCTTGCCGAAGCCGCCGAACAGGCTGACCTGGCCCACGAGCCCGAAATCGGGTGCGGCCACCGGGTTGCCGGGCCACTCGGGCACGGTGAGGCCCCAGCCCGAGTCGGGCACCTTCGCGACCAGCTGGACCACGACGGCGACCAGTGTCATGGCCACGATGGAGATCAGGATCGCGCCCGGGACCTTGCGGATCAGCAGGGCGAACGTGAACAGCACGCCGATCGCGAAGATCAGGACCGGCCAGCCGTCCAGGTGACCGGTCCCGCCGAGCTGGAGCGGGACCGTGGTGTGCGCGGCGTCCGGGATCCGGGAGACGAAGCCCGCGTCGACCAGGCCGATCAGCATGATGAACAGGCCGATGCCGATGGCGATGCCCTTGCGCAGGCCCAGCGGGACGGCGCTCATCACCCGTTCGCGCAGGCCGGTGGCGACGAGCAGCATCACCACGAAGCCGGCCAGGACCACCATGCCCATGGCGTCGGGCCAGCTCATGCGCGGGGCGAGCTGGAGCGCGACCACCGTGTTCACGCCGAGGCCGGCGGCGAGGGCGATCGGGACGTTGCCGATCACACCCATGAGGAGGGTGGTGAAGGCGGCCGTCAGGACGGTGGCCGTCACCAGCTGGCCGGAGTCGAGCTGGTGCCCGTACATGTCCTTCGCGCTGCCCAGGATGATCGGGTTCAGCACGATGATGTAGGCCATGGCGAAGAAGGTCGCGAGGCCGCCGCGGACCTCGCGGGCGACGGTCGAGCCCCGCTCGGAGATCTTGAAGTAGCGGTCCGTCGCGCCGGAGGGTTCCTGGGGGGAAGGGTCCGGGGAGGTGGCTTCGGGGGCGGGGGCCGGGGTGCTCATACGGTCCTCATTGGGTGGTTCATACGAAGAAAATGGGCCGCGCCCAAACCGTTTCAGTATGAACACATGAACGAAAGGGCGTCCATCTCCGCGCGTAGATGGCGTTTCGCGACGCCTAGACTTGCCGCATGGCGAAATGGACTGCGAAGCACGAGGCGCCCGAGCCCCTGGAGGGCCCGGTCGTCGCCACCGTCACCGGTGGCACGATCCTGTGGTTCGCCCTCTTCCTGGTCCAGCTGCCCTTCTACGGGTGGTTCGCCGACCGGGGCCAGTTGTGGTGGGTCTGGACCTGCGCGGCCGGCGGCTTCCTCGGCCTGATCGGCATCTGGTACGTCCGCGGCCGCGACGCGGCCCTTGCGCGTCACGCCGAGGCTGCCGCGCAGGCCGAGCCGGACGGGCAGGCCGAGCGGGACGGGCAGGCCGAGCGGGACGGGCAGGCGGGCCCGGGGCCGCAGGCCTAGGCCGGGCGCGGCGGGATCGTTCGGGTGGGGCGGTGCCCCTCCGGGACGTCTCCTCGGCTCGCGAACCCTTGGCCGGGTCGGCCCGTGGTTCGGCGGTGGGTTCGCTCGACCTGCGGGGACGTCCCGGAGTGTCCCCGCCCCACGCGCGGTCGCCCGGCCTGCTGGACGTCCCGGAGTTGCGGGATGTCCCCGAGTGGGTCGGACCCGCAGCGATACCCGGGGACGATTCGGGTCATCCTGAGGTCGGATCTTCGGACTTCTCGGCGGGTGAAGCGAAAGAACCCCGCCTAACGTCGAAGGCATGACGCAGCGGGCTGGAACCGAATCCGACGGGCCGGAGCCGGGTGGCGGCACGGCCGCCCCCGCCATCGACGCGGGAGCGGAGCTGGACCCCGTACACCCGATGCGGCCGCCCGCACCCCTCTTCAAGCCGGGCGGGCTGAGCACCGCGGAGGTCGCCGAGCGGGTCGCGCGGGGCGAGGTCAACGACGTCCCCGTGCGCAGCAGCCGTTCCACCACCGACATCGTCCGCGCCAACGTCTTCACCCGCTTCAACGCCATCATCGGCGTGCTCTGGGTGATCATGCTCTTCGTCGCGCCGATCCAGGACAGCCTCTTCGGCTTCGTCATCGTCGCGAACACCGGCATCGGCATCATCCAGGAACTGCGCGCCAAGAAGACCCTCGACAGCCTCGCCGTCATCGGCGAGGCCAAACCCAGCGTGCGCCGCGACGGCCGGACCGCCGAGATCTCCACCTCCGAGATCGTCCTCGGCGACGTCATCGAACTCGGCCCCGGCGACAAGGTCGTCGTCGACGGATCCGTCGGCGAGGCCGACGGCCTGGAGATCGACGAATCCCTGCTCACCGGCGAAGCCGACCCCGTCCTGAAGAAGCCCGGCGACCTGGTCATGTCCGGGTCGTTCGTCGTCGCAGGCGGCGGCGCCTTCACCGCCACCAAGGTCGGCCGCGAGGCCTACGCCGCCCAGTTGGCCGAAGAGGCCTCCCGCTTCACGCTCGTCCACTCCGAGCTGCGCTCCGGCATCTCCACCATCCTCAAGTACGTCACCTGGATGATGATCCCGACCTCGATCGGCCTGATCATCAGCCAGCTCCTCGTCAAGGACAACAACCTCAAGGATTCCATCGCCCGGACCGTCGGCGGCATCGTCCCGATGATCCCCGAGGGGCTCGTCCTGCTCACCTCCGTGGCCTTCGCGATCGGCGTCATCCGGCTCGGCCGCAAGCAGTGCCTGGTCCAGGAGCTGCCCGCCATCGAAGGCCTCGCCCGCGTCGACGTGGTCTGCCTCGACAAGACCGGCACCCTCACCGAGGGCGGCATGGACGTCACCGAGCTCCGCCCGCTCGGCGGCGCGGACCCGGCCTACGTCAAGAAGGTGCTCGGCGCCCTCGGCGAGTCCGACCCGCGCCCCAACGCCAGCCTCCAGGCGATCATCGACGCCTACCCCGACATGGCCGAGTGGCGCTGCACCGAGTCCCTGCCCTTCTCCTCCGCCCGCAAGTACAGCGGCGCCAGCTTCAGCGAGGGCGACGGGGAGAACAACACCTGGCTGCTCGGCGCCCCCGACGTCCTGCTGCCCACCGGGGACCCGGCCCTCGACGAGATCAACGACCTCAACGAACAGGGTCTACGCGTCCTGCTGCTGGCCCGCTCCGCCCGCGAACTCGACGACGCGGCCGTCGCCACCGGCGTCCGCCCCACCGCCCTGGTCGTCCTGGAACAGCGGCTGCGCCCCGACGCCGCCGACACGCTGCGCTACTTCGAGGACCAGGACGTCAAGGCGAAGGTCATCTCCGGCGACAACGCGATCTCCGTCGGCGCGGTCGCCGGCAAGCTGGGTCTGCCGGGCGCGGAGAACACCGTGGACGCCCGGCGGCTCCCCACCGACCAGGCCGACATGGCGCAGGTCCTCGACGACAACTCCGTCTTCGGGCGGGTGAGCCCGCAGCAGAAGCGGGACATGGTCGGAGCGCTCCAGTCCAAGGGCCACACGGTCGCCATGACGGGCGACGGGGTCAACGACGTCCTCGCCCTCAAGGACGCGGACATCGGCGTGAGCATGGGCTCGGGCTCGGAGGCGACCAAGGCGGTGGCCCAGATCGTCCTCCTCAACAACAGCTTCTCGACCCTGCCCTCGGTGGTCGCCGAGGGTCGCCGGGTCATCGGCAACATCACCCGCGTGGCCACCCTCTTCCTGACGAAGACGGTCTACTCGGTGCTGCTGGCCATCCTGGTGGTCTGCTCGCAGGTCGAGTACCCCTTCCTGCCCCGCCACCTCACGCTGCTGTCCACGCTCACCATCGGCATCCCGGCCTTCTTCCTGGCCCTGGCCCCGAACAAGGAACGCGCGAAGCCGCACTTCGTGAAGCGGGTCATGCGGTACGCGATCCCCGGCGGCGTCATCGCGGCCGTGGCCACCTTCGTCTCGTACCTGATCGCCCGCCACCACTACACCGGCCAGGGCGCCCTCGAAGCCGAGTCCAGCGCGGCCACACTGACGCTGTTCCTGACGTCCATGTGGGTCCTGGCGATCATCGCCCGCCCCTACACGTGGTGGCGGGTGGCCCTGGTCGGCGCGATGGGCGGGGCGTTCCTGATCGTCCTCGTCGTGCCGTGGCTGCAGGACTTCTTCCAGCTCAAGCTGGTGGGTGTCACGGTGCCGTGGATCGCGGTGGCCGTCGCCGTGGGCGCGGCCGTGCTGATCGAGTTCACGTTCAGGTGGGTCGACCGCAAGTTCCCGGCCTGACCGGCCTGACCGGCCTGACCGGCCTCACCGGCACCGGGCCGGGAGAACGAGGCCGGGCGAGCGGGGTCAGGAGACCGATACGGGCCGCTGGTCCTCGGCGGTCGCCGCGCGGGGTGCCGGGACGTCGGGCGTGGGGCGGCGCCGGGCGCCGATGTCCTTCAGGCGCATCGCCGGGCGCTCGACCAGGTGCCAGGACAGCACCGCCGCGACCAGCGCGCCGGCCAGGGAGAGCCCCAGGTAGGCGGCGAAGCCCCAGCGCGCGCCGCCGAGGACGGCCAGCGACTGCTGCACGAGGAAGCCGTAGATGTAGATGCCGTACGAGTAGTCGTGCTTGGCGCCGATCCGCTGGAACGGCTGGGGCAGCCGGATCGCCAGCCACAGCAGCAGGTAGCAGAAGGCCGGCACGCCCAGGGCGAAGAAGTACCCGTAGTGCAGGGTCAGCACGAACACCACGGCGCCGAGGGCGGCCAGCGGGTCGCTGACCGGGACGCGCTCCTTGTAGAGCTCCAGCACCGCACCGAGGGCGAAGGCGAAACCGAGGTAGATCATGTAGTTGACGCTGTGCGGGCCCATCAGCGGGATGACCAGGTCACCGCCGTGCGCCGCCGCACCGGCACCGGCGTTCAGACGGTTGCCGACCGCGTCACCGACGACCAGGCCGCCCAGGACCACCGCCACCGCCAGGACGGTCCGCCGGGACCGCACCAGCGAGCCGCCGAGCGCCAGCAGACCCACCCCGAGGTAGCAGAGGATCTCGTAGGCCAGCGACCACAGGGCGCCGTTCATCGCCGCGTTGTGCGTGAGCCCCTTGGTGGTGCCGGTCTCCATCACACCGGATATCCCCCACTGCCCGACGCCGACGGCCCAGTTCGCCTCGACGTAGGCGAAGGGGCCCTGCGGGTGGTCCCAGAAACCGCCGGTGTCGCCGTGCTGACGCCAGTACAGGAAGGGGGCCACGACGAAGGCCGTGACCGCCATGCACACCCAGAAGCCCGGCAGCAGACGCAGCGCGCGGTGCCACAGGAAGCGGCCGACGGGCAGCCGGTTCCCGCTGCGCGTCACGAGGATCCCCGAGAGGAAGAAGAAGCCGAAGACGGCCATCTTCCCGAGGTCGATCTGCCCCTGCGAGAAGCCGTGACCGAACTCATGACTGCCGAAGCCGAGGATGCCCGCGTGCGAGACCACGACGGCCGACGCGAGGAGCAGCCGCAGCAGACCCAGGCTGTTGTTCCGGCCGGAAAACAGCTCGGACACCGGCCCGTGGGACCACCGGAAGCCGGCCGAACGGGCTCTCCTGTCGGGCATGACGCTCCCCCTGAACGATTCCCTGAGGGGGCGTTCTCTTCTTGGTCGTGGATCCGCCGGTCGGACGAAAGCACTGATCAGTCTGAGTCGGCACGTGCCGCCTGTCAAAGGGAGGGCACGGGTTCCGGGCGGTCGCCCGCCCGGGTCCAGGCCCGCTCCGGGCCCGCCCGCGGCCCGCTTCCCGTCAGTCGAACCAGCGGTCCCGGGCCAGTTCCGCCGTACGCGACGGGTCCTCCAGCAGGGCCGCCACCTCGAAGCGGCGCGGCCACTGGCCCGCCGACCAGGCAAGGCCGGCCGCGACGCCCTCCAGCGTCGACGCGTGGAGCGTGCCGTCGGGGGTGCGGCGCCAGTCGAGCTCCGTGCCTCCCGCGACCAGCTCCTCGTGCTCGACGTACGTCGTCGGAGTGGCCGGACCCAGCAGCACGAGCACCGACTCCGGGACCTCGTGCTCCTCGCCGGGCGTGGTCACCTCCGCCGGAACCGTGTCCGACAGCCGGCGCACCTGGAGCAGCTCCGCGAGGTCCGCCGCACGCGACGGCGGGACCGGCAGCAGTGGCAGTCCCGCCGTCAGCGGCAGCAGGTCCGGGGCGTCCGCGATCACCGCGTCGGCCGCGTCCACCACGAGCACCTCACCGTCCACCACCGCGCGCAGCTCGTCCGGGAGGGTGACCTGCTCGGGATCCAGATCGGCCAGCGCGCCGTACAGGCCGTGCAGCTGGTGGCCGGTGACCTCGCGGTCCGGGTCGGCCAGCCGGGCCAGCAGCTCGGCGGCGCCGCCGGGCTCGTCCAGCAGGGCCGCCACGGAGGTCCGTACGCCGAGCGCCCGCAGGACCTGCTCGTCCTCGAAGCCCGTGGCGTCCGCCGAGGTGTAGAGGCCGTCCAGCAGCGGGTCGCCGCCCGCCGCGCGCAGACCCGCCGGGCGGCGGCCGTCCAGCACCGGGTGGTCGCGCAGCCACCACGCGGTGTACGGGCGCACCGACTGCGTGGTGCCGTCCGGCAGCAGGATCCGCACGGGCTGGGTCAGCGCGTCGCGCAGCGGCGGCTGCGCCAGCAGGGCGAGGGCCTGCGGCCAGCAGTCGTCGTCGACGAGGTCGAGGTCCCGGACGGCGATCAGCTCGGTCGCCACCGGTGGGACCGGCAGCTCCGGCAGCTGGTCCAGGACGTCCTCGCACCACACGTCCACCGCGTCCAGCAGGCCCGCGTCGTCCGGCTCGGCGAAGTCGCCCTCGCGCGGTTCCAGCTCGTCCGGATCCAGGACCACGTCGGTGGCACGGACCAGCTGGAAGGTGGCCAGGACCCCGCACGCGGTGAGCGGGCCCGCGCCCCACCGCTCGGCGAGGTCCGCGTCCACGTACGGGACCTCGTCCTCGCGGATCACCGAGGCCAGCGGGCTGCCCGGCAGCAGGAGCTCGCCCGCCGGGACCAGTTCCCCGTCCTCGTCCGGGAGGGCCAGCGCGCCGAGCCACGGCTCGTCGCCCGGCGCCAGATCGGCGTCCCGGACCAGCCCGAGGACCACCTCGGCCAGCTCGTCGGCGTCCAGGGTGTCGGCGTCCTCGTCCCAGATCTCCCCCGCGTCGAGGGAAGCCGCGACGGCCGCCCGCACCTGCGGGGTCGTCAGGACCGCCCGGGCCGTGGCCGGCAGGGCGCCGAGCTTCTCCAGCAGCGGGTGCGCGGCCTCCGGGTGGGCCACCTTCAGGCCCAGCCGGGCCAGGCTCGACGGCGTGTCCGCGCCGGGCAGCAGGATGTGCCGGGGGCCGATCGAGGTACGGCCGTCGGCGAGCGGCACGGGCAGCCCCGACAGCCGGTCCGGGTCCACCCCGGCGAGGCTGTCGTAGAGCCGGTGCCACCACTCGGGGGTCCGCTCGATGCCCGCGATCCGCTCGATGGCATCGCCCAGCGGCAGCCGGCCCACCCCCAGGGTGGGCAGCTCGGCCCGACGCTCCAGGCCCGCCGGCAGCAGCGTCGGCAGGACCTCGGCGAGGACGCGTACGGTGTCGGCGCCCGCGCCCTCCACCACCTCGGCCTCGAAGGGGCGCAGCGCGTTGCGCTCCTCCGCGTGCTCGGGCGGCGCGGCCGGCGCGAGGAAAGCGGTACGGGGCAGCCGCTGGAGCACGGCGGCCCGCAGGGCCCCGTCCAGCTCGCCCTTGCCGAGCGGGCCGGGCACCAGATCCACCAGAGCGGTGGTCACCGGGTCCCAGTCGCCGAGGAGTTCGGCGTACGCGTCGGCCGCCCGCTCCACGAGGAAGTCGAGCAGCGGCCCCGGCGCGGGGTGCCGGCGGGTGGTGTCCAGCGGCAGGGTCGCGATGAGCAGCGCCGGGATGCCCAGCGGCTCGTCGGTGGGGGTCGGCGCGTGCACCACCGGGGCGGTGGCCGGGCGCACCGGGGCGCCGTCGCCGTCGACGGGCACGGCCCAGGACACCGCCCAGGCCGGCCGCAGCCGCTCCTCGACGGGCCGGTCGGCGAGCAGCGCCCGTTCGATGGGGCCGCCGTGCCGGACGGTGCGCCAGCGGTGGGTGACCGTGCCGGAGGCGGTGGTGTCCTCGATGACCGTGTACGGGCCCTCGTCGCGCCGGTACAGGGTGCGCGTGCCGTCGGACGTGCTGTCCGACTGCGTCTCGATGACGACCTCGCGCAGCCCGGGCAGGGTGAGCAGCAGGGCGTCGTCGACGCCCGCCAGCAGCCGCTCCACCAGCCCCTCGGCGGCGGCGTCGCGCAGCGGGAGGACCACGACGGTGTCGTAGCCCTCGGGGGCGGTGCCCTCGGCGGGCAGCGGAAGGCGCAGCAGCGGAACGTGCCCGTCGCGGCGGCGCAGTTCGTCGCCGAGACCCGGGCTGCCGACGGCGGCGCCCCGGGCCAGTTCGCGGGCCTCGGCCAGGGACCAGCGCACCCCGCCGTGCCGGCCGAGCACCGCCGGTTCGTCGGAGACGGCCAGGACGGCCGCGAAGCCCACGCCGAACCGGCCGACGCTGTCGCCGGACGGCTCCCGCTTCGCGGAGGCGCGCAGGGTGCTCAGCGACTCCACGCCCGTCGCGTCCAGCGGGGCACCGGTGTTGGCGACGGCCAGCAGCGCGTGCCCGCCCTCGCCCTCGTGCAGGGTCAGCCGGAGCCGGCCGGGCACCTTGGCCCGGGCCGCGGCGTCGGCGGCGTTCTGCGCCAACTCGATGACGAGCCGGTCCCGGTAGCCGCCGAGCGCCAGGTCCTCCTCGGCGTTGGCGTCCTCACGGAACCGGGCCGGGCCCGCACCCCACGCGTCGAGCACCCCGCGCCGCAGCCGGGCCGTGCCGAAGGGGTCCACACCGCTCTGGGCCGCCGTCACTCGCACGCTCACGCCGCTGCCTCCAAGAATCGCCGCCGGAGCCCTGAAGGTACCGCGTGCGGGAGAACCCCCACGCCGGTGGCCTTCGGGTGTCCGGGGAACGCCGAAGCCCCCGGCGACCGCAGGTCGCCGGGGGCTTCGCGTCGTACCGGTCAGGTGGTGGTCAGAGCTTCTCGATCACGAAGTCGATGCAGGCCGTCAGGGCCTGCACGTCCGCCGGGTCGATCGCCGGGAACATCGCGATACGGAGCTGGTTGCGGCCGAGCTTGCGGTACGGCTCGGTGTCCACGATCCCGTTGGCGCGCAGCACCTTCGCGACGGCCGCCGCGTCGATGTCGTCCGAGAAGTCGATCGTGCCGATGACGGACGAGCGCTTGTCGGCGTCCACGACGAACGGGGTCGCGTACTTGGACGCCTCCGCCCAGCCGTACAGGTTGCGCGCACTGGCCGCCGTACGACCGGTGGTGAACTCCAGGCCGCCCTGGCCGTTCATCCACTCCAGCTGCTGGTCCAGCAGGAACAGGGTGGACAGCGCCGGGGTGTTGTACGTCTGGTTCTTCAGCGAGTTGTCGATCGCCGTCGGCAGCGAGAAGAACTCCGGGATGTGCCGGCTGCCGGAGGCGTGCACGCGGGCGGCGCGCTCCAGGGCGGCCGGGGAGAACGCGGCCAGCCACAGGCCGCCGTCCGAGGCGAAGGACTTCTGCGGGGCGAAGTAGTAGACGTCCGTCTCGGTGATGTCCACCGGCAGACCGCTGGCGCCCGAGGTCGCGTCCACCAGAACGAGGGACCCGGCGTCGGCGCCCGCGACGCGCTTGATCGGCGCCGCCACACCCGTCGAGGTCTCGTTGTGGGTGTACGCGTACACGTCCACGCCCGCCTCGGCCACCGGCTCCGGGTGCGTACCCGGCTCCGAGGAGATCACGGACGGCGCGTCCAGCCACGGCGCGAGCTTCGCGGCCGTCGCGAACTTCGACGAGAACTCGCCGAAGGTGAGGTGCTGGGACTTCCGCTCGATCAGACCGGCGGTCGCGATGTCCCAGAAGGCGGTGGAGCCGCCGTTGCCCAGGATCACCTCGTACCCCTCGGGGAGGGAGAAGAGGTCCCGGAGGCCCTGGCGCACCGAGCCGACCAGGTTCTTGACCGGGGCCTGGCGGTGTGAGGTTCCGAGCAGGGAGGTACCGGTGGCGGCGAGGGCGTCCAGCGCCTCGGTCCGCACCTTGGAGGGGCCCGCGCCGAAGCGTCCGTCGGCGGGCTTGATGTCAGCGGGAATCTGGATCTCAGCCACGAGCGGAGCGTATCGGGTCCCGGTCCGCGCCCTGGACGCGCGTCCACCCGATGAGACGGGTCCGGCCGGTGGGAGGGTGGGGTCGTGACGTCACCCGGTGAACTCGAACGGACATTGCGGGAGAACCTGCGCGGGGAGATCGACTTCGGCGCCGCCGCCCGCGCCCTGACCACCATGGACGCCTCCAACTACCGCCGCGTCCCGGTGGGAGTGGTCGCCCCGCGCGACGCCGACGACGTGGCGGCCGCCCTCGCCGTGTGCGCCGAGGCCGGGGTCCCGGTCGTACCGCGCGGCGGCGGCACCTCCATCGCGGGCCAGGCCACCGGCATCGGCGTGGTCCTCGACCTCACCCGGCACATGAACGCCCTCGTGTCGGTGGACCCGGAGGCCAGGACGGCCGTCGTCCAGCCCGGACTCGTCCTCGACCGCCTACGCGACGCGGTGCGCCCCCACGGGCTGACCTTCGGACCCGACCCGTCCACCCACTCCCGCTGCACCCTCGGCGGCATGATCGGCAACAACGCGTGCGGAGCCCACTCGGTCGCCTGGGGCACCACCGCGGACAACGTCACCGAACTGGCCGTGGCGACCTACGGGGGCACCGCGCACCGGATCGGAACCGGCTGGGCCGGCACCCCGCCCGGCCTGCGGGAACTGGTCACCGCGAACCTCGGGCCGCTACGCACCGGCATGCCGCCCGGCTTCTCGCGGCGGATCTCCGGCTACGGCGGCCTCGACGCGCTGCTACCCGAACGCGGCGTGCAGCCGGCCCGGGCGTTCTGCGGCAGCGAGGGCACGCTCGGGGTGGTGACGGAGGCGGTGGTGCGCCTGGTGGAGGCACCGCGCACGCCGGTCCTCGCGGTGCTCGGCTACGCCGACGAGAGCGCCGCGGCCGAAGCCGCCGCGGGACTGCTGCCGTACGGGCCGCTGACGGTGGAGGGGATGGCCCAGGACCTGGTCGGCGCCACGGCCTCGCAGCTGCCCCGGGGCGGCGCCTGGCTGTTCGTGGAGATGCCGGACGAGGGCGCTGCCCGGGCACTGCTGCGGGCCGCCGACGCACTCGACGCGACGGTCGTCACCGACCCGGCGGGGCAGCGGGCCCTGTGGCGGATCCGCGAGGACGCGGCGGGCACCGCGACACGGATGCCAGGGGGCGCCTCCCGGACGACGTCCGGGGGAGGGGGCATGGCCTGGCCGGGATGGGAGGATTGCGCGGTGCCGCCGGCCCGGCTCGGCGCGTATCTGCGGGAGTTCCGGGCCCTGCTCGCGGCGCACGGGCTCCGCGGAACCCCGTACGGACACTTCGGCGAGGGCTGCGTGCACGTACGGATCGACTTCGACCTGGTGTCGACGCCGGGCATCGCCCGCTTCCGGGCCTTCTCCGGGGAACTGGCCGATCTCGTCGTCGCGCACGGCGGCTCCCTGTCGGGGGAACACGGGGACGGCCAGGCGCGCGCCGAACTCCTGCCCAAGATGTACGGGCCGGACATGATCCGGCTCTTCGGCGCGTACAAGGACGTCTGGGACCCGGCGGGCGGCATGAACCCCGGGATCCTGGTCAGGCCGGCGCGGCTGGACGAGAACCTGCGCTTCACGGTGCTGCCCACCACCCCCTTCGCGGGCGAGATCGCACGCTGCGTGGGCGTCGCGAAATGCCGGACCACGGACACCGGCGGCGGCGCCTCGGTGATGTGCCCCTCCTACCGGGTCACCGGAGAGGAACGGCACTCCACGCGCGGCCGGGCCCGGCTGCTGCACGAGATGCTGGCCGGGGAGATCGTCACGGACGGCTGGCGCTCGGCCGAGGTCGCCGAGGCACTCGACCTGTGCCTGGGGTGCAAGGGCTGCCGCAGCGACTGCCCGGTGGGCGTGGACATGGCCACGTACAAGGCCGAGTTCCTGCACCACCACTGGGCCGGCCGCATCCGCCCGCTGTCCCACTACACCCTCGGCGGCCTACCCGACTGGCTCCGCCTGATCGCCCGCCTGCGGGCGGCCGGCGCGGTCAACGCACTGGCCCGGCACCTCCCCGTACCGGGGCTGGACCGGGAGCGCGGCGGCCGACCGCCGGAACTGGCACGCGAACCGTTCACCCGATGGTGGGGGCGCCGGCCCCGCCCCGCGGGACCCGGAACAGCCGTCACCCTCTGGCCCGACACCTTCACCGAATACCTGAACCCCGCCGCAGGCCGAGCAGCCGTACGCGTACTCCGGGCCGCAGGACTGGCCGTCGAGGTGCCCGCGCCGGCCGGCCGGGTGTGCTGCGGACTGACCTACGTCTCCACCGGCCGGCTCGACCGCGCCCGCACCGTCCTGCGCCGGACGCTCGACGCACTGGGCGACGTAACCGGTCCCGTCGTGGTGCTGGAGCCGAGCTGCGCCGCGGCCCTACGCGCCGACCTGCCCGCGCTGCTCCCCGACGACCCCCGCGCGGCCCGCCTGGCGGGGGCGGTACGGACCTTCGCCGAGACCCTGGAGGAGTACGCCCCGGCCTGGCGGCCGCCGCGCCTGGACCGCCAGGTGGTCGGCCAGACCCACTGCCACCAGCACGCGGTGCTCGGGGACGGCCCCGACCGCAGGCTACGGGCACGCGCCGGCCTGACGGGCGAGCTCAGCGGGGGCTGCTGCGGCCTCGCCGGGAACTTCGGCTTCGAGCCCGGGCACCACGAGGTGTCGGTGGCCTGCGCGGAGGAACAACTGCTCCCGTCCCTGCGCGCCGCCCCGGAGGACGCCGTGATCCAGGCGGACGGATTTTCGTGCCGCACCCAGATCACCCAGCTGGGTGGGGTCCGGGCCCGGCACCTGGCGGAACTCCTCGCGGAAGGGCTGTGACCGTCAGTTGTAAGGCAGGAAATGCGGCAACACTCCTTACGGCCCCTTAGTCTGGGTAGATGCCCGCACCTTCCTCTTCGTCCTCACCGACGACCTCGTCGACCGTCGCCGCAACGGCGCCGGACCCGTCGCCCACCCAGGGCTCCGGTTCCGGTTCCCGCCCCGGTTCCGGCCTCGGCCCCGTCGCGCTGGTGATATCGGCGGGGATCTCGGTGCAGTTCGGTGCCGCCCTCGCGGTCATGATCATGCCGAGGGCGGGCGCGGCGGGCGTCGTCACCCTGCGCCTCGCGGCCGCCGCGATCGTGCTGCTGCTCCTGTGCCGCCCGAAGATGCGCGGCCACTCCCGCTCCGACTGGGGCACGGTGCTCGCCTTCGGCGTCGCCATGGCCGGTATGAACGGCCTCTTCTACCAATCCATCGACCGGATCCCGCTCGGCCCGGCCGTCACCCTGGAGGTCCTCGGACCGCTCGCCCTCTCCGTCATCGTCTCGCGGCGCCTGGTCAACGTCCTGTGGGCCGGCCTCGCCCTCGGCGGCGTCGTCCTGCTGTCCGGACACGGCGGGGGCGGACTCGGCTTCGGCTCCCTCGACCCGCTGGGCGCCGCCTACGCACTCGGGGCGGGCGCGATGTGGGCGCTGTACATCGTGTTCAGCGCGCGTACCGGCCGCCGCTTCCCGCAGGCCGATGGGCTCGCCCTGGCCATGGCGGTGGCCGCCGTCATATCGCTCCCGCTGGGCATCGCCGAAGCGGGCTCGGACCTGCTGGTCCCGAGCACCCTGGCCCTCGGCCTCGGCGTGGCCGTCCTGTCCTCCGTCCTGCCGTACACCCTGGAACTGCTCGCGCTGCGGCGGATGCCGGCCCCGACCTTCGCCATCCTGATGAGCCTGGAGCCGGCCATCGCCGCCACCGCGGGCTTCCTCGTCCTGCACCAGGCCATGTCCGCGCTGGACGCCCTGGCCATCGCCCTCGTGATCGCGGCCAGCATGGGCGCGGTCCGCTCGCAGATCCGGAGGAAAGCCGCCTGATGGACGTCGCCACCTACCTCGCCGCGGTCCCCGACGCCCGCCGCGAGGCCTTGGTCCGCCTGCGGGAGCTGTGCCTGCGGGAGCTGACCGGGTTCGAGGAACACATCGCGTACGGCATGCCCGCGTACACGCGGCCGGGCGGGACCGAAGGCGAGATCGCCTGGGCGAGCCAGAAGCAGTACATCTCCTTCTACCTGCTGCGCACGGACGTCCGGGACGCCTTCGCGGACCGTCTGGCCGCCCACGACATGGGCAAGGCCTGCCTCCGCTTCCGCAACCCCGCCAAGGTCGACTTCGACCTCCTGCGGGACCTCCTCCGAGCGACGGCGGAAGCGGGCCCGGGCCAGGCCTGCTGAGGGGGTACGGAGCCTGGCGGCGGATGCCGACGGCCTGCCGGACGGGGCCGGCACGGGCGACCACGGCGTGGCGGGGCCGGGCCGCGAGGGGTGGCTTCGGGGGGCGGGAGCCTCTCGGGCGGCATCAGGGGTGGGTATGGGGGTTTCCCGTCAGTCCCATCGTCCCTCCGTGTCGGGTCGGTCCCTCAAGGGCGCTCCTTCGTCGCGTCGCTTCGCGATGGCCTGCGGCCACCCTTGACCGACCGTCCCGCCCCGGAGAAACGAAAGACTGCCGAGAAGCCCCCAAAAGAACGAGCCGGTCCAAGGCCTGAGGGGCGGGGACATCACAGCCCCCCGACCCTGCTCCGGTGAGGGCGATCCCGAGACGAGGCCCATCCAGTTCCTGCCCTGGGTCGGGTGGGGCGCGCCCGATCGCTACCCGCTCCCCACCTCTCAGCGTCCGACGACCGTCTGTGGCCGGACATAGGCCGCCCACGACCCGTAGGTGCTTCCGATGGGAGGCGGCTGAAGGCTGACCGGGGCCGGACATAGGCCGCCATCCCCCTTGGGTGCTTCTCGGTGACCGCGACCGGCGGCCGTCAGGGGCTGACGAGAGGCGATGAGAGGGGCGGACGGCCGACAGCTCGGCTATTCCGTGGTGGATCCGGGTCGGCGCGAGCCCGGCACCACCAACCCACCCTCAAAGTGGGGCGATAAGGGCAATCTTTCGGTCTTCCGGACCGTCCACGCGCGCTGACCCGCATCCACCACGGAACAGCCGTGCTTCCACGCCCGTGTACCCCGGACGGTCGTCGGACGCCTCGCATGGGGAGCGTCCATGAGGCGTGGGCGGCCTATGTCCAGCCACAGACGGTGGTCGGACGCTGAGAGGTGGGGAGCGCGTAGCGATCGGGCGCGCCCCACCGACACGGACGGCCTCCTGGGGGCCCGTCTCGGGACCGCGCCCACCCGGGCCTGCCTGGGCTTCTGTGATGTCCCCGTCCCTGAAAGGATCGACCGGCTCGTTCCTTTGGGGGCTTCTCGGCAGTCTTTCGTTTCTCCGGGGCGGGTCGGTCGGTCAAGGGTGGCCGTAGGCCATCGCGAAGCGACGCGACGAAGGAGCGCCCTTGAGGGACCGGCCCGACCCGGAGGGACGATGGGACTGACGGGAAACCCCCATACCCCTCCCCGATGCCGCCCGGCCGGCTCCCGCCCCCCGAAGCCCCCGCCCCACCCCACCACCTCCCGCCCCACCGCCTCCCAGCCCGCCCCCACCCCCGTCCGGCCTGTCGCGGGGGCCGGTCGGACGGGGGTGCGGGGCTATCGGGTCAGCCGAGCGGGAGGTCCAGGTAGGACGGGGTGGCCTCCGGGGAGGTGAACGCCAGGCTCGCGCGGGGCAGGTTGGCGTCGCCGTAGAACGGGTCACGGGCGTCGATCACCAGCATCAACCGGTGGCCGCGCGGCACGTCGTAGGCCGTGGCCTGAAGGTCGATGTCCGCGCTGATCAGGCTGTCGGGCGGGGAATCGAGGTCGGTGTACGGGGCGTGCGTGATGATGTGGGCCGTGCCGTCGGGCGCCGTGTCCAGGAGGTACGCGACGAAGGTGGATCCGGGGTTCGCGGCCCGGTACGTCACGCGCAGCCGGGGTATGCCGCGCAGCCGGGTGGTCTCGGCGGCCGGTTCCGCGGTCCATACGGCGGCGACGGTGCGGTCGATGTCCTGGGTCCGGTAGAGCTTCGGGCGGCCGGCGATCTCCGCGTACCCGGAGCGCACCACCTCATCGGCGACGGTCGCGGGGGTGTCCATCCCGCACAGCACGGTGGACGTCCAGCCGGCCTGCGGCTCCTCGCCGAGCTCGCCGTCGTCCGCGAGGTGCAGCCGTTCCAGGCGTTCGGTGAGGGAGGGCCAGGTCGGGCGGGGTTCGAGGGTCTTGCTCCACATGACCTCGCCGAGCACCTGCCCCTCGGCGTCGATGCCGTTGTCGACGTCCTTGAGGTGGCGGTCGAGCCAGCGGTGCGCGTCCGTCCAGATCCGGTTGGGCAGGCCGAGCATGCCGGTCATCTCGGGGCCGGAGTGGTCGCCGATGGAGACGGCGAGCCGCTTGGGGCCGGTCAGTTCGTTGAAGATCTTCAGTGTCTGGTTGGGCGGGAAGAGCGTCTCGTGCCAGGCGTGCGAGAAGAAGACGGGCACCTGGCGGCGGTTGAGTTCCTTGATGTGGGTGAAGGGTGAGCGGGTCTCCGCCCAGCGCAGGGTGCCCTGGACGTCCCGGTCGGCGAGGACGTTGTCGAAGACGCTCTGCGTCTGCGGGCTCAGCCGGGCCGTCGCGGCCGCGGCGAGCAGGGCCCGTACGGCCGCGATGTGCCGGGTGGAGTTCTCGTAGAAGGCCTCGCCGAGGTCGCCCCAGGTGCTGAGCGCGACGACGGCGTCGACGCGGGTGTCGTGCGCGGCGACGAGTTGGCTGATCCCGGAGCCGTACGAGTCCCCGAGGAAGCCGATCTTCGTCACGGGGCCGGTGCTGCGCTCGATGAGGTGGTCCAGGGCCCGGCTGCCGTCGGCGACGTCGAGCGGGCCCGCCACGTCGACCTGGCCCGCGGAGCCCGCGAAGCCGCGGGCGGAGTAGGCGAGGACGTTGTAGCCGCGGGCGGCGAGGAGGGAGGCCTGGACGGCGTACGGGAGCCAGCCCAGGTCGGTCCACGGCGAGGGCATGACGATCGCGGGGCGCGGCTGGGTTCCGGTGTGCCGCCACAACGCGGCGTCGAGGAGGTCCCCGTCGGCGCCGGTCACCTTGCCGCGGGTGAAGACGGCGACCGAGCGGACCTCGGCGATCTCGGCGGCGCGGGCGGGGGCGAGGCCGGTGACGTCGCCGCTCTCCAGGGCGGTGACGAAGGCGGTCAGGGCGGTCGTGTCGAGTTCGGGGTAGAGCGAGAAGGGAGTGGTGGAGAAGGGGGTACGGGCGGCTGGAGTCACGTCGGTCCATCCTCTTCGTCGTCTTCGGCGAGTGACAGGAACGTGTGCGCCCGCCCGGGCCCGGAGCGGAGCGTTCAGTATCGACGGGACATCCGGTGACGTATCGCGAGTTTCCGGCTTACGGCCTGAATCGCCCCCTCCGTTCCCGCGGGTCGCCGCGCGGCGGGACCTGCGGCCGTTACGCCGGGCGACAACTGCCTTTCCCGTGAGCTGGTTTGACTCGCGTGGCGGGAAGGCGTCGGCACCCGAGAAAATCATGCAAGCATGCTTGATTGTTTTGATGGGTGCTGCCAGTCTTCCCCTCACGCCGAGAAGGGGAGCGCACCGTGCCCGATCCGTCCGCCGCCGACGCAGCCGTCGCCGTCTTCGCCGATCTGCGCGAGGAGGGCCGTGAACTGGACGCCCTGGTAGGAGGGTTGGCCGACCCCGACTGGGCCCGAGCCACCCCCGCGCCCGGCTGGACCATCGCCCACCAGATCGCCCACCTGCACTGGACCGACCGGGCATCGCTCCTCGCCCTCACCGACGCCACCGGCTTCGGCCTGATGGTCGAGGAAGCCCTCAAGGCCCCCGACACGTTCGTCGACGAGGGCGCCCGCGAGGGCGCGGAGCTGGCCCCCGCCGAGCTGCTCGCCCGCTGGCGCACCACGCGCGCCGCCCTCGACGAGGCGCTCGTCGCGGCCTCGCCCGACACCCGCTTCCCCTGGTACGGGCCGCCCATGAAGGCCACCTCGATGGGCAGCGCCCGCCTGATGGAGACCTGGGCCCACGGCCAGGACGTGGCCGACGCGCTCCGCGTGCGCCGCACCCCGACCGCGCGGCTCCGGCACGTGGCGCGGATCGGCGTACGGGCCCGCGACTACGCCTATGCCGTACGCGGACTGCCCGCGCCCACCGAGGAGTTCCGGGTGGAGCTCACGGCCCCCGAAGCACCCGACGGCGCGCGGGTGTGGACGTACGGACCGCCGGACGCCCCACAGCGGATCACCGGCCCGGCGCTCGACTTCTGCCTGTTGGTGACCCAGCGGGCCCACCGCGCCGACCTGGCCCTGACCGCGGTCGGCCCCGACGCCGACCGCTGGCTGGACATCGCCCAGGCCTTCGCCGGCCCGGCGGGAACCGGCCGCGAGCCGGGGGCCGCGCGGTGACCCGGCGCCCCCTCGTCATCGGCAACGCCTCCGGCTTCTACGGAGACCGCTTCGACGCCCTGCGCGAGATGCTGACCGGCGGGCCGCTGGACGTGCTCACCGGCGACTACCTCGCCGAGCTGACCCTGTTGATCCTGGGCCGCGACCGCCTGAAGAACCCGGACCTCGGCTACGCCAAGACCTTCCTGCGCCAGTTGGAGGAGGGGCTCGGGCTCGCGCACGAACGCGGCGTACGGATCGTCGCGAACGCCGGCGGCCTCAACCCGGCCGGACTCGCCGACGCCGTAAGGGCTCTGGCGGCGAAGGTGGGCGTCCCGGTCCGGGTCGCCCATGTGGAGGGCGACGACCTCACCGCGCGGGTGGACGGGGCCCTGACGGCCAACGCCTACCTGGGGGGCGCCGGGATCGCGGCCTGCCTGCGGGCGGGCGCCGATGTGGTGGTGACCGGCCGGGTCACGGACGCGGCGCTGGTCAGCGGCCCGGCCGCCTGGTGGTTCGACTGGGCCCCCGACGCCTACGACCGGCTGGCGGGGGCGGTGGTCGCGGGACACGTCCTGGAGTGCGGCACCCAGGCGACCGGCGGCAACTACTCCTTCTTCGCCCGGCACGACATCCGCCGCCCCGGCTTCCCGCTGGCGGAGATCTCCGACGACGGCTCCGCGGTCATCACCAAACACCCCGGCACGGACGGCGCCGTCACCCCCGGCACGGTCACCGCCCAACTCCTCTACGAAACCCAGGGCGTGCGGTATCTCGGCCCGGACGTGACCACCCGCTTGGACACCGTCCGGCTGACCGACGAGGGCGCCGACCGGGTACGCGTCACGGGAGTGCGCGGCGAGGCCCCGCCGCCTTCGCTGAAGGTCGGCGTCACCCGGATCGGTGGCTGGCGCAACGAGGTCGTCTTCGTCCTGACCGGCCTGGACATCGAAGCGAAGGCGCACCTCGTCCGCACCCAACTCGCCGAAGTGTTGGAAGGCGTGGCCGACACCACCTGGACCCTGGCCCGCACCGACCACGAGGACGCCGACACACAGGAGACGGCCAGTGCGCTGCTGCGGCTGGTGGTCCGCGACCCGTCCCCCGACCGGGTGGGACGCGACCTGACCTCGACGGCGATCGAACTGGCCCTCGGCAGCTACCCGGGCTTCCACGTCACCGCCCCACCCGGCCCGGCCCAGCCCTACGGCACCTTCACCTCGACCCTGATCCCGTCGGACGAGATCCCCCACACGGCAGTCCTCCCGGACGGCACCCGGCTCCCGATGACCGCCCCGAGCCACTCCTCCCCGCCCCGCCCTTCCGCCGTTTCCCCGGACTCCGCCCCGGACCCCGGTCCCCGAACGCCGGACCGGCTGACGCACCCAGCCTCGCCGGCGGAGCCCCCGGAGACCGTCCGCGCGCCCCTCGGGACCATCGCCGGGGCCCGCAGCGGCGACAAGGGCGGCGACGCCAACATCGGCGTCTGGGTCGAAACCGACTCCGCCTGGGAATGGCTGCACCGCACCCTCACGGTGGACGCCTTCCGGACCCTGCTCCCCGAGACCCGCGGCCTCGCCGTGCACCGCCACGACCTGCCGAACCTGCGCGCACTCAACTTCACCGTCACCGGCATCCTCGGCGCCGGCGTCGCCTCCGGCCACCGCTTCGACCCCCAGGCCAAGGCCCTCGGCGAATGGCTCCGCGCCCGCCACCTCGACATCCCCCTCGCACTCCTCCCGGCCCCGGAGGCCACCCCATGACCCGCCTCGGCACCACCGTCGACCCGAACGCCCCCGATCACGCGCAGGCCCGTGCCGCGGCCCTGGAGCGCCTCGCCGCCCTCGACGCCGAGCACGCCAAAGCCCTGGAGGGCGGCGGGGAGAAGTACACCGCCCGCCACCGGAAGCGCGGCAAGCTCCTGGCGCGCGAGCGCGTCGAGCTGCTCCTCGACCCGGACACCCCATTCCTGGAGCTGTCGCCGCTCGCCGCCTGGGGCAGTGACTACCCCGTCGGCGCCTCCATGGTCACCGGCATCGGCACCGTCGAGGGCGTGGAGTGCCTGATCACCGCCAACGACCCCACCGTCCGCGGCGGCGCCTCCAACCCGTGGACGCTGAAGAAGGCACTGCGCGCCAACGAGATCGCCCGGCAGAACCGCCTGCCGGTCATCAGCCTCGTGGAGTCCGGCGGCGCCGACCTGCCCTCCCAGAAGGAGATCTTCATTCCGGGCGGCGCGATCTTCCGCGACCTCACCCGGCTCTCGGCCGAGGGCGTCCCGACCGTCGCCGTCGTCTTCGGCAACTCCACCGCCGGAGGCGCGTACATCCCCGGCATGTCCGACCACACCATCATGATCAAGGACCGTTCCAAGGTGTTCCTCGGCGGCCCGCCCCTGGTCAAGATGGCCACCGGAGAGGAGAGCGACGACGAGTCCCTCGGCGGAGCCGACATGCACGCCCGCACCTCCGGACTCGCCGACCACTACGCCCTCGACGAGTACGACGCCATCCGCCAGGCCCGCCGTGTCGTGGCCCGCCTGAACCACCGCAAGCCGTACCAGGAACCGCCGCAGGCCGAGGAACCCCTCCACGACCCCGAGGAACTCCTCGGCATCGTCCCGCCCGACCTCAAGACCCCCTTCGACCCGCGCGAGGTCATCGCCCGCATCGTCGACGCCTCCGACTTCGACGAGTTCAAGCCCCTCTACGGCCCTAGCCTCGTCACCGGCTGGGCCACCCTGCACGGCTACCCGGTCGGCATCCTCGCCAATGCGCAAGGCGTGCTGTTCAGCGCAGAGTCCCAGAAGGCCGCCCAGTTCATCCAGCTCGCCAACCAGCGCGACATCCCCCTCCTCTTCCTCCACAACACCACCGGCTACATGGTCGGCAAGGAGTACGAGCAGGGCGGCATCATCAAGCACGGCGCGATGATGATCAACGCGGTCTCCAACTCCCGCGTCCCCCACCTCTCCGTCCTCGTCGGCGCGAGTTACGGCGCCGGCCACTACGGCATGTGCGGCCGCGCCTACGAGCCCCGCTTCCTCTTCGCCTGGCCCAGCGCCAAGTCCGCCGTCATGGGCCCCCAACAGCTGGCCGGAGTGCTCTCCATCGTGTCCCGCCAGTCCGCCGCCGCCAAGGGACTCCCGTACGACGAGGAAGCCGACGCCGGCATGCGCGCCTTCGTCGAAGCGCAGATCGAGTCCGAGTCCCTGCCGATGTTCCTGTCCGGGCGGATCTACGACGACGGGGTCATCGACCCGCGCGACACCCGTACCGTCCTCGGCCTGTGCCTGTCGGCCGTCCACAACGCCCCCGTCGAGGGCGCCCGTGGCGGCTTCGGCGTCTTCCGGATGTGAGCCCGCACATGACCCAGCAGCCCATCACCTCCCTCCTGGTCGCCAACCGCGGTGAGATCGCCGTCCGGATCTTCCGCACCGCCCGCGCCCTGGGCCTGGCCACCGTCGCCGTCCACTCCGACCCGGACGCCGACGCCCTGCACGTCCGCGACGCCGACGCGGCCGTACGGCTGCCCGGAGCCGCCCCCGCCGACACCTACCTGCGCGGCGACCTGATCATCAAGGCCGCCCTCGCCGCCGGCGCCGACGCCGTCCACCCCGGCTACGGCTTCCTCTCCGAGAACGCCGACTTCGCCCGCGAGGTCCTGGCCGCCGGACTGACCTGGATCGGCCCGCCGCCCGAGGCCATCGAGGCCATGGCCTCCAAGACCCGGGCCAAGGAACTCATGCGCACCGCTGGCGTGCCGCTCCTCGACCCCGTCGACCCGGCCACCGCCACCACCGCCGACCTGCCCCTCCTCCTCAAGGCCGCCGCCGGCGGAGGCGGCCGCGGCATGCGCGTGGTCCGCGACCTGGACGCCCTCAAGGAGGCCCTCCACGCCGCGTCCGCCGAAGCGGCCTCCGCCTTCGGCGACGGAGAGGTCTTCGCCGAGCCCTACGTGGAACGCGGCCGCCACGTCGAGGTCCAGATCCTCGCCGACAGCCACGGCACCGTCTGGGCCCTCGGCAGCCGCGACTGCTCCCTCCAACGCCGCCACCAGAAGGTCATCGAAGAGGCCCCCGCGCCCGGCCTGCCGGAAACCCTCCGCGAAAACCTCCACGCCGCGGCCGTCGCCGCCGCCCGCGCGGTCTCGTACGAGGGCGCGGGCACCGTCGAGTTCCTCGTCACCGCCGACGGACGCCCGTACTTCCTGGAGATGAACACCCGCCTCCAGGTCGAACACCCCGTCACCGAAGCCGTCTTCGGCCTCGACCTCGTCGCCCACCAACTCCGTGTCGCCGAGGGCGCGGCCCTGTCCCCGGAGCCCCCGCGGCCCAGCGGCCACGCCGTAGAGGCCCGCCTCTACGCCGAGGACCCCGCCCAGGACTGGCGCCCCCAGACCGGCGCCCTGCACACCCTCACCATCGCCGGCGAGGTCCGCGTCGACACCGGCTTCACCGCCGGGGACACCGTCGGCATCCACTACGACCCCATGCTCGCCAAGGTCGTCGCCCACGCCCCCACCCGCGCCGAGGCCGTCCGCGCTCTCGCCGCCGCCCTCGCCGGAGCCCGCATCCACGGACTCACCACCAACCGCGAACTCCTCGTACGGTCCCTGCGCCACCCGGAGTTCGCCGCCGGACAGCTCGACACCGGCTTCTACGACCGCCACCTCGACACCCTCACCACCGGCGCCCCCGACCCCACCCCCGCGGCCCTCGCGGCGGCCCTCGCCGAAGCGGCCCCCGGCCCGGACGCCCCCCTCGCCGCCCGCCTCGGCGGCTGGCGCAACGTCCGCTCCCAACCGCAGACCCGCCGCTACACCGAGGCCGAGACCGCGTACGAGGTCCAGTACCACCCGGTGAACCACCCCGGAATCCGGGTCCTGGCCGCCACCCCCGCCCTCGTCACCCTCGAAGTCGACGGAATCCGCCGGGTGTTCCACGTGAAACGTAATTCGAACAAGATCTACGTGGACTCCGCCCTCGGCGCCCACGCCTTCACCCCCGTACCCCGCTTCCCGGACCCCCAGGACCGCACGGAACCGGGCTCGCTGCTCGCCCCCATGCCCGGCACCGTGGTCCGCGTCGCCGAGGGCCTCGCCCCCGGCAGCACCGTCACCGCCGGCCAGCCCCTGCTCTGGCTGGAGGCCATGAAGATGGAGCACCGCATCCTCGCTCCCGCCTCCGGCACGCTCACCGCGCTCCACGCCGCCACCGGCCGACAGGTCGAGTTCGGCGCCCTGCTCGCCGTAGTCCAGGAGGAACCGCAGCCATGAGCTCCACCATCGAATCCGTCGAACACAAAGCCCTGCGCACCGCCGTCGCCGCCCTTGGGCAGCGCTACGGCCGCGAGTACCTCGCCCGCGTCGCCCGCGAGGGCGGCCACCCCGACGAACTGTGGGCCGACGCCGCGAAGCTCGGCTACCTCGGGGTCAACCTCCCCGAGGAGTACGGCGGCGGAGGCGGCGGCATCGCCGAACTCTCCATCGTCCTGGAGGAACTCGGGGCAGCCGGCTGCCCCCTGCTCATGATGGTCGTCTCGCCCGCCATCTGCGGCACGGTCATCGCCCGCTTCGGCACGGACGCCCAGAAGCAGGCCTGGCTGCCCGGCCTCGCCGACGGCAGCCGCACCATGGCCTTCGGCATCACCGAACCCGACGCCGGATCCAACTCCCACCGCATCACCACCACGGCCCGCCGCGACGGCGACGACTGGATCCTCACCGGCCGCAAGGTCTTCATCTCCGGCGTCGACATCGCCGACGCCACCCTCATCGTCGGCCGCACCGAGGACGCCCGCACCGGCAGCCTCAAGCCCTGCCTGTTCATCGTGCCGCGCGACACCACCGGCTTCGGCCGCACGGTCATCGACATGGAACTGGCGGCCGCGGAGAAGCAGTTCGAACTCACCCTGGACGAGGTGCGCCTGCCGGCCGACGCGCTGGTCGGGGACGAGGACGCGGGCCTGCTCCAGCTGTTCGCCGGCCTCAACCCCGAGCGGATCATGACGGCCGCCTTCGCCATCGGGATGGGCCGCCACGCCCTGGCCAAGGCCGTCGACTACGCGAAGACCCGCCAGGTCTGGAAGCAGCCCATCGGCGGCCACCAGGCGGTGGCCCACCCGCTGGCCCAGGCACACATCGAGCTGGAACTGGCCCGCCTGATGATGGGGAAGGCCGCCGCGCTGTATGACGCGGGAGACGACATGGGGGCCGGCGAGGCGGCGAACATGGCCAAGTACGCCGCCGGGGAGGCCTGCGTCCGGGCGGTGGACCAGGCGGTCCACACCCTCGGCGGCAACGGCCTCACCCGCGAGTACGGCCTCGCCTCCCTCATCACGGCCTCCCGCGTGGCCCGCATCGCCCCGGTCAGCCGGGAGATGATCCTGAACTTCATCTCCCACCAAACCCTGGGCCTCCCCAAGTCGTACTGACTCGCCCGTGCCCTGCGGTGCGCCTGGCGGTGCGGCGCCGTTGCCGGGGCTCTGCCCGGCCCCTGCGGGGTGCTCGGCGGTGCGTGGTGTGTGCCGGGGCGCTGCCCGTGCCCTGCGGTGCGCTTGGCGGTGCGGCGCCGTTGCCGGGGCGCTGCCCCGGACCCCGCGCCTCAATCGCCGGCGGGGCTGGGATTTGGCGGGTCGGTGTCGGTGGTGGGTCGGGGCGGGGGGCCGG
>NZ_JBICYT010000027.1:0-64151 GCF_043201215.1 Streptomyces sp. NPDC048331 | reverse complement strand
CCTCGGCTCGCGCCTTACGGGTTTGTCTCGGTTGTGGGGCGGGGTTGCGCGCTCGTCCTGCGGGGACACCCCACCCCGTCCCCCCGCCCCTTCGGCCCGTGGCGGTCGAAGTCGCCCGTGGGGCGGGGACACGGAGGAGGGTCCCCGCAGGACGAGGCGCGACCTGGGCCGTCTTGCCGAGACATGCCAGCACGCGCCGAGCCGAGGAGACCCTCCTGCGGGGCCCCGACCCACACCACCAGCCCCGCCGGCGTTTGAGGCGCAGCCCCGGGCGCAGCCCGACCCGTACCGCACACCGCCGAGCACCCCGCAGGGGCACGGCAGCCCGAGCCGTACCGCACACCGCCGAGCACCCCGCAGGGGCACGGCAGCCCGAGCCGTACCGCGCACCGCCGAGCACCCCGCAGGGGACACCGCAGGGGACACCGCCGAGCCGCCCGCAGGGCGTTAGGCTGCGGGCGGGGGGATCATGGACATGGAACGACCGCGGGCCGCGCGGCTCTTGGGGCATCTCGCGTTCACCGCGGCCGCGGCCTTCGTGGCGGTGGCGGTGCTGTACCTGGTCCTCCTGGCGAAGTTGGTGTTCACCGACGGCCCCGGCCGCGTGTGCGGGATCGACAGTTGCCCGCGCGGCACGGGCACCCTCGCGGTCCTCGCCCCGCTGTGCGTCGCCGCCGCGTGGCTGCTGTGGCGTGTGCCGCGGAAGCGCGGGTACCGCCGTGTCCCGGTGCCCGTCCGGGTGATCGCCGTGTGCGTGGCGTCGGCCGCGACCGTGCCCGGTTGGCAGGGCTTCGCGTACGCGCGGGGCCCGCAGATGGACCTGTCCGGTTGGCAGCAGGCCGTACATCCGGCGGCCGCCCCGGTCGGCGTCTGGGCGCCCCGCCTCGGCATGGTCGTACGGGCCCGTACCGACGGCCTGGTCGCCTACAACGGGGAGGGCCGCAAGGGTTGGCGGTTGCCCGCCCCGGAGCGTACGCCGCTCTGCGCGATCAGCCGCACGACCCCGTCGGACATCGGCCTCCTCACCTACGGGGAGAGCCCGGGGACGTGCGGCTCCAAGATCGTCGCCGTGAATCTGGCCGAAGGCCGAGCCGAGTGGACCCGGGACGCCGGCCGGGCGCTGGTGGCCGCGGCCGGCGCGAGCGCCGTCGTGGCGGACCGGGACGCGGTGACCGGCCTCGACCTGCACAGCGGCGACGAGCGCTGGCGGGTGCCGATTCCCGCCGACTGCACGGTGAAGGCCGTCGACGGCTCGGAGCAGCACGCCTTGTACGTGGAGGAGTGCGGCGACGCGGCCCGGATCACCGCCGTCGACTCCCGTACGGGGGGCCGCGTTTGGCAGACCGCGATGCCCACGGCGAGCCGGTTGCGTGAGGTGCGGGTGCTGTCCGCCGTCCCGCCGGTCGTCCGCGTCACGGAGACGGCCGAGCGCGGTATGGACGCGGTGCTGCTGTTCGGTGCCGAGGGTCGGCTGCGCGGTTTCGTACCGGCTTCCGGTCCGGCCGGGGACCTGCTGTCCGAGCCGGCTCCGGTGCTGACCGGCGAGCTGCTGATCACCCCGGTGAAGCAGGGGAAGGAGAACGGCGTGTCCGCCTACTCCCTCACCGACGGCCGGCACGTCTGGCACGCGGGTTTCGGCGACCAGCTCGTACGGGGGCTGGCCCCGAGCGGTCCGGGCGAGGTGGGCGTGGTGACCTCCGGCCGCTGGTGGACGTACCTCTCCCACCGTGGCCTGGCGGACGGTAGGAGCCGGGCGGTGCCCACGGTCCTGCGTGACCTGCCGCTGGGCGAGCGGTTCGCCTTCTATCCCGGCCCGCCCGGCTCGTACGTCTTCGTCAATCTGGACCGCAAGGGGCTGCTGCCGCCGATCTTCGACATCGACCCGGTCTTCGGCTGGTGACGGCGGCCGGCCCGGGTCAGGTCCCGGCGGCGCGGAAGCGGGCGAGGAGTTCCTGGGAGGGCGGAGCGTCCACGTCGAAGAACTGCGTGGCCAGGTGGGGCGGGACCGCGGGCCCGTGCGTGCGGACCTCGTGGCAGCCGAAGCAGAACGCCGCCTCGAACAGGACGTTTTCGAGGGCCTTCTCGTAGCCGCGGATGCTCCATCCCGGTGAGAAACCGCACCGGTGTTGCTCGCTGCCGGGCAGGGTCCCGATGAGCGCCAGGGCGTCGGTCAGCTCGCTCCCGACCCAGTGGGCGACGGTCTCGCCCGGCCACGGGGCGCCCACCTTCTTCGGCCGGGCGGAGATCCGTACCACCTCGATCAGCGCGGTGTCGGCCAGGATTTCGGTGGGGAGCTGCATGAGCGCAGTCTCCCCGCGGACCGGATCGAGGGCCAGGACTTTTCGACCGCCTCGCCCGCCGGTACCGATCCCCGTTCACCTGCCTCCGGGCCCCCATCCCCCGTACTCGCCCCGGCCGGGGGCGTCGTCGCCGCTCGCCGGGCCGTCCGCCTCGACGGACTCGACGTCCGGCATCGCGCGCAGCGCCGCGACCTGCTCGGGGCTCAGGTGGGCCGCGAAGCCGTGCAGGACGGTGCGGTAGACGTGCAGGGGGGTGGCGCCGACGCGCTCCGCCACCTCGGCCGGGTCGCTGTCCTTGCGTACGGTCACGATGTAGGTGGCGTGAGCGGCGGCGGTGGCCGTGGTGGTCTGCGGTACGGGTTCCCGCACGGCGGCGGTGGCCGCGCAGGCGGGCAGGGCGGCGACGGCGGCCAGTACGACCACGGCCATGGGCAGGGCTCGGCTCGGACGTTTGCGCATGGGGCGAGGCCATCACGGACCGCGGTGCGGTTCAACGAGGTCCCGGGGTGAGGCGGGGGCACGGGCGGCGCACCGGCCGCGCGCTCCCTGGTGTGGGGGCGGGCCGTACGGGTGATCCCGCCGGACCGGGCGGACCGGGACGGTCGGGGCGCGGCCTCGGGGGGACAAGGCCGGATCGCCCGGGGCGGGTGCGGCGGACCGCGCCGGGCGCACACGGGTCGGACCGGCGGCCGGGTGAAGGAGGGTTGTGCGACCCGTCCCGGCGTGGCAGCGATGTGAGGGAGGGCCACACCCGCCGGAGGCATCGGCGCCGTGGGGGCGGCCCGTTCGTGTCCTCACCGGCCAGGGAGTTCCTGTCATGCGCCTGCTCGCCCGTCTGGCCGTCGCGGCCCTGCTCGCCGTCACCCCGGTCGGGGTCGGTACGGCCTCCGCCGTGGCTCCGGAGCCGCCTGCCGCTCCGCTGGTCACGTCCAGGGACGCCGTGCCCGGCCGCTACCTCGTGACCCTGGCGGAGGGCCACGATCCGGCGGAGGTCGCCGAGGCACTCGGCCTGCGGCCGTCCTTCGTCTACACCTCCGCGTTGAACGGCTTCGCCGTGCCGCTGACCCCGCTCCAGCTGACGGCCGTACGCAGCAGCCCGGAGGTGAAGTCGGTCGAGGAGGATGCGAAGGTGCGGTCCGTACCGACGCCGAGCCGGGCGGGTGCGATCCGTGAGCCGGCGGGTACGTGGGGCCTGGACCGGATCGACCAGCGGGACCTGCCGCTGGACGGCGGTTTCACGACCGCGGGCGACGGCGCCGGGGTGACCGCGTACATCCTCGACACCGGCATCGACTACGCGCACGAGGAGTTCGGCGGGCGCGCCCGCTCCGGCTTCGACTCCGTCGGCGACGGCCGTGACGGGGCGGACTGCCTGGGGCACGGTACGCATGTGGCGGGGACGGTCGGCGGTCGGACGTACGGCGTGGCCAAGGGGGTGAGCCTGGTGAGTGTCCGCGTCCTCGGATGCGACGGTACGGGCACGTGGTCGGCGGTCGTCGCGGGCCTGGACTGGGTGGCGGACCACGCCGAGCAGCCGGCCGTGCTGAACGTGTCCCTGGGCGGCGAGGTGTCCGACACGGTCAACAGGGCCGCGACCGAAGTCGCCGACCGGGGTGTGCTGCCGGTCGTCGCGGCGGGCAACTCGGCGAAGGACGCGTGTACGGTCTCGCCGGCTTCCGCCGACCGGGTGTTCACGGTCGGCGCCTCGGACGACAAGGACGAGCGGACCTCTTTCTCCAACTTCGGATCGTGCGTGTCCCTCTACGCGCCGGGCCAGGGTGTCGTCTCCGCTCTGCTCGGCGGTGGCGGGGTGGCCCACGACGGCACGTCCATGGCCACCCCGCACGTCACCGGGGTCGCCGCGCTCTACAAGGCGGCGCATCCGGAGGCCGGCCCGGCGGAGTTGAGCGGCTTCCTGACGGACGTGTCGACGCAGGGCGTGTTGAAGGGCGTCGACGCGAACGGCCCGAACGGCCCGAACCGGCTGCTGTTCACCGGTGGTCTCTGACACCTGTCCGTCACGTCGCCCGTACGAATGAATCTTCCGGGGGAGTGGCTTGGGGCCGCGACCCCGGGAGGGTGTTGGGGATGACCCTTTCTGCACAGGGCCTACGGAGGACCCGCGAGGCCTCCCGGCGTATGGGCTAGGCGGCGGCGGGCGGCTCAAGCCCGTACCGCACCGGACCCGATGAAGGGGAGGGCCGCGCTCCGGGAGGCTTTCGCCTGTGAGGAGCGCGGCCGACCCACGCCACCGCACCACGCACTCCAGGGAGCTCCCTTCATGCGTCAGCTCGCAGCCCTGACCGCCGCCGCCCTCCTCGCGATGACCCCCGTCGTGGCCGGCGCGGCTTCAGCCGACACTCCCGAGCCGACCCCGGCGCCGCTGCACACGTCCGTGAACGCCATCCCCGGCAGCTACATCGTCACCCTCGACCAGCAGGTCGCCCCGGAGGCGTTCGCGCGGAGGCTGGGTCTGCGGGCGAAGTTCACCTACACCAAGACGATCAACGGCTTCGCGGCGGCCCTCACGGCGGAGCAGCTGAGGTCCGTCCGCGGGGCGCACGGTGTGAAGTCCGTGACGGAGGACGCGACGGTGACCGCCCCGCCGACGCCCACGAAGGGCGTCCAGACCAAGTCGCCCGCCAACTCCTGGGGTCTGGACCGCATCGACCAGCGGTTCCTGCCGCTGAACAACGACTTCAGCGCCAACCGCAGCGGCCAGGGCGTGACCGCGTACATCGTCGACAGCGGCATCGACTACACGCACCCCGACTTCGACGGTCGCGCGCGCTTC
This sequence comes from Streptomyces sp. NPDC048331, assembly GCF_043201215.1. Taxonomy (NCBI): domain Bacteria; kingdom Bacillati; phylum Actinomycetota; class Actinomycetes; order Kitasatosporales; family Streptomycetaceae; genus Streptomyces; species Streptomyces sp. NPDC048331. Next base: position 59,057 of record NZ_JBICYT010000027.1, on the reverse strand, counting down.
GGCTTCGACGCGATCGGCGACGGCCGCCGCGGCGCGGACTGCAACGGCCACGGCACGCACGTCGCGGGCACGGTCGGCGGGACGACCTTCGGCGTGGCGCGCAAGGTGAGCCTGGTCAGCGTCCGGGTCCTCGGCTGTGACAACCGGGGCGCTTGGTCGGGCATCATCGCGGGCTTCGACTGGGTGGCCAACAACGTCCGCCAGCCCGCCGTCCTGAACGCCTCCCTGGGCGGCGGGCGGCTCGCCGCGGTCAACGATGCCGCGACCGCCGTGTCCGACCGGGGCGTGCTGCCGGTCGTCGCGGCGGGCAACGACAACCGCGACGCCTGTCAGGTCTCGCCCGCGTCCGCCGCGCGTGTGGTGACGGTCGGCGCGACGAACCGCTTCGACGAGGAGACCGACTTCTCGAACTGGGGCACCTGCCTGGACCTCTACGCCCCGGGCAAGGACATCGTCTCCGCGCGTCTGGGCGGCGGCAGCGTGGCCCTGGACGGTACGTCCATGGCCGCGCCGCACGTCACCGGTGTGGCGGCGCTCTACAAGTCGGAGCACCCGAACGCGCTGCCGGCGGAGGTGGCGGACTTCCTGGACGAGGTGTCGACGAAGGACATCGTCCAGAACCTCAGCGACGACAGTCCGAACAAGCTGCTGTTCACGGACGGCCTCTGAGCACTCAGAGCGCCGCGACGAACCGGGCCCAGGCCTGCGCGTGGAACACCACGTGCGGGCCTTCGGGCCGCTTGGAGTCTCTGACGGGGACGAGGTCGGGGCAGCCGTCGGCCACCTCGAGGCAGTCGCCACCGTCGCCGCCGCTGTAGCTGGACTTGTGCCATGTGGCCGTCGAGAGGTCGTACTCAGGCGTGCTGGTCATGTTCGTAATCCTCCGCGACGGATTCGATCAAGGCCAGAGACTTGCGTGGCGACAGCGCGTTGGCCGTGAGCAGATCGTAGGTCAGGGTGTGTTGGGTGACCGTGGCCGGATCATCGAATAGCTGCCCCGTTCCCATGCCTTGAATGTAGGCGAGCGGTGGCGCGTCCTCGAAGGACATCAGCTTGAGGGAGCCCAGCATGCCCGCGTGGACTCCCGCGCTGAACGGCAGGACCTGAACGATGATCCGGCGCGATCGGATCAGTCTCGCGATGTGCCGCAGGGCCTCGGCCAGGATCGCTGGCGTGTCCCCGGACCGCCGCAGCACTGCCTCGTCGAGGACGCACCACAACAGTGGGGTTGTTGGGTCATTGAGCAGGGAGGCCCTGGCCAGACGGTTCGTGACCAGCTCGTCGACGGCCTCCTCCGAGGCCGTCGGCTGGTACGCGCGGAACACTTCTCGCGCATACGCTTCGGTCTGGAGCAGCCCGGGGATCAACTGCGGTGTGTACTCCCGGATGGTCTTCGCCCGAGCCTCTGCTTCGGCCGCCTCCGCGAAATGATCCGGGTACTTCGACTCGGCCGCCGCTCCGCAGTTGCGGACGAAGAAGCCGCCCGTGTCGAGGATCTCGTCGATCTGGCGGGCGAAGTCGAGATGCATGCGACGCGTCCCCGCTTCGAGCTGGCCGATGAACGAACCGCTCACGAAGAGCCGTTCGCCGAGTTCGGCCTGGCTCATGCCCGCGCGTTCGCGCGCTACGCGCAGCTCCGCGCCCAGGAGGGCGCGGGGGGAGGAGGAGGGGTCGAGGTTCTTCCGTGCCATGGCAACTCCGTTAGCAACACGTCTGGTTGTTGCGGGGTCCGCACTTGAAAGGCTAGTGAGCGCGTCGCCACTCTGTGTGAAGAAGTTGAATACTCAGAGTAGAAAGGTGACATGTCATGGTGCTCTCCCCACAGGAGCGCATGCAGGCGGCCGAGGAGGCCGTCCGGCAGTTGCGGGAATCGCTCGCCGGGGTCGGGGTGCTGTTCCCCTCGTTGGACGTGGAACGGGTCTCGGCCGCCGGTACCTACGGCCTGCCGCTGGTCGACCTCGGCCGCTGCAACCTCGACACCGCGCTCCGGCTCGCAGCCGTTCTGCACGAGCGGGCGGGGGGCTCGTGAGCGAGGCCGTGGAGGCGGTGAACTTCGCCTTCGAACTGGGCTGGAAGCTGCGCGGCTTGGAGACGGCCCTGGCCCCGCGCGGGGTGTGCGGGCCCGAGGCCGGGGATCCGAAGCCGCCTCCGCCGGCCGGGTGGCAGCGGTTCACGCTGGTGCACTGCCCGCTGGAGGGCTATCCGGGGTTCGACGATCCGCGCTACGAAGGGCTCAGGGCGGCCCCGCCGCAAGGGTGCGCTGTGGAGGACCTCGGCGGATGCCTCGGGTTGCGGTGCGAGCGGCCGGGCGGGCGGCTCCTCGACGCGGTCGCCGAGCTGTGCGCGGAGATCCGCAGCCAGTACGGGCTGCTCATGACCGGCCTCGGCATCGACAAGCTGTGGGAATGGTCCGAGGACGGTACGGACGGATGGGGCGCCGAGATCGTCGGGCAACTGCTGCTGATGGCGGCCGAGCGCGGTCCGAGGCTCGGTTACGAAGTCGACGACCTGACGCGGTTCCTGCGTACCTCGGCCTGCTGAGTCTCACGTCTCGGTGATGAGTTCGCCGTCGTGCACGCCGCCGTTGCAGGTCCATTGGCCGGTGGCGGAGTCGTACTCCACCGCCCCGTGGGCGGCCGTGCACTTCGGCCCTGGGATGGCCGGTGCGGCGGCCTGTGCGACGGGGACCGCGACGCCGAGAGCGGCCAGTACGAGGGCGGCGGCGAACGCGGGGATTCGGGTGCGCATGGGAACTCCTTCGGGGGCGGGGGACACCGACGCGTCACCACCAGCCTCCCCCCGGGGCGCGGCGCTTGCATTCCGAAAGAGGGGGGCGCACAAGGGGGCGCACGAGAAGCGCCCTCGGCGGGGACGCGGCAGTCTGGAGTTATGGCGAACACACGTGAGGTGTCCGTGGGCGCGCCGGATGACCTCGGTATGCGGGACGTTCTGATCGACGGCGACTCGGTGGGCGGGGTCTGGTCCGACAGGGAACTCAAGAGGCTCCTGAGTCGTGAAGGCGTGGAAGAAGGACATCCCGTCCAGTGGCTCGGCGGAGACGCCACTGTCTGGCCGGACCGGGCGTGGATGCGGCGAACCACCGGCTTCTTCGTGGTCGTGGGCCTCGTCGCGACCTCGTATCCGCTCTTCCGGATCGGCATATCGGACAGCGGTAGTGCCCTGACCTACGGCGGACGCATCGCGGGGCTCACCATCATTCTGGTGGGCGTCGTGGAGTTGGTTGCCGCCTTGGCCGCCGTCGACTTCTGGGAAACGCGGCGATGGCGCTACTCGGGGGTGGCCGTTCTGATCGGGGTCGTGATCGCCCTCCTCTGCGGCATTTCCGTGCTCCTGCTGCAGATCGGCGAGCGATTCACCGGCTATACGGTCATCGGGATAGCCCTCGTCGTCTGGGCTTCGGTGGTCCTGGTCGAACTGGTCAAAGCGCGGGCCTGGAAGGGGCTCCGCATTCCCAAGAACATCGCTATCGGCGTGATCATTTCCACGCTTCTGGCCGGTGCCAACCTGGCGTACGCGCAGATCTATGTTCCCTACGTGACGGAGCCCCTGATCCTGACCGGGGCCGAGTTCAAGGAGTCGAACATGGACAAGGCGGCGGCGAAGATGTACGTGACGGTCCATCTGTACGTGAAGAACGCCGGTCAGGTGCCCGTCTACATCCTGGGCAGCATCTACTGGATCAAGGGTCAGCCCGCGAGCAGTACGCCGGTCGACAAGAAATCCAGATCTGAATTGATCTACGACGGAGAATTCGTCAAGCCGGACGGTCACGTGCTGAATCCGGGGGAAGAGGTCGCCCAGGACGCGGTCATCGAGGTGAAGGATCCCGCTCCTCGCAAGTTCGAGGCAGTCAGTGCTCAGAGCGAGGTGTACGTGATCAGGAAAGACAGAATGAAGATGACCGGGGACTACGAGCAAGCCAGGCTGACGGGTCCGACGCTCCAGGGGGCCTTGAAGGCAGGGGATCCGCCCGATCCGAAATACAAGTTCCGGGCCGAGATCTCGAACAGCAGTGAGATTCTAAACGTGATCCGAGCTCCACAATGCGTCACGGTGTGGAGACTGGGTGGGCGGGCGCCTCTCGTCCTCGTGGACGTGTCCCCGCCGGACCAGCGGATACGGTTCGACAGCGAGCGGCCGGAGCTGGATCGGAAGGCCATCGAGCGCTACGGACTGTCGCAGGTCCGCGGTGCCATGGCGCAGACGCCCTACCGGGAGCTCCTGGAGAAGGCCGGCGCCACCGAGAAGGCCGAGGCCCCGACTCCGACCCCGAGCCCTACCCCGCCCTCGCCCCCGCCTCCGGCCCTGTGACCTCGTCTCACTCCGGGGTGTCGGTGCGCAGGCGGGCGTGGAGGTGTTCGTCGTGCCAGCCGTCCGCGTGCAGGAGGGCGCCGCGCATGGTGCCCTCCAGGGGGAATCCTGCCTTCGTCGCGACGGCGCAGGAGGCCGGGTTCGCCACGGAGTGGGTGATGATGACGCGGTGCAGGCCGAGGTCCTCGAAGGCCCACCGCGCGAGGCGTTCCGTGGCGGGCACCATGACCCTGCGGCCGCGTCCGGCGGGCAGCAGCCAGTACAGGATCTCGCCGCTGCCGCCCGCGAGATCGAGGTCGGAGATGCCGATGAGTCCGACGGCCGGGCCTCCGGCGGGGGCGACGGCCCAGATCGCGGCCTCCTCGTCCTGCCGACGGGCGCTCCACCGGGCGATCCTCTCCTCGGCCTCGGCCGGGGAGAGGAGGTCGGGCCGGTTCCAGTGCCGGATGTCCGGGTCGCGGCAGGCTTCGACGAGCGAGGGGACATCGTGGGCCGCCCAGGGGCGCAGCACCATGGCGCCCGGTAGTTCGAACTCCGGATGCGGCAGGGCGCGCAGCCGACCGGCGGGGACCACGGGGGGTATGGAGTTGATCATCCGGTCATCATTCCCGACCGGTCCCGTTCCCCGCACGCGGCTTCGGCCAGGGGTTCTCGGCGGCGAGGGTGACGGAGGGTCAAGACCGGTGCTACGGGCCTCCCCGAGGGGTGTCCACCGACCGGCCGCACCGGCCCGCCCGCGGCCACGTGGTGCCGGCCGAGGCCGCCGTCACGGCCGCGCTGTGGACCGCGGTCGGCACGGTCGTCTCGACCGGTTCCTTCCTGGTCTCCCAGGCCGTCCAGCGTTCCCGTGCCCGTGGCGAAGTGCTCGGCGGTCTCGTCAGGAGCCCGCCGCGCGCATGCGCATGCGGAGGAACAGGGCGTACGGGGAGTCCGAGGCGAAGGTCTGGCGGTGCAGCGGCTCCGGGACATCGGGGCCCCAGAGCCAGGCCATGTCGCAGCCGTAGCAGAACGCGGCCTCGTACAGGGGCGGCCCGGCCGGGTCGGCGTACGCGCGGATGCCCCAGCCGGGGGCGAACCCGCACAGGGTGAGGTCGGCGGTGGGGAGCTTCCGTACGGCGCCCAGCATCTCCGTGACGGCGGCGCCCTCCCAGTGCCCCACGACGGGCCCGGTCATCGGGTCGCCGTGCCGCTCGGGACCGGCGGTGATGCGTACGACGTCGATGCGGGTCGTGGCGGCGACGGCGTCGGCGGGGAGCTGCATCCGCACAGCATGGCGGGCCGGGTCGGGCCCGTGGACGTCGGGGCGGCCGGCTCAGAGCAGGTGGTGGATCAGACGGCAGCGGGGACCGAGGTGGGTGTGGAGTTCGCGGAGGAAGGCGTCGCCGAGCGGGGGCCAGTTGGTGAACCGTACGGCGAGGTCGGCGACGAGCACGGCCCAGTGGCCGGTCCAGTCGCCCAGGAGCGCGGCGGCCCCGCAGTGCGCGCAGGTCACGAGGGGCTCGTCCCGGTCGAGCCAGGGCAGGATGAGGGCGGTGTGCGCGTCCGCGTCGAGCGGGACGGCGCAGCGCGGGCAGCCCGGCGGGGTGTAGTTCCCGCCGGGGTCGTGGATCTGGCGCCGGTCGAGGATGTCGACGCCGTCGCCGACGGCGCCGTCGACGCGGCGGTCGGCGAGGGCCGTCGCGGCGGCGGGGCCGGGGTCGTAGCGGCTCGGCCGCCAGAGCGGGTCGGGCCGGTCGTTGGGCCGGATGACGCCCTCTTCGAGGAGCCAGGCGGCGGTGGCGGCGGCTCGGTCGGGGGCTTCCCGAGCGGGGACGGTCAGCTCCGCGACGATGATCGCGCTGTCGCTCATGGCCGCGATCGTAGTGGCGGGAGCGGAGGTGCGGGGGTGACCGTCCCGGTCAGTGGGTGAGTACGGGGGGTTTGCCGGGCTGGTCCACCGGGGTGGCCGGCGGTTCGTCCTCGCTCCGGTCGAGCGCCGCGAGCTGGGCACGGCTCAGGCCGAAGAAGTAGGTGGCGGCGAAGCCCACCAGGTAGCCGACCAGCAGGCCGCCCGCGTAGACGGCGAGGATGGTCCCCGCGCCGGCGCGGCCGTCGAGCAGCGGGAACAGGGCCCAGCCCGAGGGGCCGATGGCGGTGGAGCCGAAGGACATGCCCAGTTGGCCGAAGAGGCCGACGAAGGCGCCGCCGGCCGCGCCGCCGACGCAGGCGGTGACGAAGGGGCGGCCCAGTGGCAGGGAGACGCCGTAGATCAGCGGTTCGCCGACGCCCAGGAACCCGGCCGGGAGCGCCGACTTGATGGTGGCGCGGAGCGAACCGTTGTGGGGGAGGCGGTAGTAGACGGCGATGGCCGCGCCGACCTGGCCCGCGCCGGCCATGGCGAGGATGGGCAGCAGGACGGTGTAGCCGTCGTGCTCGATGAGGGTGGTGTGGATGGGGATGAGGGCCTGGTGCAGGCCGAGCATCACGAGGGGGAGGAAGAGGCCGCCCAGGATCAGGCCCGCGAAGGCGCCGCCGTGGGCGAGGAGCCGGTTCGCGAAGGTGCCGATGGCGGCGGAGGCCTCACCGGCGAGGTACATGAGGCCGAAGAGGGTGACGAGGCCGGAGATCAGCACGGTGAGGGTGGGGGTGACCAGGACGTCCAGGGTCTCCGGTACCCACCTGCGGCACCACTTCTCCACGTACACGGCGAGGACGGCGGCGGCGAGCGCGCCGAGGACGCCGCCCTGGCCGGGCTTGAGTTCCAGGCCGAAGGCGTCGATCTTCGCGACGCCCGGGAAGACGATGATCGCGGCGACCGCGCCGCCCAGGATCGGCGTACCGCCGAACTCCTTGGCCGTGTTGTAGCCGACGAAGACCGCGATCAGGGACATGAAGCCGGAGGCGATGGCGGCGAGGGCGGGGACGACGGCGGGTACCCAGCCGAGGTTGGTCAGCAGGCCGTTCAGGCCGGCGATGATGCCGCAGCCGATCAGCGCCGGGATCAGCGGGACGAAGATGTTCGCGATCCGGCGCAGGAACAGCTTGAAGGGCGTGGCGTTCCTGGCCTTCTGAGCCTCCTTCAGCGCCGCGCCCTGGGCGGCGAGGTCGTCGGCGGTGATCGTGCGGGTGGTCGGGGCGGCGGGGGTGGCGGAAGCGGCGGGGGCCTTGGTGGCGGCCGCGCGGGTCTCCTCCACGAGGGCCTCGAACTCCGGGGTCACGCGGGCGACGGCGCCCGGGCCGAGCACGATCTGGTAGCTCGCCCCGTCCTCGACCACGCCGAGGACGGCGGGGAGGGCGCGCAGGGCCTCGTCCTGGACGAGCGTGCGGTCGCGCAGCGAGATGCGCAGGCGGGTCATGCAGTGCGCGATGGAGGTGATGTTGTCCGGGCCGCCGACCAGCGGAAGGATCGCGGCGGCGGTGGCGCGGTTCTTGTCAGTGGTCATGTGGGATCGCCTTGCGTCAGGAGCCGGAGGGCAGGGGGTCGGGGGTCAGCGGCGAGGGGTGAGGGCGAGTTCGAGGGCGGCGCGCAGGTGGCCCCGGGAGGCGGCGAGCAGTTCGGCGGCCGTGGGGCCGTCGACTCCGCCGAGGACGACGAGGACGGCGTTCTTGACCTCGCCTCCGGTGGCGGCGAGGGCGGCCTCGATCTCCTCGTCGGGCGCGCCGGTGGCCAGTGCCACGATGCGGCGGGCGCGGGCGCGCAGCTTCTCGTTCGTGGAGCGCATGTCGACCATCAGGTTCCCGTAGGTCTTCCCGAGGCGGATCATCGTGATGGTCGAGATGAGGTTGAGGACGAGCTTCTGCGCGGTGCCGGCCTTCAGGCGGGTGGAGCCGGTGAGGAGTTCTGGTCCGACGACGACCTCGATGCCGTGGTCGGCGGCCGCGGCGAGGGCGGATCCGGCGTTGCAGGAGAGCCCGACGGTGAGCGCGCCGCGGGTACGGGCGAACTCGACGGCGCCGATCGCGTACGGGGTGCGGCCGGAGGCGGAGATCCCGACGACCGTGTCGCGCGGCCCGATCTCCAGCGCGGTCAGGTCCGCGACGGCCGACTCCGGCGAGTCCTCGGCGCCTTCGACGGCCTTGACCATGGCGGACGGGCCGCCCGCGATCAGGCCGATCACGTCGCCGGGGTCGGTGTTGAAGGTGGGCGGGCATTCACTGGCGTCCAGGACGCCCATCCGGCCGGCCGTGCCGGCGCCCGCGTAGACCAGCCGGCCGCCCCGGGCCATCCGTTCGGCGATGGCGTCGACGGCGGCGGCGATGGGGGGGAGCTGCGCGGCGACGGCGGCCGCGACGGTGGCGTCCTCGGCGTTCATGGTGCGGGCGATGTCGAGGGTGGAGAGGCGGTCGATCTCGGCGAGTTCCGGGCGGAAGGCCTCGGTGGTGATGGTGTCCAGCTGGGCTCGGAGGTCTGCGTGGGCGGTCATGGGTGGCTCCCTGCCGGCGGGGTGGACGGGTCAGCGGGCGGTGTGGCGGTGGGTGAGGGCCTCGTAGGAGGCGGCGAGGGCGGGTGCGGCGGTTTCGTAGGTCTGCTGCGCGACGCCGACGAAGAGGCAGTCGACGACGAGCAGCTGGCTGGTCCGGCTGGACATGGCGGCCGGGCGCAGCTGGGTCTCGCGGGCGGCGGAGGTGGCCAGGACGAGGTCGGCGTGGCGGGTGACGGGGCTGCCGGCGCGGCCGGTGAGGGCGAGGGTGGTGGCGCCGCGTTCGAAGGCGGTGCGCAGCGGTTCGATCACGTCGCCGGTGGTGCCGGAGTGGGTGATCGCGACGGCGACGTCGCCGGGGCGGAGCTGGACGGCATTGGTGACGGCCAGGTGGGGGTCGCTGTGGGCGTGGGCGATGAGGCCGATGCGCTGGAGCTTCTGGGCGAGGTCCTGGCCGACGAGGGCGGAGGCGCCGATGCCGTAGATGTCGATGCGGCGGGCGGTGGCGAGCGCGGTGACGGCGGCGGCGAGCTGGGTGAGGTCGAGGGCGGCGGCGGTGTCGGTGAGGGTCTGCGCCTCCTCGCGGGCCAGCTTGGCGACGACGTCCGCGAGCGGGTCGTCGACGGCTATGTCGACGGTGACGGCGGGGGCGGCGCCGGACTCCTGCTGGGCGGCGAGGGCGGCGAGCGCGAGGCGCAGGTCGCGGTAGCCGGGGTAGCCGAGGAGGCGGGCGGTGCGTACGACGGTGGCCTCGCTGGTGCCCGTGTGTCGGCCGAGGGCGGAGACGGTGAGCCGGGCGCAGGCGGCCGGGTCGGCGGCGACGGCGTCGGCGACGGCCTGCACGGAACGGGGCAGGGAGGGGCCGAGGCTGCGGATCCGGGCCCGGAGGGCGTGCGGCGGGGGAGGCGTGGCCGGGTCCGGGGCCGGGCCCGCAGTGGTGATCGTCGGGCTTTCGGCAGTTTCTTTTGTGTTCTGACTCACTCCTGAAATTTATTTTCATGGCGGGGTCCGGTCAATACGCCATTGGGCCTCCGGAAAGAGGGCCTTCATCGCCGGGCCCTCGCGGGTCCACAATGGGCGCATGGACCACGCGACCCCCCTGGAACAGGCGCTGCACGTCGCCCGTGCCCTCGTTCTCGCCGATCTCGCCGCCGGTGAGGTCGCCGATGCCGATGTCGTCTCCCTCGTCGAGGACTCGGTCACGCACCGCCGGTGGTGGGTGGAGCAGTGGCCGGAGGGCGTCGACTACCTCGCCGGACTCGTCGCTCAGGACGTGAAGGACGCGCTGCTGGAGAAGTACGGACGATGGCCGCTGTGCCCGGTGTGCAACCACGGCGACCCGCACGCGCTGGACGTGGAACCGGAGCTGGGACCCGATCCGCACTGGGTGTGCTCGGAGGCGGGCGTGAAGGTGGCCGCGATCGGCGGCCTGGGCCCGGTCTTCGGCCTCCGGTGAGCCGCCGGTGACCGTCTACATCGACCCGCCGACCTGGCCGGGTCATGGCCGCATGTGGTCGCACCTGGTCAGCGATGTCTCGTACGAGGAGCTGCACGCCTTCGCGGCGGCCATCGGCTGTCCGCCGCGGGCCTTCGAGCGGGACCACTACGACGTGCCCTCGTACCGGTACGCGGACGCGGTCGGCGCCGGGGCCGTGGAGATCGGCAGCAAGGAACTCGTCCGTCGGCTCACGGCGGCGGGCCTGCGCCGGCCGAAGGGTCGGCCGGCGGCGTAGCCCCCCCGTCCCGCCGTCTCCCCGCCGTCTCCCACCGGTACGTCCGACCTGCGAATGTCGTGCGCCCACCGGAGCCCGGCCGGCGGGTCTCCGGTGGCGTGGGCGATCCCGGTATTCAAGACACGGGAGAGAAACAACCGCACCGAACCCCACCCCCTCCCTCCCGTGACGGGACTCTCACTCGCTTGAGTGAAAAACGCCAACTTGGCTGGCTTCGGGACGGGTTGCCTGATCTACGCTCAGCGCGAGACACACAACACCGCTGACATACGTCGGCCCTCGCCGGGACGGCAATCCCGATGCGAGGGCCTGACCACCAAGGAAGAGACGACTTCCCGATGGGTACCCAGAACACTAGCGTGCGCCCGCACGCCCTGCCCCGTAACGACGGGGAAAACCACCCGTCTCGGCGCGCCCCCGCACACGCGCGAGCCGGCGGGGTCATCCACGACAACGTCCGCCACACCGTCCGCTTCACCGTGGTCGGCAATCACCTCTCCCAGCACGCCGAGCTGTCGCTGGTGGCCATCGGCCTGTCCGTCCACATCCAGTCCCTTCCGGCCGGTGCGCCCGTCGACATCAGGACCCTCGCCGCCCGCTTCCCCGAGGGGAGGACCAAGATCGCGGGGGGTCTGCGCGAACTGGAGACCCACGGCTATCTGCGCCGCACCTGCGAGCGCACCAGCGGCGGCCGCGTCGTCACCCGCACGGTCTCCTGCAATCACCCGGGGCGGTCGGGCGCCACGGAGGAGTCGAAGCCGAAGCGGCGGCCCCGGCGCCCCGCCCGCCGGGAGGACGAGCCGCCGCGCCGGGCCCTGCCCGCCGTACCGCAGCCCGTGTACCCGACCCCCGACCTGCTCCGGATCGCCGTCGAGGTCCTCTCCGGCCTCCGCCACGGGGATCCCCGTCTCCTGCTCTCCGGCACGGATGTCGAGCACCTCACCCCCGGAGTCGCGGCCTGGCTGGAGCGCGAGCTGCCCCCGAGCGCCGTACACCACGCCCTGACCACCGGCCTGCCGTCGGAGCCCCTGCACCGCCCGGCCGCCCTCCTGGCCCACCGCCTCGGCGCCCAGCTCCCACCCATGCCGCCGTTCCGCGCCGTGGAGCCACCCGAGGCCGTCAGATACCCCCTCCGCAACTGCCGGACGTGCGACCGCGGCTACCGCGGCCCGTCCCCGAGCACCTGCACCGGCTGCAGTGCCACCAGCCGCAGTGCGACCGGCCGGGCGGCGGGCTAGGAACTCGGCTTCGGGTTCGGGTCCGGGGCCGGGGTCGACGAGGCGGACGGTTCCGGGACGCCGTTGGGTTGGGCCGCCGACGGGAGGCCCCAGACGTGTTCCGGGGTCACGATCTTGGTGACGGTGGTGGCGATGAGGGAGCTCAGGTTGCCGAACTTCCCGTCGACGTCGGTGTTCACCACGATCACCAGGGTGGCGCGGTCCTGCGGGAGCCGGACCGCGATGGTCTCGTAGCCGGGCAGCTCGCCGTTGTGGCCGATCCAGCCGTCGATCTCGGCGATGCCGAGCCCGTAGCCCACGCCGGGGTGCCCGGTGGGCAGCATGCGCAGCCGCTGGGCCTGGGTGCCCGGCTCCAGCAGCCGGTCGCCGTCCGGCAGCTTCCCGGTGACCAGGGTCGGGACCCAGGAGTGCAGGTCGTCGATGGTGGAGATCACCGCGCCGGCCGCCCAGGCCCAGGACGGGTTCCAGGTGGAGGCGTCGACGGTCGCGCCGTCCGGGGTGAAGTTCGTGTAGCCGTGCACGAACGGCGACGCGATCTCCGAACCGGTCGGCAGCGAGGTCGAGTTCAGGTCGGCCGGTGCGAGGACGTGCTGCTCCAGGTAGGTGTGCAGGGGCTGGCCGCCGACCTTCTCGACGAGCAGGCCGAGCAGCACGGTGTTGGTGTTGGAGTACTCCCAACGCGCGTCCGGCGGGAAGTTGGCCGGGTGCCGGAAGGCGATGTCCAGCAGCTCCTGGGGGGTCCATTCGCGCTGCGGGTCGGCCTGGTACGCCGCCAGCATGCGCGGGTCCTGCGTGTAGTCGTACAGACCGCTGCGCATCTCGGCGAGCTGCCGGACGGTGATCTTGTCGCCGCCGGGCACGCCGTCGAGGTAGGTCGAGATCGGCGCGTCGAGCCGGACCTTCCCCTCGTCGACCAGTTGGAGGACGCCGGTGATGGTGAAGGTCTTGGTGACGCTGCCGACACGGGTGTGCATGTCGGTCTTGATGGGGACGCCGGTGGCCTTGTCGGAGGTGCCGAAGGCGCGTACGTAGGGGTCCTCGCCGTCGATCCACAGGCCGATGCCCACACCGGGGATGTCGGCCTTGCGCATGGCGGCGGTGATCGCGTCGTCGAGCTGCTCGGCGATGACGGGGTCGATGTCGATCCGGCCGGGCGGGGCGGCGGGGGCCTGGCCCGCGCACAGCGCGGTCAGCAGCAGCGACGCGGCTGCCAGGACGGTGGGCGTGCGGTACCGGCCCATGCAGGATCACCCCTGACGCTCGTCCCCGAGCGGTCCCCGACTCCCCGAGCGGACCTTCTCATCGTAGGAACCCGGCACGGGGGCGGCGACCGGGACTGTCGTCAGGCGCGGGTGGGAGCTTCGAGGGCTCTTCGGAGAGATCCATCCATCTATGAACATTCCACATCTAGACTCGTACGACCGTAGGGAAGGGGCGTTCGTGGCAGGTGGGGGAATGAGCGAGATGACCACGCAGACCGCACATCCGAGTCCGTCGGCTGTGCCAGTGCCGGCCCCAGGGCAGCGGGTCACGGTCCGCCACCGCCCATGGGTCGTCACCGATGTGGTCCGCTCGACCGCCGCCAGCGACGACCCCGCACGTGCCGCAGAGGCCGCCACCACTCACTTGGTCAAGCTGTCGTCTCTCGAGAGTGACGGCCGGGACGAGGAGCTCCGGGTCGTCTGGGAGCTGGAGCAGGCGACGGACATCCACGACCAGTACGAGCTGCCGTCGCCCGTCAACGGCTTCGACGAGCCTGGTCGGCTCGACGCCTTTCTGGACGCGGTGCGCTGGGGCGCCATCGCCTCCGCCGACAAGACCGCACTGCAAGCCCCCTTCCGCTCCGGCGTGGAGATCCAGGACTACCAGTTGGACCCGGTGGTCCGCGCCCTCTCCATGCCTCGGACGAACCTCCTGATCGCCGACGACGTCGGCCTCGGTAAGACCGTAGAGGCCGGCCTCGTGATGCAGGAGCTGATGCTGCGACACCGTGCCCGCTCCATGCTCATCGTGTGCCCCGCCGGCCTGACACTTCAGTGGCGCGACGAGATGCGAGACAAGTTCGGCCTGGACTTCCGCATCGTCGACACGAAGATGATGCGCGAGCTCCGTCGGGCGGCCGGCCCGTACGCGAACCCGTGGACGCACCATCCCCGACTGATCGTCTCGATCGACTGGTTGAAGCGGGAGCGTTCGCTGCGGATGCTGCGCGAGGTGCTGCCCCAGGTGCCGGAGTACCCGCGTGCCTTCGACCTGCTGGTTGTGGACGAGGTACACACTTGTGCCCCTTCGGGGACGGGCAAGTACGCCGTGGACTCGCACCGCACCCAGGCCGTGAAGCTGCTGGCCCCGCACTGTGAGCACCGACTGTTCCTCTCTGCGACGCCGCACAACGGCTTCCTGGAATCCTTTACCGCACTCCTGGAACTGCTGGACGACAACCGTTTCGCCCGGGGCGTCAAGCCATCGAGCGAGCAGCTCAGCCGGGTGATGGTCCGCAGGATGAAGACGGACCTCCCGCCTCTGTGGAACGGTAAGCCGCGCTTTCCGAAGCGTGTGCCGCACGCGCTGGAGATCGATCACAACGACGGAACGCGCGAGGCGTACGCGAAGCTGGCGGAGTACGCCCGCTCCCGCCGCGGAGACCAGGGCGAGGGGAAGGCGGGCCGGACGGCCGCGGACTTCGTGACGACGCTGCTGAAGAAGCGCTTCCTGTCATCGCCGAAAGCGTTCGCGGAAACCGTCCACACCCATCTGAACACGATGAAGGCCCGGCAGGCGGGCCCGGCGACGGGACCCGTGAAGGAGCCCACCCCGAGTGTCCGCGTGCTGCGACCACTGATCGACGGCATCGAGGAGGCTGAGGAGGCGGACGAGGTGGAGCAGGCCGAGGCGGCCCGGCGCGCCTTCACCGCGGCCCGTCAGGCGATGCGTCCGCTCACCGATCGGGAGCACGGCCTGCTCAAGGAACTGGACATCTGGGCGGCCGAGGCCGGGAAGCGCGCGGACGCCAAGTTCGAGCGGTTCCGGGAGTGGTTGGACGCCATCGTCTGCCCCGACGGGCCGAAGGGCGCGTGGGAGGACGAGCGGGTCATCGTCTTCACCGAGTACCGCGACACCCAGCGCTGGCTGTACGGGCAGCTGCTGGCCGCCGGCTACCCGGCGGAGCGGATCACCCAGCTGTACGGAGGCCAGGAACGGGACGAGCGGGAGCGGGTCAAGCAGGTCTTCCAGGAGAGCCCGGACCTCTCGCCCGTACGCATCCTGCTCGGCACCGACGCGGCCAGCGAGGGCATCAACCTCCAGGCGCACTGTCATCGGGTTCTGCACTGGGAGATCCCCTGGAACCCGAACCGGTTGGAGCAGCGCAACGGCCGTGTGGACCGGCACGGGCAGAAGGCCGACCAGGTGGACGTGTTCCACTTCGTGCCCCGGGGCTGGCAGGGCTTCGCCCCTTCGGACGACCATGCCACGGACTCCGGCTACGAGGACGGCGCCCTGGAGGACGAGCTGCACTTCCTCGCCGTCGCCGCGCGCAAGACCGAACGCATCCGCGAGGACCTGGGAAGCGCCGGCGAGATCATCGCCGCGCAGGTGGAGCAGAAGATGCTGGGCCGCCGTTCCAGCTGGACCACTGCCGACGCCGAGATCACCAGGCGGTCCGGGAAGGCCGTACTGAAGGTCGAGCGGGACCTGGCCCGGGACCTGGAGCGCCTGGTCGGCGCCTTGGCCGACAGCCGTCAGGAGCTGCACCTCACCGCGGCGACCATCGAGCGGGTCGTCCGTACGGGCCTGCTGCTGGCCCATCGCAAGGACCTCGCCGAGGTTGCCGACCCCCAGGCCGGGCGGGGGGCCCGCTGCTTCCGGCTGCCAGAGCTGCCCGGCGCCTGGGCGCGGGCCCGCAACGACGGCCTGAAGCACCCGCTCACCGGCACGGAACGCCCGGTCGTCTTCGACGAGGCGGATGCCCGCGACCGTACGGACGTGGTGCACCTGCACCTGGGCCACCGGCTGGTGCAGATGTGCCTGCGGCTGCTGCGGGCGGAGCTGTGGTCGGCGGACGCCTCGGCCAAGCTGTCCCGGGTCACGGCCCGCGTGGTGCCGGACGGGCTGCTGCGGCAGCCCGCCCTGGTCGCGCACGGCCGGGTCGTCATCACTGGTCGCGGTGGTGCGCGCCTCCACGAGGAGGTGATCACGGCCGGCGGACTGATCGACGGCGGCAAGCTCGCGCAGGCCAAGAAGGACGAGGTCGAGGCGTGGCTGGCGGCCGCGACCGAGGAACTGCCCGCGGACGAGGTACGGGCCGAGCTAGCCGACCTGTGGCCGCAGCTGGAGGACCGGCTCGGCCGCGCCCTGAACACACAGGCCAACCGGCGTTTCCGGTCCCTCGAAGCGCTGCTCGCCAAGCGGTGCGAAGAGGAGGTCGACGGCATGCGCGCGGTTCTGGAGGATCTGAGGCAGTCGATTCGGGACCGCCTGGACGATCAGGGACACTGGCAGCAGGAGTCGCTGTTCGACATCGATGACGAACGGCGCCAGCTGCGTGCGGACCGTGAGGCTCTGGAGGAGCGCTGGAAGCGGCTGCCGCAGGTGATGGAGACGGAGACGGCGGCGCTGCGCCGCCGCTGGGCCGACCCCTCACCCCGCTGGTTCCCGGTCGCCGTTACCTTCCTCGTCCCCCGTTCCCTCTCGCCCGCCACCGCCACCGCTCGCCAGGAGAGTCGCTGATGCCGACCGCCGCCCCCATCGCAGGGAAGAAGTACCCGCCGAAGGGCTTGGTCCGCACCCCCGCCGAGCAGCACGAGGACTGGCTGCGGCTGCTGCGCCCGGATGGCCCGTTCATCTCGCTGCCGGTGCTGCTGGGCGCCTTCGAGTCGGGCCTCGACACCCTTCCGGACGAGACCCGTGGGCGGCTGCGGCAGGCATGGGCGGAGGTACAGGAAGACCCGGACCTGCTGCGGTCCTCCTGGGAGCGCCTCGTCCTGACCGAACTGCTGGACTGGCGTGCGCCGGGCCTGCGCGAGGGCGCCGCGATCCCCGAGTCGCTGCACGCCGGCGGGAACACGCCCGATGCCGTCCTGCTCGGCCCCGGACAGTCGGGCCTCGCCCCGCGCGTCCTGTTCTTCCGTACGGACGGCTGGGGTGACCGTCTCAACCGCTCACGCGGCGAGCAGCCCGGCCTCATCGACCGCGCTGCCGAGCTGTGCCGGGCACGGAACGTGCCGCTGGCCCTGGTCACGAACGGCCGTGAGTGGGCTCTCGTACACGCCCGCCCGAAGGAGGCGACGACCGTCGCCGTCTTCGACGCGGACCTGTGGTCCGAGGAGCCGATCCTGGCCCGCGCCTTCGCGAGCCTGCTCGCCGCCCGCCGGGTGGTGCGCCCGCCGGTCGACGCCGAGGGTAAGCCGTCCGACTCGACGGCGGGCCTCTTCGAGCGCACCGCGAAGGCCCAGTCCGACGTCACCGACACCCTTGGCCGCCAGGTCCGCGAGGCGGTGTCACTGCTCGTCGCCGAGGTGTCCCGCCTCGACCGGGAGGCCGGCGGCACTCTCCTCGGCGGCGTCCCGGCGAAGGACGTCTACGAGGGCGCGCTCACCGTCATGATGCGCCTGGTCTTCCTCCTGTACGCCGAGGAGCAGCGCCTGCTCCCCGCCGGTGACGAGCTGTACGACGCCTCGTACGCCGTCGGCCCCCTCCACGAGGAACTGGCCACCGCGCAGAGCCTGCACGGTGACGAGCTCGGTGACCGCGTGGAGGCGACCTGGCCGCGCCTGCTCGCCGTGTTCGCCGCGATCCACGGCGGCTGCACGCACGACCGGCTGTGGATCCCCGCCTACGGCGGCTCCCTCTTCGACCCCTCCCGCTTCCCCTGGCTGGTCGGGGCCAGGGTCACCGACCGGGTCGTCTACGAGATCCTCGACGCCCTCCTGACTCTGCGCGCCCGCAAGGGCTTCAAGGGCCGGGAGCGCCTCTCGTACAAGGGCTTGGACGTTGAACAGATCGGCCACGTCTACGAGGGTCTGCTGGAGTACGGCTGCCACTGGGCGGACGAGCCGTACGTGGGCGTCTCCTTCGGCCGGGACAAGAAGTACGAGGCGGTACTGCCGCTGGCCCGCCTGGAGGAATGGCAGACGGCCGGAATCCTCGCGGACGAGGTCGCCGCCGCCTCCGGCACGAAGCCGGCGACGGTGACGGCCGCGCAGGCCAAGTCGGGCGCGGTGACGGTCGAGCTGGAGACGGCTTGCGGCAGCGACCCCGACCTGGTGGAGCGGGCCGCGGCCTTCTCCGCCTTGTACGGGCTTGACCTGCGTGGCGAGCCCAAGGTGTGGCCGGCAGGCTCGGTCATCGTGGTCCGCTCCGGCAACCGCCGAGACACGGGCACCCATTACACCCCGAAGGCGTTGGCCGAGGAGGTCGTCGAGCACACCCTCGCGCCGCTCTGCTACTCGCCCGGTCCGGTTGAGGGCGCGGAGCCGGGCGTCTGGCGGGCCAAGTCCGCGGACGAGCTGCTGAAGCTGCGGATCCTGGACCCGGCGATGGGTTCAGGTGCGTTCCTGGTCTCCGCCTGCCGGTACCTGTCCGACCGGGTCGTGGAGGCATGGCTCCGGGAGCCCGAGCTCCCGCCCGAGATCGCCCGGGACGTCGACCGCGACGACCACGAGCAACTGCACCAGATCGCCCGGCGGCTGGTCGCGGACCGCTGCCTGTACGGCGTCGACCGCGACCCCATGGCGGTGGAACTGGCGAAGCTCTCGCTGTGGCTGGTGACGCTGGCGAAGGGACGGCCGTTCTCGTTCCTGGACCACGCACTGCGCTCGGGCGACTCGCTGGTGGGGGTCATCGACGTCCGGCAGGTCAAGATGTTCCACCTTGAGGTCGACGGACGGCAGCAGAGCGCGGAGGTCGAGCGCGCCCTGGACGTCACGGAAACGCTGCTCTCGGAGGCGGCGGAGCTGCGCCGGAAGATCGAAGCCATGCCCGTGGACGACATCCGGGTGGTGCGCGAGAAGGCCGATCTGCTGGCGCAGGCCGTGTCACGCAGTGAGCGGCTGCAGCTGGCGGCCGACGCGGTCGTGGGCGCGGCCCTGGCCGCCGAGGGCATCTCCGACGAAGAGGCGTCCGACATCTCCGGCGAGGAGAACGTGGGCGGCGCGAGGGGCGCGGCCCGCTTCCGCGACGCCAAGGAGGACGCGAAGTCTCGGGCATACCGGAACCGGCTGGAGTCGGTGGCAGGGCTGGTCGCGACCGCTCTGGAGGGCGGGGCGGGGGCGGCTGCCGCCGAGGGCCAGGCGCGGAAGATCGTCGACGGCTGGCTGAAGGGCCCCCGTGCGGCGGCGGTACGCCCGCTGCACTGGCCGCTGGAGTTCCCGGAGGTCATGGGGGTGGGGGGCGCCACCGGGTTCGATGCGGTGGTGGGGAACCCGCCGTTTGTGGGCGGCCAGAAGCTGACGGGGGCATTGGGGCAGGACTACCGCGAGTACCTGGTTAACCGGATCGGCGGCGGCAAGCGGGGCAGTGCGGACCTGTGCGCGTACTTCCTGCTGCGGAACCTGTCGCTGGCTCCGGGGGGCCGCACGGGGATCATCGCCACGAACACGATCGCCCAGGGCGATACGCGTGAGGTGGGGCTCGACCAGGCGACGGCGGACGACTGGACGGTATACCGGGCGGTGAAGTCGCAGCCGTGGTCGGGGACGGCGGCGGTGGTTGTGTCGCTTTTGTGGTTGGTTGGGAAGCTCGGAACGAGTGAGGTCGCTGTTCTGGACGGTAACGACGTGCGGGGGATCACGCCAGGGCTCGATCCGGCATCACGGGTGTCGGGGGCGCCCTATCGGCTGGTGGCGAATGAGGCTCAGTCTTACATCGGCTCATACGTGCTGGGCACGGGTTTCGTTCTTGCGGTGAATCAGGCGAAAGAGCTGATCGCGAAAGACGCGAAGAACGCAGATGTGTTGTTTCCCTACCTCATTGGGAAGGATCTGAACCAGCGTCCGGGAGCGACTGCAAGCCGCTGGGTAATCAACTTTCACGACTGGTCGCGGGAAAAGGCAGCCGAGTACCCTGATGTCTTCGGGATCGTAGAGCGGAAGGTCGAGCCAGGCCGGGCAAAGAACAATCGTAGCGTATATCGCGACTACTGGTGGCAGTACGCCGAGAAGCGCCCTGCAATGTTGCAGGCACTTGCGGCGCTTCAGCATGTCGTTGTCATTGCGCGCGTCAGTAAAACCGTGATGCCAGTCCGGGTCCCGACAAGCCAGGTCATGAGCGAGCAGGTGGTCATTTTCCCGACGGACAGCGCATCTCAACTGGCCATGTTGTCGAGCTCCATGCACTACTGGTGGACCCTCAAGAACTCTGGCGACATGCGCGGCGACCTCAGATATGCCCCTTCTGACGTACATGAGACGTTTCCGCGCCCAAGTGAATCCGCCAACACTCGCACAGCAGGCGAGGCCCTAGAAAAGGCCCAGCAGAAGGCTATGTCCATTCGGAACATAGGGCTCACCTCTCTCTACAACCTTGTGCATGCTGAACTCGAAACTGCCGCCGACATCGAGGCGGTCAGGAAAGCGCACGTTGAGGTGGACCAAGCCGTTGCCGAGGTGTATGAGTGGGCCGCTCTCAACCTCAAGCACGGGTTTTACCCGACCTCGCAAGGCGAACGCTTCACCATTGCTCCCGACGTCCAGACCGAGGTCCTGGACCGTCTCTTGGAGCTGAATCACGCCCGTTACAAGGAGGAGCTGGACAAGGGGCTGCACACGCCGGAGGCCAAGCGTCGGCGGGCTGCTGCTCGCAAGGCCAAGGCGAAGGCGCGTGCCGTCGCGCGCGAGCCGGAGAGCGCTTCCGAGGGGTTCGACGACGGAGGGCTCTTCCCTCGGCCGGATGCCCTCTTCTGAGTTGTACGACCACGCGCCCCGCGCCTGCGACAGCCAGGTGAGGGGCGCGTGCAGTGTGCAGGGTCAGCAGCCCGACGCGTAGGTCAAGAAGTCCGACCATGCGCCCGGGGTGAGCGCGAGCTGGGGGCCGTCGAGGCACTTGGAGTCGCGGACGTGGACAGTGGCGGGGGCAGCCGCGACCTCGACGCAGGAGTCGCCCTCGCTGCCGCTGCTGTAGCTGCGCTACCCCGAAGTCGGCGGCCCGCATCCCCACCGCTTCCCTCCGCAGCCTCAACTGCCGCCCCACGGTGGCGACAACGGCCACGCCCCAGTCGTCATCCGGATCCACCTCCCAGCCCGGCTCGTCCGCCTCGCTCTTGAGTCGCTCTGCCCCAGCCGCGCCGTCCACCGACATGCCCGCACCCCTCTGTCCGCACCTCCGTGCCGCGACGCCCCTACCCGCCGGACGGGTTCCGACAGCCCCGACAGCAGTGGACAAGCTCCGGACAGTCGCCCTACGCATCGGCGTCGTCACTGTTCACGGTAGGTGGGGACCGCCACGCTCGGTGACGTGAACCAGAAGAAGGTCCTCCAACTCCCGACACCAGTAGGTCAGTTCGATGTCCTGCTGTCCCCCACGCCGCGAGGCGCCCGGCTGGCCCGTCTCCTTGCCGTCGACTGGCTGCGCACGCGGGACCTGCCGTACCGCGTCACCCAGGCGGCCGAGCAGGTCGTCGCCGAGCTCGCCGCGAACGCCGCCTCCCATGGCCGCGTCGCCGGCCGGGACTTCCGCCTCGCGCTCCTCGCCGATATCAACATCCTCCGCATCGAGGTCACGGACACCCGGGGTGGCGACCTTCCCGTTTCCCGGGCGTCGGCCCCCGACGCAGAATCCGGGCGCGGCCTGCTCCTCGTAGAGGCGCTCGCCGACCGGTGGGGCGTCGGGATCGGTCCCGTCCCCCGGAAGACCGTATGGGCCGAACTCGACCTGCCGTGCCCCTGGCCTGCGGACATCGACCTACCGCCGGAGACCGCTCGGTGGGACACCGGTGGCAGGGATGATCCCAAGACTCAAGACACGAGAGAGAAAAGACCCCACCAAACCCCACCCTTCCCGCCCATGGCGCACGCTCACTCGCTTGGGTGAAAAACGCCAACTTGACTGGCTTCGAGACGGGTTGCCTGATCTACGCTCAGCGCGACAGACCACATCACCGCTGACATACGTCGGCCCCCGCCGGGACTGCAATCCCGGTGCGGGGGCCTGACCATCGAGGAAGCAGTACCTTCCCGATGGATACTCAGAACACTAGCGCGCGTCCGCACGCCCAGTCCGACAACAACGGGGAAAACCACCCCTCTCGGCGTACCCGTGGGGGCACGCGCTCGGGCGGTGTCATCCACGACAACTTTCGCCACACCGGCCGCTTCACCGTGATCGGCAACCACCTCGCCCAGCACGCCGAGCTGTCGCTGCTGGCCATCGGCCTGGCCGTCCACATCCAGTCCCTTCCCACCGGCGCGCTCGTTGACATCAGGACCCTCGCCGCCCGCTTCCCCGAGGGGAAGACTCGGATCGCCGCTGCCCTGCGCGAACTGGAGGCCCACGGCTATCTGCGCCGTACCTGCGAGCGCACCAGAAGCGGCCGCGTCATCACCCGCACGGTCTCCTGTAACCAGCCGGGCCGGTCCGGCGCCACGGACCAGCCGGAGTCGAAGCCGAAGCTCCGGCGGCCCGCCCGCCGGGAGGGCGAGCCGCCGCGCCGGGCGCTGCCGCCGTACCGCAGCCTGCGTACCCGGCTCCTGATCTCCTTCGGTCCGCCATCGAGGTCCTCGCCGGTCTTCGCCGGGGCGATCCCCGCCTGCTGCTCTCCGCCACGGAGGTCGCGCACCTCACCCCCGGGGTCGCAGCCTGGCTGGAGCGCGATCTACCTCCGAGCGCCGTACACCACGCCCTGACCGCCGACCTGCCGTCGGAGCCCCTGTACCGCCCGGCCGCACTCCTGGCCCATCGCCTCGCCGCCCAGCTCCCGCCCATGCCGCCGTTCCGCGCCCGCGAAGCGCCCTCGGACGTCGTCAGACACCCACTCCACAACTGCGAGACATGCGACCACGCGTTCCGGGGACCGGAACCGGGCAGTTGCCAGGGCTGCGCCTCGGCGGCGGATCGACTTCTCGAAAACACCGACGCCGCCGAGACCTCACCGGCAGGATGACGCCTACGGGCGCTCCCGACCACGCCGAAGACGTTCTCTCGCACCACGACAGGACCTCATGTGCCTACTTTCGCCGCCAACGGATTTCTCCCCCTGGGCCGGCACTCGGTCTCCTTGGGTGAGGCGGAGTCGGTGCTGGTCAGCGCGCCGGAGTTCCGGGACTCCGCAACGCGTGCGGAGCTCTGGGACGGGCTGATCAGCTACATCGACCTCTTCCTCACGCTTGAGGACACGTACGCGGAGGCTCTGAACGGCATCCCGCTGATCCACCGCATGTGGCTAGGCGGCAGCTTCGTCAGCATGAAACGCGCCCCCCGGAACATCGACATCACCCTCCTGATCGACACCGACGCCGAACGTGCAGTGCGCGGTCGACCCGGCTCGAAATGGCTGACCACCGCCTTCAAGAGCCGGGACAGCATGCGGGCGAAGTTCGGTGTGTCACCCGTCCGCATTGGGTACCGCCGCGTCGCCCACGTCTTCGAGCCAGAGCGCTTCACGCCCGATGAGCGGACATACTTCACGGAAAGGGGTGTGTGGGACGACTGGTGGCAGCGTTGCCGGCTGCCTGACCCGGCGGACCGCTCACCGTCTGCGCACAGTGCCGCCCCGGCACGCGGATACCTGGAGGTGCGGCTGTGACCGGCGACAGCTGGCGCGAGCACAGGCGCGCGCTCTTGAGCGACGACCCGGCAGCGGCGGCCGCGGCGGCTCGGCTCCTGGCGGAGATGGGTGCTGAGGACAGGGACGACGAGGAGGTCGAGGGCGAGCACCGGGCCAGTCGCCTCGCGGCGGCGCGGGAGTACACACCTCATGCCCGCCTTGACGAAGAGCTCCGGCTGCGGCTGACCGGCCCGGACACCGAAGGGGGCGCGCTCCGGTTCCAATGGGGCGACGCACTCCTGCACCCGATGGAGTCCGCTCTCTCCGCTGCTGCAGGGACGCCCGTCCAACTGGAGCTCACAGGCATCTCGGCGGGTAGTACCGTCGTGCACGCCAGGCCCGTCGCCAGTGCTGGTTCCACGCAGCCCGGCACTCTGGACGCGCCCGCCACATCCTCGGCGAGTACCGGGATGAGCGCGCTCACCGAACTGCTGAGAGCCCTGGAGACGCAGAGTGACGTCCGTGAGTGGTCGCGACTCTTCGACGCGGTGGAGCCCCTCTCCCGGGCCTTGGGGAAGTTCCGATTGGACCTCGGCCTGACCTGGTACGACGCCGACGGCGGAACACGTCGCGCGCAGCTGACCGAACGCGGCCGGCAGTACGCGGAACGGCTGCGCGAGACGCGGGACCGGGATCAGGAGATCGTGATCTCCGGCCGCATTACCGAACTCCGTGAGAGCGGCTGGGTGAAAGTCAAGGCCGGGACTGCCAGGAACGCACAGGCCTACGAAGTCCACTTCGAGGAGCCCGAAGAACTGGTCCGCATGCGTCCTGGGCTCGGCGACAACGTGCACTTCCGGGTCCGCTTCCGGCAGCGGCTGGACTCCGTCGGCATCGTACGGTCGAGCGAATACACCTACCTCGGCCAAGCCTCGGAGCAAGCGGCTCTCCCCTTCGAGGGGTAGGACCGTGTCAGTCCGGCCCGATCGAGAACGCCCGCACACCTCTCATGCGTACCCCGGTTCCGTAGGGCTCGACATCGCCGCGAACCGCCACTTCGAAGCCGTCGAGCCATGCGGCAGTGGCCCTGTCGACGTCCTCGGGACGCAGTTCCACCCGCACGCTGCGGACTCGGGGTGGGTCCTCATGGACCAGAGAGCCGTAGATCGTCGCCTGGCGATCCCCCTGGCCGCTCAGACGAGTGACCACTCCGTGCAGAATCGCACCCTCTTCCCGCGCCGCCCGCTCCCTCAGCTCCTTTGCGCCGGCCTCCAGGGCAGACATGTGACGGCTGCTGAGCATCACCGGAGGTGAGGTCTGCGCCATCGGCATCTCGGGAGCCCAGTCGAAGGACAGCGAGTACGTCCTCTGTTCCTCGCCTGCGATCTTTACGAGGGCCTCGCACAGGTTCGCCGACAGGCCTGCGGTGACATACCTTCCGAAACCGTCGAGGGAGTCTCTGTGGACTGCCTCCTCAGCCGCCGCGTGCGCGCAGGTGACGCCCGCGAACAGCATCCTGGACACCATGCGGGGGAAGGGTTCGGCGAACCTCGGGCTCGGCCCTCCGCCCGGGAATACGTCGTCGAAGAGCGCCTCCTGCCCGGTGGCGCCTTCCTTGCCGGCAGTCCCGTCGGGTTGGCCGACCACGGACGCCGGCATCGGGGTGTGGGCCGCGATCACGTAACTGCCGACACGCGTCTGGTCCAGCCGCACCGCTGCCACATGCTCTTTCACCCTCTGGGGCTTCTGCCCCGGCTGTACGGACTGCGGGGTGAGGGCCGAGGACGCGGCTGCCGTGTGCAGCTCCTTCAGCCCTGACAGGGCCGACACGAGATCGAGCAACGGCGCCGTGCCCGACGGGCCCGGTGGCATGAGACGTAGGAACTGCCAGTCGGATGAGGGGAGTTGCATCTCCCTCAGGATGTCGCCCGCGCGACGCTCCTCGACGACGGAGAGCACCTCGAGGATGTCGGCCACCCGGCCGGCGTAGTCGCGGCGGCGCTTCATCGGCACCAGCACCTCGTACGGCAGGCTCGATGAACCTCCGGCAGCCCATTCCCACAGCTCACCGCTGGACAAGCCCCGTTCTGCCCGCCAGCCCTTGCCGCTCAGATAGCGTCGAACGACCTCGGGGGCGAGGGCCGAGGCCTCGTCGAACTCCGCATCCGTGATCACTGTCATTCCATCACCAGCATGTCCCGGTAGTCCTTGGAGAACAGGTCGTGCAGGGACTCGACGGTCAGCAGATTGGCACGCGGGACGTGCAGCGTCTGCTTGTCCTTCTTCTCACCTTCCACCAACTCGCGCTCGTGCAGGCACATCCAGTAGGCGGCGCGCCTCAGCAGCAACCGATCCTCGGTCGCGTCCGACCAGTCCAGAGGATCGGGAGCGGTCAGGACGACGAAGAGGAACCGGGGAAGGTCGTAGTCCCGGCCCGCCAGCCAGTTGTAGTTCTTGTTCTCCAGCCGGAAGCTGATGTGCTCGTCGTGGACGGTCGGCGACGAGGTGCACTTCACCTGCGCCTCGATCACCGGGAAACGGCGGATCCCCGGCCTGCCGGGATGGCCCAGCTGCCAGTCCACGCCGACCCTGTCGCGCTCCCGGCGGGCGGCGTCCAGGTTCGCCGCCGCAGCCAGCATCCGAATGAATGTCTCGCCGAAATCGCCGCGGTGTCCGTTCGCCCCGAAGCCGGTGGATGCGGCAACCCAGGCCGGCGCCAGCTCGGATGCCCCCAGAGGAACGCCGTACATGTTCTGGGGGTGCTGCTGCGGGATGCCGCCGGTCTTGCTCTCCGTCATGCTCCCGCTCAACCTCCGCACCCCACGCCGCCAGCGGCCCCGCGTGACAGCGCCCGGGCACGCACAGTAACGAGCGTCACACGCAAGGACAAAGGTGTTGATCAGGATCCGGCCGAAAGTAGGTCCTCGGGTGGCTTGAAACGAAAAGGGCGGCCCGGAAGTTCGTATCCGAAGACGTACCGGTTGTCGGTGGCCCCACATAACCTGGGCCCGTGACCCAGGACTCCCTCGCCTCTCCGGGGACCGGGCCGGACCCGTCCGGCCCGGTCCTGTCCACGCCCACCCCGCAGGAGCTGCGCGACCGGCTCTCCGGACTCGTTGTGCGCGACCTGCTCGGTCCCACCGGTGACGAGCCCGAGGAGCTGGCGGGAAACCCGCTCGACCACTACATCATCGGGCGGCTCGCGCCCGGCGGTGTACGGACCGGGAACGGCACGGCCCTGCGGACCGTGGGCAAGGAGGTGGCGCCGGAGACCCTGGACGAAACCAGCGTGTCGCCGGAACAGGAACCGGAGGCCGGCGACCCCGAACCGTCCGCGCCCAGCGTGCCCAGCCTCCACCCGTCGAGCCTGGGGCTCACCGTCCGGGTGGACAGGCAGATCCAGGAACTGACCGTCGACTGCGACTGGGCACGCTACGAGCGGGGTGACTCGGAGATCGAGGGCAACCCCAAGCGCGTGTTCCACCGAGTTCCGTTCTCGGCCGCCGTGAACGTGAAGCTGGTGGAGGGCGAGCTGAAAGCCCGCCCCCTGCACGTCCGGAACTTCCCGGACATCCTGGTACGAGGGCGGGCGCGGCTCCACGAAGGCTCCTGGCTGGTGTCGCTGTTCCTCGTCAACGGGCAGGAGGACAAGCCCGGCTCCACCCACTGGATGTTCCAGGCGTCGATGGCGATCACGGCCGGACCCGACACCGCACCCTTCCTGCCGCGCCGCGCGGTCGAGCCGGCCGGGGGAGACCACGGCGAGCGGCGCGCGCTTGCCATGACCTACCGCTTTCACCCCGAGTTCGCCGTCGGCCATGGCACGGGGGTGCACGCGGAGGTGTCCCCGAACGACCCCCGGCGGGCGGTACGCATTTCCACCACCGCCACTCCGACGTACGAGATCCCGCATACCGACGTACCGGATCCGCACACGGCCGAAGACGCGGACCTGGCCGAACTGGGCTTGCTCACACTGGACATGCGTGATCTGAGCCTGATGGAGGCCGAGCCGCTGCGGGCCGCCCTGCTCCCCTTGGTGGACGGGTACCGCTCCTGGATCGAACGGCAGAGGCAGTCGGTGGACGATCCCACCGCCGGGCTCGATGCGTACAGGTCGGAAGCGGCGGAGAACATGCTCCTCGCCACGAAGGCGGCGGACCGCATCCAGGCCGGCATCGATCTGCTGCGGGACGACCCCGAGGCCCTGGCCGCATTCCACTTCGCCAACCGCGCCATGTGGAAGCAGCGGGTTCACACCATCGCCGCCCAGAACCGCCGTCGTGACACCTCCGTGACCCTGGAGGAGGCGGTCGGTGCGGCCGACCAGCCGAAGAACCGCAGCTGGCGGCCGTTCCAGCTGGCCTTCCTGCTGCTCAACCTGCCGTCGCTCGCGGACCCCGGGCATGCGGAGCGCGCCGACAACAACACGGCGCTCGCCGACCTGCTCTGGTTCCCCACCGGCGGTGGCAAGACCGAGGCGTATCTCGGCTTGACCGCCTTCACCCTCGCTATAAGGCGCCGCAGGCCCGACCTCGGGGGGCTCGACGCCGAGCACGGAGTGGCCGTGATCATGCGGTACACGCTGCGGCTGCTCACCATCCAGCAGTTCCAGCGGGCCGCAGCGCTGATCTGCGCGACCGAGGTGATCCGAAGGGACGACCCGCAGCGGTGGGGTGACAACCCGTTCCGCATCGGGCTCTGGGTAGGTGGGCGGGTGACCCCGAACACCACCGATCAGGCCACCGACTGGGCGAGGGAGCAGAAGAGGGACAGGGGACGCGGTGGCTTCGGCCGTATGGGTTCTCCCCACCAGCTCACCAGCTGTCCCTGGTGCGGCTCGAAGATGGAGGCGGGCCGGGACATCAGTGTCGAGAAGACCCTCCGCCGGACGTTCATCACCTGCCCCGACGCCTATGAGTGCCCCTTCGGCGCGAGCGCCTTCGGGCTGCCTGCAGAAGAACAGGGCCTCCCCGTTCTCGTCGTGGACGAGGAGATCTACCGCTTCCCGCCCAGTCTTGTCATCGCCACCGTCGACAAGTTTGCGCAGATGCCCTGGAAGGGCGATACGCAGGCGCTCTTCGGTCAGGTGACCCGGAGGTGCACCCGGCACGGGTACGTCACCCCATCCGCAGTGGACACGGACTGGGAGTCATCCAGCCATCCACCGGCCGGCAGTCACCCTTCCGCCTCCACCGTGGACGCCGTCCGGGTACGCCCGCCGGATCTGATCGTCCAGGACGAACTGCACCTCATCTCAGGGCCGCTGGGCTCTCTCACGGGTCTGTACGAGACCGCGGTGGACCGGCTCTCGACGTGGGAGCCGGAGCCGGGCCGGCCGGTGCGCCCCAAGGTCATCGCCTCGACCGCCACTGTCCGTCGCGCAGACCGTCAGATTCACGACCTCTTCGCCCGCAGAACGGCGGTCTTCCCGCCCTCGGGGTTGAGTGCCGACGACACCTTCTTCGCGCGGCGGCGGCGCACCGACCACACGCCGGGACGCCGCTACGTGGGTATCTGTGCGCAGGGCGTGAGGACGAAGTCCGTGGCCATCCGGGTGTTTGTCGCCCAGCTCGCCGCCGCCCAGTACCTCTACGAGACCTACGGCGCAAACGAGCTCACCGACCCTTACATGACGCTCGTCGGCTACTTCAACAGCCTGCGCGACCTCGGCGGGATGCGCCGACTGGTGGAGGACGACGTCTCGACCAGGCTGCTGCGTGCCGACCGGCGCGGACTGGCCATACGGCGGATCGGTGAACCGGCCGAACTGACCAGCCGTATGGCCTCCGACGCGATTCCCGAGATCTTGGAGAAGCTCGACATCACTTTCGGCCGCAGGCCCAAGGGATCACCCCGCCCCATCGACGTCCTGCTCGCCACGAACATGATCGCCGTCGGCGTCGACGTGTCCAGGCTCGGTGTCATGGTCGTCAACAACCAGCCCAAGTCAACCGCCGAGTACATCCAGGCGACCAGCCGCGTCGGTCGCCGGGCTCCTGGTCTCGTCTTCACTCTGCTCAACTGGGCAAGGCCCCGGGACCTCTCGCACTACGAGACGTTCGAGTCCTTCCACGCCACGATCTACCAGCACGTGGAAGCCCTGTCCGTGACACCCTTCGCGGACCGCGCCCTGGACCGTGGTCTCACGGGTGTCCTGACTTCCCTCATCCGCAACCTCAGGCCCGAGTACAACCCCAACCGCGGCGCTCAATGGGTCGACCGGCGGGGCGAGGTCGTCAGTCACGCCGTGCAATCCCTCGCCCTCCGTGCGAAGGACGTCACCGACAACCGCCACGTCGTCAACGAGGTGCGGGCCCGGCTCGACACCCGGCTCGACTACTGGGAGCAGAAGCGAAAGGCCCCAGGGTCGGTCCTCGGCTATCGGGCGGCCAGGCGCCAGGGCGACGTCGCCCCCCTCCTGCTGGAGCCGGACAGTGGCCCTTGGCGGCTCATGACCTGCCCGACGTCGCTGCGTGAGGTCGAGCCCCCGATCCGGCTGATCCTGACCGGCGAAGCCGGCGGCGATCTGTCGGGCGAGCCGCCCTACACCCCGCGAGAACAGCCCGACGACAGCGCACCGGATGCCGGCGCGGACCCCTGGGAGACGACATGACCGCCCCCGCACCTGATGCCCTGCGCGTGGGCGAACTCCGTCCCAGTCAGCTGCTGCACACCTACGGCATCGGTGCCGTCACCGACCTGCCCAACCTGTCCACCATGGTCATGGGCCTGGACGACTGGGATCCCGTCCGCGCTCGCGTACTGACCGAGGACCGTCTGCTGGCTGCGGTCCGTCGTCGCCTCGGCGCCCAGGTCGCCACCCTCCGGACACCGCCCCACCTGCCGGAGAACCCCTCCGACCCGCATGGTGACTGGACTCGCACCGGTGTTCCGGTAGGGCTGTTCCCTCGTTGGCTGCGCTGTTCCCGCGAGCGCTGCAACCAGCTGGCACCGGCTTCCGGTGGCCTTTTCCAGCTCCGGCCCAACATGTACCGCCCGGAGAAGACGAAGTATGTACACGTCAACTGCGGTGGCCCAGGCTCGGGGCAGCCCACCGCTCTCCCCGCCCGTTTCCTCGTGTCCTGTCGCGACGGGCACATGGACGACTTCCCCTGGGTGTATTTCGTGCACCGCGGCGGTTCGGGGGAAGGCCACACCCTCAGCCTGACCGAGTCCGGGACCACCGGCGAGGCCGCCAACGTGTTCGTCCGTTGCAACACCTGCGATGTTCCGCCCCGATCCATGGCCGACGCTCTCGGGCAGGCGGGGGAGCGCAACCTGCCGGCCTGCCGCGGGCACCATCCGCATCTCGGCACCTTCGCTTCCGCCTGCCAGGAACAGACGCGGACGATGGTTCTGGGGGCCACCAACAGCTGGTTCGCCTCCCAGCTCAGGCTGTTCAGCATCCCCCGCGCCGAAGAACCACTCATGCAGGCGGTCCGCGAGCACTGGAGTCTGCTGTCCCCGCTTGCAGCCGTTCCTCCGGACGCGGCGAAGATGTTGCTGCCCACCCAGGCTTGCTGGCCCGAACTGGAGCAGTACGGGGCGGATGCGGTGTGGGCGGCTGTGACCAAGGAGGCCCGGACGGCGTTTCGTGACGAGACTGAGCAGGATGAGGAACCTGACCTCACCACCCCGGAATGGCGGGCATTCACCCATCGCCGTGACCACACTCTCCCGGACTTCACCACCGTGCGTGAGCATCGTGTCCCCGAAGGGACCTCCGACTGGCTCGACAGCGTTGTCCTCGTCCACCGCCTGCGGGAAGTCTCGGCGCTGACCGGCTTCACGCGCATCGAGGCCCCGGAATGGCTTCCGGGCGAGGACGTACGAGCGCACTCCGTGGCTCCTCTCAGTCGCAACGGAAAGCCGACCTGGGTTCCTTGTGCCGAGCTGCGCGGTGAGGGGGTGTTCCTCGCTCTCAATGAGGAACGGCTTGCAGAGTGGGAACGACAGGAGGCGGTTCTCGCCCGCGAGGAAGTGCTGAAGGCTGCCCACTGGGCCTGGTGCATGGCCCGTCGTATTGAAGAGCCCCGCTGGCCTGGGGTCCGGTATGTCCTCCTTCATACCTTGGCTCATGTTCTCATCAGGCAGTTCGCCCTGGAATGTGGTTACGGAGCCTCCGGCATAGCGGAACGTATCTACGCCCGTTCCGGCCCTGACCCCATGTCGGGAATCCTGCTTTACACAGCTGCCCCTGACAGCGAGGGCACGCTTGGCGGGCTCGTCTCCCTCGGCCGGAGCGAACGGCTCGGCCCGGCCATTGCGCAGGCGCTGGAGGAGGCCAGGCTGTGCAGCTCTGACCCGATGTGCGCCGAGCACGATCCGCAGGTTCACTCCCGGCTTCACGGAGCCGGTTGCCACGCGTGCCTGTTCGCTGCGGAGACGTCCTGCGAACGGGGCAACCACTACCTTGACCGGGCGCTGCTGGTGGAAACGCTTGCCGCCAATACGTGTGCCTTCAGGCCGTGAGCAAGTCTGCTGCGGGGCGTGAGACCGGTGAACAGGGGACTTCGTCGTTCCACCATTCGGCGGGCCCACCCGTAGCTGGCGGTCATGCCCCGACGCCCCGCCTTCCGGTCCTTCTGGCTGCTCTGGGCGATCGTCTGCCTGTGGACAGGCTCCTCGCTCTTGAGTCTGTCCTCAACACCATTGCCGATCCGGATGACCCCGCTCTGAGCCGGTTCATACGAGCCCAGCCCGCCGCCGGCCTGGCCGGTCAGCTCACCGAGATCGTCCGTGCCTGGCGTACCGAGGCATCAGGCACTGCCGGGTCGGGCCTCGCTCTGGCTTTGGCCACTTCCCGCGCGCTCCCGCGGCCGGCCTCACCTCAGGTAGTCGTCAGCGGCCCCGCAAGCGCGTCGCTGCCGGGCCGACTTACAAGCGGGGTTGCCGTCGAGGTCGTCCGCTCAGCGAAGACCTCTCTGCTGGTCGCCAGCTTCGCAGCACACGGGGCTCTGGACGTGGTGGATGAGATCGGCCGGGCAGTGGTACGAGGAGTTCAGGTCGATCTGCTGCTCGAGGAGTCGACACATGCTTCGGTTGCCTTTGCGATGTTGCCGAAGGAAGTACGTGTGTGGCATCGAGCCAGTGCGTCCGGCGTCATGCATGCCAAGCTCCTGGCTGCGGATCGACACACCGCCCTCCTCGGCAGTGCCAACCTCACCGACCGTGCACTGTCCGACAACATCGAACTGGGTGTTGTGCTGAGAGATCTGGCCACGGTGGCACCCCTTGTGGATCATTTTCGATGGCTGCTGTCTCCTGAGAGCGGCCTCGTGCGAGCGGGAGGCGCTGCTTAGACGCTTGCTCCCAGAGCCCGACGGTCAGGCCTGGGCGGGTACCGGGGCGGCGGGGGTGGTGTTGCCCGTGATCACGCGGGTCGGGCGGGGCGGCGTACGGCGGTCCAGGCGCAGTGCGAGCACGGTGAGGGCGATCGCGGTGACGGTCATGGCGGCGCCCGCCCAGGCGGTGGCGGCGAAGCCCAGGCCGGCGTCGATGACGGTGCCGCCGAGCCAGGGGCCACCGGTGTTGCCGAGGTTGAAGGCGGCCGTGGTGGTGGCGCCGGCCAGGGTCGGGGCGGCGCCGGCCACGTTGAACATGCGGGCGTTGAGCGCCGGGGCGGTGAAGAAGGCCGAGAAACCGAGCAGGAAGGCGAGGGCGATCGCCGCGGCGGCGGCGCCGGCCAGCAGGGCGAGCGCGGCGAGGAAGACGGTGGAGGCGGTGATGCCCCAGATCATCACGCCGAACAGGTGCGCGTCGGCGACCCGGCCGCCGACGGTGGTGCCGATCAGCGCGCCGATGCCGAAGAGGCCGAGGATCCACGGGACCCACCGCGAGTCCAGCCCGGCCACGTCCGTGAGCAGCGGTGACAGGTAGCTGAAGGCGCAGAAGACGCCGCCCGCGGCCAGCGCGGTGATGCCGATGGAGAGCCATACCTGGCGGTCGCGGTAGATGCGCAGCTCGCGCCCGAGCGACGGCCTCTCGGCGGGCAGCGGGATCTTCGGGATCAGCGCCAGGATGCCGACGAGGGCGATCGCGGAGGCGGCGGCGACCGACCAGAAGGCGGAGCGCCAGCCCAGGTGCTCGCCGAGGAACGCGCCGGCGGGGACGCCGAGGACGTTCGCGATGGACAGGCCGCCGATCATGACGGCCATGGCGCGGGCCCGCTGGTCCTTGTCGACCATGGCGATGGCGACGGCCGCGCCCACGGCCCAGAATCCGGCGCAGGCGAACGCGGAGACCACGCGGGAGGCGAAGAGGAGCTCGTACGACGGGGCCAACGCGCCCGCGACCTGCCCGAGGCCGAAGAGGCTGATGAGGGAGACGAGGGTGGTGCGGCGGGGGAGCCGCAGGGTGGCCACGGCCAGCAGCGGCGCGCCCACGACCATGCCGATCGCGAACGCGGATATGAGCAGGCCCGCCTGTGGGATGGTGACGCCCATGTCCTCGGCGATGGGGGGCAGCAGCCCGGAGAGCATGAATTCGCTGGTGCCGAGCGCGAACACGGACAGTCCGAGGACGTAGACGGCGACGGGCATGCGGGGGCGTGCGGCTGCTGCGGGCATGACTGTCATCAACCAGTGCGAACGCGATCACATTCCCTGAGGGGCGAGTGTGGCGAGCTCGGCGGCGAGGTTGGCGCGGGCCGGGGCCTCCCAGTGCGCGGCCCCGTAGGGCGTGCGGAAGAGCCGCGGCAGGTCGAGCAGCTGCCGCAGTACGTCGGCACGGCCGGTGCGGAAGGCGTCGTCCGGGACGAAGCCGTACTCGGCGCGGACGGCGGCGACGTAGGCGGCGTAGGCGTCGGGAGCCCCGGCCAGGACGGCCAGGTCCGCGTCGCAGAGGGCCTCGCCGTCGGTGTCCTCGGGGGCGGGGTCGTGGGTGATCGTGAGCCGGACGAGGCGGGCCACCTCGGCGGTGCGGGCGGGGTCGATGCCGAGCTCGGGGAGGGCGCGCTCGGCGAGGGCGGCGCTGCGCTCCTCGTTCTCGGACCGGTCGGGGCGGTAGACGGCATCGTGGAACCAGGCGGCGAGCCGCACGGCGGCCGGATCGGCGGCGTGCGGGGCCAGTACGTCGATCCGCGCGAGGACGTCGGCCAGGTGCGCGGTGGTGTGATACCTGCGCTGCGGCTCCGCCCAGGCGGCCAGGAGGCGGTCGGCGTAGGGCGCGGGGTCACGGCCGGCGGGGGCGCCGGCGGCGGTGACGGTGGCCTGCCAGCGGGCCCGCAGGTCGGCGGTGTCCGGGTGGGTGTCGCTGCTCTGGGTGCCTGTGTCCATGGGCACATTGTGGGGTGGCGCGATTGTGCTGGTGAAGGGCGGGTGGAGGCCCGTACTCTGCATATTGGACTAGACCTCTCCTTTCGTAGGGGTTCCCGAGCTTGCCGAAGAAGGATGGGATCGAATGAGCAACCGTGCGCTCCTGGAGGTGATCGCCCTCGACGTGGAGGACGCGGTCGCGGCCCAGGCCGGTGGGGCGGACCGACTCGAACTGGTCACCGACATGGCCGCCGACGGGCTCACCCCGCCGCGCGAGACCTTCGCGGCGATCAGAGCGGCGGTCGACATCCCGCTGCGCGTGATGCTCCGCAGGACGGACGGGTTCGCCGCCGGCGAGGTGTCCGAGCTGGTCCGGGTGGCGCGGGAGCTGCGGGCGGAGGGCGCGCGGGAATTCGTCCTCGGCTTCCTGGACGCCGACGGCGCCCCCGACCTGGCCGCGGTCGAGGCGGTCGTCGCGGAGCTGGACGGCTGCCGGTGGACCTTCCACCGGGCGATCGACCGCGCGGCGGACCGGGACCAGCTGCGCAAGGCGCTGGCCGATCTGCCGGGGCTCGACACGTACCTCACGGCGGGCTCGGCGGCGGGCGTGGACGCCGGGCTGCCGGTGCTGCTCGCGGAGGCGGCGCGGGGTGGTGAGCCGGGGTACGGGGCGCGGATCCTGGTGGGCGGCGGGCTGACGCTCGCGCACCTGCCGGTGCTGCGCGCGGGCGGGATCGACGCCTTC
The DNA here is from genome assembly GCF_043201215.1 of Streptomyces sp. NPDC048331. Classification (NCBI taxonomy): domain Bacteria; kingdom Bacillati; phylum Actinomycetota; class Actinomycetes; order Kitasatosporales; family Streptomycetaceae; genus Streptomyces; species Streptomyces sp. NPDC048331. The sequence goes on along the minus strand of NZ_JBICYT010000027.1, from coordinate 23,653 downwards.
CACATCGGCGGCGCCGCCCGTCCCTCCGGGTGGGACGGCCCGGTCTCGGCGGCGGCCGTCGCCGAGTGGCGGGCCGTACTGGACTGACGGGGTGCGGCCGTCACGTCGGCCGCGCGGCCGCTGCCGGGGGCTCCGCCCCCGGACCCCCGCGCCTCGAACGCCGGCGAGGCTGGAAGTCGGGGCTCAGAAGACGGCAGGGCGGAAAACCAGCCTCGCCGGCGTTTGAGGCGCGGGGTCTGGGGCGGAGCCCCGGGAGCGGAGCCGTGGGTCAGGGCAGCAGCGGCTCGGGCAGGGCGGCCGCGTGCAGCACGGACAGGCCCGAGACCGCGCGGGTGAGGCACACGTACAGGCGGCGCAGGCCGGTCCGTTCGTCCGGCTCGCCGTCGACGATCGCCGCGGGCTCGTCCAGGACCACGTAGTCGTACTCCAGACCCTTCGCCAGCGACGCCGGCACGAGCGTCAGCCGCGACTCGGCGGTGGTCTCCTCGCCCGGCGACAGGTACGGCAGGCCCGCCGCCGCCAGGGCCTCGGCCAGCGCCGGGATCCGCGCGTCCGCCGCGATCAGCCCGATCGACCCCTCGTGCACCAGGGAGTCGCGGCACGCGGCGAGCACCGCCGCCGTCAGGTCCGCCGTCTCCTCGATCCGCAGCGAGCCCGGCGTCTCACGGACCGAGGAGACCGGAGCCAGGCCCGGGGAGATCGACGGCAGCAGCCGGGAGGCGTAGGCGATCACCTCGCGCGGTACGCGGAAGCCCGCCGTCAGTTCCTCCAGCACCGCCTGCGGCTTGCCCAGGTGCGTCAGGGCCTCGTCCCAGCTGCGCGTGGCCCACGGCGTGGTGCCCTGCGCGAGGTCGCCGAGGACCGTCGCCGAGCCCGTGGTGCAGCGCCGTCCCACCGCCCGGTACTGCATCGGCGACAGGTCCTGCGCCTCGTCGAGGACCACGTGGCCGAGCGAATGCGTCCGTTCCACCAGGTCGGTCGCCTCGTCGATCAGGACCAGGTCCGCCGCCGACCACTTCGCCGACTTCACGCTCCGGAACGGCTTCGGCCACAGCAGGAGCTTCTGCTCGTCCTCGGTGAGCACGTCCGCCGCGTGCAGCGCGAGGAACTCGGGGTCGGACAGCAGGCGCAGCACCAGCTTCGCCGGTTCGACGGCCGGCCAGACCTCCTTGACCACCGCCTTCACCGCCGCGTTGCGGGCCACCGCGTCCTGCACCCGGTCGTCCGGGGCCTCGCCCGCCTGCTCCATCCGTACGAGTACCGCGTGCGCGATGCGCTGCGGCAGGGCCTCCCGGGCCGCGCCGTAGCGGATGTCGCGCTTCTGCAGTTCCTCGACCATCTCCTCCAGCTCGTACGCGGGCACCCGCCAGCGGCGCGAGCCGCGGACCACCATCAGCGGCTCGGTGGGGCGGGTGACGTGCGAACGGACGGCGCGGCTCAGTACCTCCGCCATGCGGGCGTCGCCCTTGACCACGGCGGTCTCGGCGGCGTCCGTGCCGCGTACCTCCAGGCTGGGGCGGGCGACCAGGTCGTCGACGGTGGCCTGCTTGACCTCCAGCTCGCCCAGGGCCGGCAGGACCTGCTCGATGTAGTGGAGGAAGGAACGGTTCGGCCCGATGACGAGCGTGCCCGTGCGGGCGAGGCGGTCACGGTGCGCGTAGAGCAGGTACGCGACCCGGTGCAGGCCGACGGCGGTCTTGCCGGTGCCGGGGCCGCCCTGCACGCAGACGGAGCCGGACAGGCCGGAGCGGACGATCTCGTCCTGCTCGGGCTGGATCGTGGCGACGATGTCCCGCATCGGGCCGACGCGCGGGCGCTCGATCTCCTGCTGGAGGAGCTTGCTGACCGCGGCCGCCTCGGCCGGGTCGGAGAGGTGCTCGTCCTCGTACGCCGTCAGCTCGCCGCCGGTGTATCCGAAGCGGCGGCGCAGGGAGACGTCCTGCGGGTCGGTCTTGGAGGCCCGGTAGAACGGCTGGGAGACGGGCGCGCGCCAGTCGATGACCATGGGGTCGCCGTCGGCGTCGTGGACGTGGCGGCGGCCGATGTAGAACTGCTCGCCCTCCGCGCCCTCGGCGAGCTCCGCGCCGGGTGCGTGCAGGTAGTCGAGGCGGCCGAAGAAGAGCGGGGTGTGGGCGAGGTCGGCGAGGGCTTTGATGCGGTCGTCGATCTGGGCCTGGAGGACGATCGCGTTGACCCAGTTCGCGGTGACGTCGCGGATGTCGAGGGCTTCGACGTCCTCCCGCATGGCGCGCAGGGCGGATCGCGAGGCGGTGAGGTGGGCCCGTTCACGGCCCAGCGGGTCGGTCGGCGCGGTCGGGTTCGCGGCGGGGTCGCCGTGTGTGGTCTCGGGGGCGTGCGCGGGCACGGAACTGCCTCCAGCTGCTGGATGCGGAACAGATGGCCCGCCGGTTTCCGGCCGGAGGGCGGCTCTCCCCGATGAGGCGGCGGGAGGCGGCAAGAGCGGAGATTCTAGCCACCGGGGCAGTGCGGCGCGAACGAATAACGGGGGGCGGGGATCAAGGAAACCAAGGAGACCAGGGGGATCAGGGGGATGAGGGGATCTCGAGGGAGTCGACGAGTTGCTGGTGCGTCTGGGCCAGGTCCTTCTCGTTCGCTTCGGCGCCGAAGGTCATGGCCATGACGACATGGTCGTCGTCGGAGACGAGACGGATGAAGCCGACCGCGGGCTCGTCGCCGCCCTTGCCGGTGAGGCGCGCGTCGAGCACCGGGCGGCCGTCCACCGTCGTCTTGTGGACGTCGTGACTGGTCATGGTCCCGAGTCCGACCAGGCTGAACGCCTCGACGAAGCCCTTCAGCTGGTCCTCCTGCGTGAACCTGTCGCCCGGCATGTCGTAGACCGCGAAACCGGTGGCCCCGTCCGGGACCTCCGCCATGTACACACGGGCGTCGACGGGCTTGTCGCCGAGGGGGAGCGAAGCCGTGCGCACCTTGGCCTCTCCGGGGAGTTCGGCCGTGATGCCGCTGGCGGGATCGGTGGTCGTCACCGACTCCGCGGCGGACGCCGTGGGCGCGGGTGTGGGCGTGGGGGCGGCCACGGCCTCGGCGAGGTGCGGCGGGGCGGCGAACGCGGTGGTGGACGGCAGCAGCCCGGCTGTGACGAGGGCCGTCGAGGCGGAGAGCAGCGCGAGGCGCTGGGTCCGGGAACGGTGGGTCATGCGGATCACTCCCAGGGCGTGGTCGCCGGCACCGCGGACCCTTCCCAGGGTCCGCCCCGGTCGGTATCGGTGCATCCGGACGGGTGTCGTACTCGGGAGTGTCAGACCTCGGTAGCCACCCCTAGGGGTGCGCATGCGACGGGAGGAGGACGCGGGGGGCCGTGAGGTTCCCTCCCGGGAGCGATGTGCGGGACGACGCGAAAACGCACCATGGACGCATGAGCCCCGCACCCTTCACCTCGATCCAGGGCAGCCGTCCTAGCGGCGCCGAATCCGACTCCCTTCCGCGCAACGGCCTCGGTGGCATGCTGCGCGCCGTCAAGATCTTCGCGGCGACCGCGGTGAGCGTCGTCGTGCTCGGTGAATACGGCGAGGACGCGGGCGTCATACGTCACTGACCTCGGGTCGCCTCGGGCCTCGCACAGCACATCCACTGATCCACTAGGGTCACGCGGGTGACCCGGAGCCCCGTTCCCAGCCGCTCGCCGTCGTCTTTCGTCGGGGTGCTGCTGACCGGTTCGCTGCTGCTGCTCGGCGTGCTCTGCATCGCCCTGCGCATCCCGGTGGCCGACGCCCTCGTCCAGGGTTTCTCCGCCGCAGAGTGGGGGCCGCCCGAGACGTATCCGCCGTTCGCGGCCATCCTGTTCACGCCCGCCGCGTGGCTGCCGAGCGGCGCGCTGAAGGCCGTCCTCGTCCTCGGCAACGCCGGTCTGCTCACCCTGCTGATCACCCTGTCCTGCCGCCTCGCGGGACTGCGGTCGCGGCCGGGGCCCGTACTGGCCGCCACCATCGCCGGGCTGTGGCTGCAGCCGCTGTTCCAGGCGCCGCCCGCCGGGCTGATCAACCTGGCACTGGCCTGCCTGGTCCTGTGGGACCTGGGCCGGCCCCGGTCCGCGCTCGGCAAGGGCTTCGCGCTCGGCGTCGCCGCAGGGATCACCCTCGCCCCGGCGGCGATCGCCGCGTACCTCTTGTTGACCCGCCGCGTCCGGGCGGGGCTCACGGCGCTGGCGGCCTCCGCCGGGACCGCCCTGCTGGGGCTGCTGGTCCTGCCGGAGGCCTCCGCCGAGTTCTGGACCCGGCACCTGGCCGACGCGGCCCGGGCCCTGGTGCTGGACTGGCCGCCGCTGTGGGTCTGGAGCGCTCCCTTACTGGCTGTCCTGACCGCCCGCGTGTGCCGGGGTCAGTCGCTCGCCAGCAGCTCGTCGGCGTCCATGATCCGATAGGCGTACCCCTGCTCGGCGAGGAACCGCTGGCGGTGCGCCGCGAAGTCCTGGTCGATCGTGTCGCGCGCGACGACCGAGTAGAACCGCGCCTCGTGGCCGTCCGCCTTCGGCCGCAGCACGCGGCCCAGGCGCTGGGCCTCCTCCTGGCGGGAGCCGAAGGTGCCCGACACCTGGATGGCGACGGTGGCCTCGGGCAGGTCGATGGAGAAGTTCGCGACCTTCGAGACGACCAGCACGTTGATCTCGCCCTCGCGGAAGGCGTTGAAGAGCTTCTCGCGCTGCGCGTTGGAGGTCTCGCCCTTGATGACGGGCGCGTCCAGGTGCTCGCCCAGCTCGTCGAGCTGGTCGATGTACTGGCCGATGACGAGGGTCTGCTCACCGCGGTGCTTGGCCACCAGCGCCTCGGTGACCTTACGCTTCGTCGCCGTCGTCGCGCAGAAGCGGTACTTCTCCTCCGTCTCGGCGGTCGCGTACGCGAGCCGCTCCGACTCCGTCAGATTGACCCGGACCTCCACGCAGTCGGCGGGCGCGATGTAGCCCTGCGCCTCGATCTCCTTCCACGGGGCGTCGAACCGCTTCGGCCCGATGAGGGAGAAGACGTCCGACTCCCGGCCGTCCTCGCGCACCAGGGTCGCGGTCAGGCCGAGCCGGCGCCGCGCCTGCAGATCGGCGGTGAACTTGAAGACCGGTGCGGGCAGCAGGTGCACCTCGTCGTAGACGATCAGGCCCCAGTCCCGGGAGTCGAAGAGCTCCAGGTGCGGGTAGACGCCCTTCCGCTTCGTCGTCAGGACCTGGTAGGTCGCGATCGTGACGGGCCGGATCTCCTTGCGGGTGCCGGAGTACTCGCCGATCTCGTCCTCGGTCAGCGAGGTCCGCTTGACCAGCTCGTGCTTCCACTGGCGGGCCGAGACGGTGTTCGTCACCAGGATCAGCGTCGTCGCCTTGGCCATGGCCATGGCCCCGGCGCCGACCAGCGTCTTACCGGCGCCGCAGGGCAGGACGACGACGCCGGAGCCGCCGTGCCAGAACCCCTCGACGGCCTGCTGCTGGTACGGGCGCAGCGCCCAGCCGTCCTCGGCCAGGTCGATCGGGTGCGCCTCGCCGTCCACGTAACCGGCGAGGTCCTCGGCGGGCCAGCCCAGCTTGAGCAGGGTCTGCTTGATCTGCCCGCGCTCGGAGGGGTGCACGGCCACGGTGTCGGCGTCGAGCCGCGCACCGACGAGCGGGGCGACCTTCTTGGAGCGCAGGATCTCCTCCAACACCGGCCGGTCGGTGCTGGTCAGCACCAGCCCGTGCACGGGGTGCTTGGAGAGGGTCAGGCGGCCGTAGCGCGCCATGGTCTCGGCGACGTCGACGAGGAGCGCGTGCGGGACCGGGTAGCGGGAGAACTCGACGAGCGCGTCGACGACCTGCTCGGCGTCATGGCCGGCGGCCCGGGCGTTCCACAGGCCGAGCGGGGTGATCCGGTAGGTGTGGATGTGCTCGGGGGCCCGCTCCAGCTCGGCGAAGGGGGCGATGGCACGCCGGGCGGCTCCGGCGAGCTCGTGGTCGACTTCGAGGAGGAGGGTCTTGTCGCTCTGGACGATGAGTGGACCATTCACGCGCGGCGCCCCGTTTCATTCAGGTCAAACCTCCAGTGTGCCGTACGGCGCGGAGGGTGGGAACACGCCGCTTCGGCGGGCCGGCCGGTCGGCGGGTCAGCGGCCCATGCCGTCCAGCAGCAGGGCGAGGCCGCCGTGGAACTCGCGGTCCGGGGTGAGGGAGCGGGCGCCGAGCGCGGCCTCGGTCATGTACGGGAACTCCTCCGCCGGAAGTTCGGCGATCGCGGCGGTGCCCGCGCCGGAGAGGGCGCCGAGGTGTTCCTGCTGGATCGCGCCGATGGCGTAGGCGAGCAGGGCCCGCAGGGCGACGATCCGCTCCTCGGGCCCGAGGCCCGCCTCGCGGAGCACGCCGAGGACGGTCTCCCCCCAGCGCAGTACGCCCAGGGAGCGGTGCCGGTGGCTCGTGGTGAGCGGCAGCACGGCGGGGTGCGCGCCGACGGTGTCCCGCATCCGGTCGACGAGGACCGTGACGCGGGCGCGCCAGGGTCCGGCGGTCAGGGGCGGCGGGGTGCTGTCGACGGCGCCGAGGACGAGTTCGACGACGAGGGCTTCCAGTTCCCCTCGGTCCTCGACGTAGCGGTACAGGGCCATGGTGCTGATGCCGAGTTCGACGGCGACGGCACGCATGGTCAGTCCGGGCAGACCCTCGCGGTCGATCACGGCGAGGGCCGCGGCGGCCAGTTGGTCCGGGGTGAGTGAGCGGGGGCGCGGCATGGTGATTGACAGCGTACGACATACGCTTACGCTGTAGGTGTACGACATACGCTTACGAAGGAGACCTCAGTGCAGCTCGACACCGGTTCCGTCGTCCGTACCCGCGTCCTCACCGCCGTCGCGGACGGTGCCCTCGTGCCCGTCCCCGATCCCGAACACCTCGTGCACCTGCAGTTCCGCCGGTTCGCCGGCTGCCCCATCTGCCATCTGCACCTGCGCTCGATCGTGCGGCGGCACGCCGAGATAGAAGCCGCCGGGATCCGCGAGGTCGTCGTCTTCCACTCCGGCGCCGACGAACTGCGCGAGCACGTGGCCGACCTGCCCTTCGCCGTCGTCGCGGACCCGCGCAAGCGGCTGTACGCGGAGTTCGGCGTCGAGTCGTCCTACCGCGCCCTGCTGGCCGCGCGCGCCTGGCGGGCGATCGCCGTCGGCACCCTCGACATCCTGCGCGGCCGGGCGAAGCCGCCGACGCTCGTCCAGGACGGCGGGCGCCTGGGGCTGCCGGCGGACTTCCTGATCGCGCCGGACGGACGCGTCCTGGCCGCCGGGTACGGAGTGCACGCGGACGACCAGTGGCCGGTGGACAAGCTGCTGACCCTGTCGGCACAGGCACGTACCGTCCTGACATGAGCCATGCTCAGCAGCCCTTCGTCCCCGCCGACTTCGAGGTGCCGCGGACGCTCGTGGCCGACGGCTTCCGGCTGGAGCCGCTCGGCGCCGAGCACAACGAGCGGGACCTCGCCGCCTGGACCGGCAGCATCGAGCACATCAGGAGGCGGGTGGTGGCCGCGCCGCCTCGGCGGCGTGGCCTCAGCCGCGCCGCTGCCACCAGCGACGCTTCGGCGCGGCGGACCGAGGCTCCGCCGCGGTGGCGGGGGCATCGCCACGCCGTTCCGGGGCGAGGGCGAGCAGGGCGGTGCGGATGCGGTCGAAGGTCGCGATCGGGTGCGGGCCCTCGCCCGGCAGTGCCACCCCGACGCAGACCAGCTTGAAGCTGTTCTCGCCGAGACCGGCGCCGATGAACACCGGTGCGCCGACGCACCCCTGTGGAAGGGTTCCGAGCCAGCGGACGCCGTCCTCCTCGGTGCGGACGACCTCACCGACGACGAGGGACTGTTCCCGCGCGCCGTTCTCGGCGTCGACCGGGTGGCCGAGCAGGTAGGCGGGGACCGGTGTCCCGTCGAGGGCGGCGATGTCCTCCGCCGTGGCCGCGACACCGTCGGTGATCTCGTCCGTCGTCCAACTCCACCCCTTGCGCGCGGCGTACGCGTACAGCGCGGTGTCGGGCATGACCGCCACGCCCAGGTCGCCGAGGTGGATCCACCCCTCCGCGAAACCCGTCATCGCCACCTTCTCCGCGCTCATCGCGGGTGAGCACAGCTCCTGCCGGAGGGTGATCTCGGCCGTCTCGACCCTCGTCGGCTCACCGGCGGTCACCAAGTACTGCCGGACGACCGCGCCCTCGGCGGTCTCCCTCACGAGTTCGTTGAACCAGAAGGCCGTCGCGTACTGCTCCGCACGGTTCACCCGTTGGAAGGGAAGCGTCGCCCGGGCGGAGTCGGCGTTGATCAGGTAGACGATGGCGCTGTGGAAATCAGGCAGCTCAGACATGGTGGGGGACAGTAGCCAACCGTCGACGGCGACTCCTTACCGGGGCTGCGGAGGCGTTCCCAGGGCCGAACGGGTAGACGCCGTGGGCCGATGGGACGGGCGCAGACGTCGCTCCCGGAGCGTCACCGACGGGCGTCCTAGGGTGGCACGCGCCACAGGCCCACAGGCGACGTCGGAACGGACCCTCATGACGCAGACAAGCTGGGACCGCACGCTCTTCAGCACCTCCTCGGCTCCCGCCACCACCGTCACCCACGACACCGGCCTGCTCCTGCTCCGGCTCGTCGTCGGCCTGAGCATGGCCGGGCACGGCGCGATGAAGCTCTTCGGCTGGTTCGGCGGCCCCGGCCTCACCGCCACCGGCAAGGGCTTCACGATGGCCGGCTACCCCGCCGGGGACGCCATGGCCGTCATCGCCGGGCTCGCCGAGACCCTGGGCGGCCTCGGCCTCGCCCTCGGTCTGCTCACCCCGCTCGCCGGCGCGGCCCTGACCGGCACCTTCATCAACGTCCTGGACGTCCGGGGCCTGAGCGCCTACTTCCCGCCCAAGGGCGTGGAACTCGAAGTGGTGCTGTTCGCCGCGATCGTCGCCCTCACCCTCACCGGGCCGGGCCGCTTCGCCGTCGACCACTACCTTCCGGTACTGCGCGAGAACCGACCCCGCTACGCCCTGCTCGGCCTCCTGCTGGGCGTCGTCGCCGGATTCGTCGTGCTGATCATCCGGGACTGAACCGACGGGGACCGCCCGCCTACGCCCCCAGATGCGGCAGCGGCTCCGTCGGGTACGGGGTCTCCGTGGGCAGCAGGGCCCGTGCGCCCGCCTCGTCCCCGGCCCCGAGCAGCCGCCTGATCTCCCGGGCCGTCCCGGTCACGTCCCGGATGCCGACCGTCCACTCGTCGGCGTACGCCCGCGAGGCCGGACCGGACAGGCCCAGCTGGAGCGAGCGGTACGGCAACGGATTCAGCCGCAGGTCCCGCTCCGGGTCCCACTGGACCCGTGCAGGCGCCGAGCGCAGGGACTCCTGCCAGGCCTTCCGGTCCGCGTGCACGCCCGGTACGTAGTGGGACAGGCAGGCCTCGCGCAGCGCCCGGTCGAAGCCCTCGCGGGTGATCTCGACCGCCAGCACCGTCTCCTGGTCGACCTTGGTCCCCCAGCCGCAGCGGTACATCATCCACAGGAACGACGGCTTGATCCACGTCATCCGCTCGCGCTTCCACGCGGCCGGGAAGCGGCCGTCGCGGGCGGCCGGCAAGCCGAGCGCGGGGGAGTAGGCCTGGTAGACCGTGATCGTGGTGTCGGTGTGGGCCGCGCGGATCCGGCGGTGCGGTACATCGTGGGACATGGCCCCAGGATGAGGGCCCGCCATCCGGCCGGCCATCGGTTTTCGGCGCGGCCGACGAGACGGAGCCGTGGTCCGACGCACACACGACGCCCCGCACCGTGACCCTCCGCCCCTACACCTGGTCGTCCGCCAACTCCGCGACACCGGTGATCCGGTGCAGCGCGTACGTCCGTACCTCGTCCGCCGTGTGGTCGTACCCGGTGACGAAGCCGCCCTCCACCCGGACCGGCGCGATGACCCGCTGGCTCGCCGCGCCCTCCGCGTTCACATAGCCGATCCACACCGCCGAGCCGGTCAGCGCGGCCGCCTGCACCGTCGCCAGGGTCTCCGCCGCGCTCGTGCGCGGCAGTTCGCCCGGCACTCCCGCCCCGGCGGTCGAGGTCGCCGCCGGTTCCTTGCGCACCGCCGTCGCCGCCACGTCGCCCGCGCGGATCGCCCGTACGGCCGCCGCGAGCAGCGTGGCGTCCGGCACCGGCGGGCCCTCCGGCACCGGTACGGGCGCCGAGCGGGCCGGAGTGCGGTGCGCGTCGGCCCGCGCCACCAGTACGTCGCCGGTACGGGACTCCGCCGCCGGCGCGTAACCCATCGCCCGCAGCCCCTCCAGCAGGACCGTCGGATCCGCCTGCGCCGCCAGCACCGTCGGCGCGAGGCGGCGCAGCCCCAGCCCGGCCGAGCGCTTGTCGGCCAGGATCTCGCCCAGCATCGCGTCGTCGTCGCACCGCACGTACGAGGAGGCAGCGCCGACCCGCAGGTGCCCGTGCCGGCGGGCCACGTCGTCGATCAGATAGGCCAGCGGCTGCGGCACCGGCGTGCGGCTGTGCTCCTTGAGGAAGGCGTGCAGGTCGGCGGCGGCGTGGCCGGCGTCCAGGGCCCGACGCACCGAGCCGGGCGTGAACCGGTACACCGTCGCCCCGCCCTTGGACTCCACGTCCGCGAGCACCGCCAGGGTGTCGCCCAGCGGTCGGCGCAGCGGGCCCGGGGCCACCGCCGTCAGGTCGGCCTGGAGCAGTACGTGGTCCACCGGCTCCGGCAGCAGCGGGGCCAGCGACGGCGCCGGGTCGCGGTCCTCCAGCAGCGCCCGGCCGGGCCCGGACAGGGCGCCCCGGCCGGTCACGCCGAGGACCTCGGCCTCGGTCAGCGTCCAGCGCGCGAGCCGGGCCCGCAGATCGCTCGCCCCGCGTACGGGCCGCTCCCACGCGAGCCGCGCCAACAGCGTCTCCGGGTCGGGCGACCCGCCCTCGGGCAGCTCACCGAGCAGTTCCAGCACCCGCCGGCGCACCTCGGGGGCGGCGGAGCGGTCGAGGTCGGGGCCGAGCGCGGAGAGCGTGCGCCCCTTGGGGTCCTGCTCGCCGACCAGCGGGGCCGTGCGGGTGGCCGGCAGCCAGGCCGCCGCGAGGTGCGACCAGCGCTCGGCGGGCGGCAGTTCGACCCAGTCGTCGAAGGCCGGGGTGGGCGCGTACCGCTCGTCCGCCTCTCCATCGCCGGCCAGCAGCCCGGCCGCGTAGGCCAGTTCGGCCCAGAAGGCCGCCTGCTGCTCGGTCGTGTCCAGCAGGGTCGCGGTCCGCTTCAGGTCCCGTACGGAGAGCCCGCCCGCCCGCAGCACCGGCGGACCGGCGTGCTCCCAGGACTTCACCAGCTCCTCCACGGTGGCCAGCGCGGCCAGCGCCTGCCCGGCGGCGTTCGCGTCCACAAGCTGTGGACGGTGCTCGCGCAGTGCGGGCACGGCCGGCGCCACCGGTTCGGTGTCCCGGTGCGCCAGCCCGCCGCGCAGGTGCAGCGCCACCTCGCGGGGCAGCACCACCGTCCGGGCCGTCGCGGGCAGCAGCAGCCCCCGGTCGCGCAGCCAGCGCACCGGCGGCGTCGGATTCGGGGTGACCTCCCCGTACGGCGGCCCCCACACCAGCCGGCCCAGCACCTGATGGGCCTCCGCCGGGGCCTCGTCCAGCAGCGCCGACATCCGCCGCGGGTCGGTGAACAGCCCGGTCAGCGCCGTCACCGCGGACACCGGGTCATGGGTGGCGGGCAGCCCGACGGCCGCCACGATCTCCTGCACCCGGGTCGGCGACATCCCGGCGGTGGCCTCGGCGACGGTCGGACCCAGCCCGGTGGGGGAAGGGCGCGAGGCGGACGGAGCGAGCAGCTCGCGCGCCGTACGGACCAGCCGCAGCCGGTCCTCGTCGCCCCACACCAGGGCCTGGTCGCGCAGGGTGGCCAGGGCGTCGGGGAGCGCGGCGCGGGCCCGTTCGTCCTCGCCGCCCGTCAGCAGCCCCTCCAACACCGGGTACGGGCACGGGTCGGGGCCCACCGCGAGCGCCTCGGCGGTCTGCAGCGCGAACCGGTCCAGCCGGTCCAGGGCGCGCACCACCGACGCCCGGGTACCGGCCCGGGTGGCCAGCTGCGTCACATCGCCGGGCACCGGGCCGAGCAGGTCCGGGCGGGCGCGCAACAGGGCCGCGAGCGCCGCGTCGTCACGGGCGCGCAGCGCCTCGGCGAGTGAGCGCGGGGAGCTTCCCGTCGGGCTCCCGCCGGCGGATCCCGCCGCAGTGCTTGCCTCGGGCACAGTCGCCTCCTGGTCGCGTCGGCCGGTCAGTCGGCCGGTCCCCATCCGGTCAACGGTATCCGCTGTGCCCGCAGCAGCTCCACGGACGCACGCGCTACCTTCGGGACAGGCGGCAAGGGAGGAGCCTGGGCGTGGGGATCGAAAGCGACCATCTGGTCTACGAATATCTGAGCCGCGTCGGGGACTTGGCGCAACAGCGGCAGCTGTCCTCCGGCGACCGGATGCGGTTGGTGTCGGGGCTGCGGGACGAGATCGACCGTCGGCGCGCCAAGTACGACCCGGACACCCCGGCCGCCGTACGCCGCATCCTGGAGCGGATCGGCACCCCCGAGGAGGTCCTGGACACCCTGGGCACCCTGGGCACCCTCGGCCCCGCCGGCTCCCGGCCGGGCACGTTCCCGGCCCCGGCACCCGCGGCCCCCGCCGAGCCCGGCCTGTCGGTCCCCGTCCAGCGGGGCCCGGGCCGCCTGCGCGGCCGCAACACGCCTCCGGTGCGCGCGGCGGAACCGGAGAACGTGCCGCCGCACCTGGCCGGCCTGGACGAGCTCGGGCCCTCCGGCGGGGCCGAGCCCGACTGGTGGCGGATGAGCCCGGGGGCGCACGGCGGCCCGCAGGTCGAGGGCTTCGCGGGCGGCATCGAGATCCCGGACCTGTTCAAGGAGGGCCTGGAGGAGGAGTCGGCGGAGTCCGGCAAGGGCGGTTCGGCTCCGCCCGCGGCGGACGAGAAGGGCGCGCGGAGCCTCGTACGGTTCCTGCGCGAGCGGCGGCGCGCGAAGAAGGAGGCGGCGGCAGCCGCCCCCGGACCCGAGGCCGCGGTGGCCGCGGCGGGTCGGCCGCGGCCGAACGCCTTCCTGCTGCTGGCCGCGGCCGTGCTCGTGGGCGGCGTGCTCACCGGCTACTGGCTGCTGCTCGTGGTGGGCTGGCTCCTTCCGTACGCCTCGCGCGTGCTGGGGCCCGCCGAGCGGAAATGGACGGTCCTCGGCCCGCCCGGCGCGGTGCTCGCCGGGGCGGTGCTGTGGGTGTGGGGCCGGATGAACGGCAAGTGGGGCGAGAGCCTGGCCGACGACCAGCTGAGCGGGGCGCTGCACGGCATGTGGCCGTGGGTGCTGCGCGGCGCGGCGCTGGCGTCCGCGCTGTACCTGGTGTGGCGGGCGCGGCGGCGGTAGCCCGAGGGCGGCGCCCCCGGGTCGGGGGTCCGGGTCCGGTCAGCCGCCGACGACCGTGCGCTGCATCTCCTCCACCGGGTCGCGGTCGGCCGCCTTGACGAGGTCGAGGAAGGTGGAGGACTTGGCGACGTCGAGGAGCTGTTGGGCGGTGACGGGCGCCGAGGTGTTCGATTCGTCGTGCGGGTAGACCGTCAGCGAGACGTCGCTGGCGCCGTACCGGAACCAGACCCGGGATTCGGTGACGTTGCCGTTGTTGATCGGCGAGACGGCCGCATCGGCACGGATGCCGCCGGGAAGCGTGGCCTTCGAGCAGACCGTGCCCTTGATCTCGCGGCAGGTCTGGGGGGCCATGCCCGGTTCGGACGGCCGCACCGAGAAGATGATGTGGAACTCCTTCCCGTCCTTGGTGCCCTGGTAGTGCCGCACGTTGAGGTCGACCCGCTGCACGGTGCCGACCGACGGGGGCAGCAGCTGCTGGAGCACACCGACGGCCTGGTTCTGGAAGTTCTCCTGCCGGGCCCGCACGGCGGGCGGCAGGTCGGCCATCGACGATTCGCCCGGGCTGGGCTCGAGGTGGATCGGCGGCGGCGGTCCGGAGCTCGTCGGCGGCGCGGCCACGTCGATCACCCCGGTGCTTCCGGTCGCACCCTTGTCGTCGCCGCCCGGCAGGACGAACGCGCCGGCCAGGCCGAGCCCGGTCACGGCCAGCACCGCGCCGCCGATCGCCACCCGCACGCGCGCCCTGCGGCGCAGGCCCTGGGCGCGGGCCGGGCCCACCAGGTCCGCCATGGCGGGCAGCTCCGTGGTCGCACGGTCCATCGCGTCCCGCAGGAGCTCGGCCGCGGCCCGGTCCTCGGTGTGGTCCTCGTTGGTACCCATGGCGTCTCCTCAGCTCTCGGTGGCGTAGATGTGGGCCTCGCCGAGCCGCGCGCGCAGCTTCGTCAGGGCGCGTGAGCACTGGCTCTTGACCGTGCCCTCGCTGCAGCGCAGCAGCTCGGCGACGGTCTCGACACTCAGGTCCTCCCAGTAGCGCAGGACGACCATGGCGCGGGCCCGCGGCGGGAGTTCGGCCAGCGCGGCGAGCAGGGTGACCCGCAGGTCGGCGTGCTCGGGCCGGGTCGGCGGATCGGCACGCGTGTGGGCCAGCAGATCGCGCAGGCGCCGGCGTCGCTCGGCGAGGAAGGTGCGGGTCAGCACGGTCCTCGCGTACGCGTCGGGATACTCGGCGGCGGACACCCGCCGCCAGTGCTGGAACAGCTTCGCCAGCGTCGTCTGCGTCAGATCGCGTGCGGCGTCGGCGTCCCCGCACAGCAGATACGCGGTCCGGTACAGCTTGCGCTGACCGGCCCGCGCGAAGGCCTCGAAGTCGTGCCCGGTGCCTGGCGGCATCCGCCCTCCCCTTCACATGGTGTCTCTCACCCCTGTCCTGAGCGCCGCCGCCGGGAAAAGGTTGAACACCGAGGTGAAGAATTTCGAAGGGGCCGAGCCCCCGCCGAGCCCCCGCCGAGCACCGGACGTTCTCCCGGGGGAGGCCCGCGGTCGGCCTCCCGCGCGGGCGCCTCGGCACAATGGAAGGCATGAACCTCACCGTCGGCTTCGACCTCGACATGACCCTCATCGACTCGCGCCCGGGAATCAAGGCCACCTACCAGGCCCTCTCCGCCGAGACGGGAACCTTCATCGATGCCGACGAGGCGGTCACCCGACTGGGCCCGCCGCTGGAGGAGGAGCTCGCGCACTGGTTCCCGGCCGCCGAGATCCCGGCCATGACCGACCGCTACCGGGAGATCTACCCCACCTACGCCATCGGACCGACCCCGGCGATGCCCGGCGCCCGTGAGGCCATCGAGGCCGTCCAGGCCCTGGGCGGCCGCGCGATCGTGGTCACGGCCAAGCACGAGCCCAACGCCCGCCTGCACCTGGCGCACCTCGGCATCGAGGCCGACGCGGTCGTCGGCTGGCTCTGGGCGGAGGCCAAGGCCGGTGCGCTGCGCGAGTACGGGGCACAGGTCTACGTCGGCGACCACGTCGGCGACGTACGCGGTGCCCGCACGGCCGGCGCGCTGTCCGTGGTGGTGCCGACCGGCCCGTGCCCCGCGGAGGACCTGCGCGAGGCGGGCGCGGACGTGGTCCTGCCCGACCTCACCGCGCTGCCGCAGTGGCTCGCCGGGTACCTCGCCGCGCAGCCCGTCTAGGCCGTCTCCTCCGGATCCCGCCGTGCCAGGGCGGCTACGCCTGTGAGGCTCGGGCCGCCCTGCGCTGCGCCGCCGCCGAGCGGAGCACGCCCGCCGCGGAGATGGCGAAACCCACGCCCATGAGCATGCACACCGCCCACGCGTACGGCGGGAACGGGTCGACGTCGAGGAAGAGCGGAGCCATGGTCGCCAGCGTGGCCACGGCCCCGGCGATGAACACGATGCCGCCGGCCCTGACGAGTCCGTCACCGGGCCGCGCTTCGTCGGAATGAGGAGTAACAGTCACCTCACCAGGGTAGTTGCCTGGCCGAAGGCAGCCGACGGCGAAGGACCGGGGAACGTCTTGTCACCCGGCCCCTGACCATTAGCCTTGAGGTGGCGGGTCACACATGGCCCGCTGCGCTGTTGTCCGGAGCCGTTCACGGCCCTTCGGACCCCGACGAGCACAAGGACAGAGGACGGACGTGCCTACCGGCAAGGTCAAGTGGTTCAACAGTGAGAAGGGCTTCGGCTTTCTCTCCCGTGACGACGGCGGCGACGTCTTCGTGCACTCGTCGGTGCTCCCCGCCGGGGTGGACGCCCTCAAGCCCGGCCAGCGCGTCGAGTTCGGTGTCGTCGCGGGTCAGCGCGGTGACCAGGCTCTTTCCGTGACGGTACTCGACCCGGCACCCTCCGTCGCGGCGGCACAGCGGCGCAAGCCCGACGAGCTCGCCTCGATCGTGCAGGACCTCACGACCCTGCTGGAGAACATCACTCCGATGCTGGAGCGCGGCCGCTACCCCGACAAGGTGCACGGCACGAAGATCGCCGGACTGCTGCGCGCGGTGGCCGACCAGCTCGACGTCTGAGCCTCACCCGCCACACCCACGGCTGCGCCCCGCCACTCGGAAGAGCGGCGGGGCGCAACCGTACGCGCGGGGCGATCAGCCCCGCGGGAATTCCAGCGAACCGGGCGCGATGGCCGGTACCAGTCCCTCGGCCGCCGCCCGGGTGAGCAGCCCGCGCACCGCCGCGTAGCCGGAGTCGCCGAGGTCGGCGGTGAACTCGTTGACGTAGAGACCGATGTGCTGGTCGGCGACGGCCGGGTCCAGCTCCTGGGCGTGCGCGCGGACGTACGGGCGGGAGGCCTCCGGGTCGTCCCAGGCCATCCGGACCGACGTGCGGGCCGACTCGGCCAGCTCGCGCAGCCGCTCCGCGCCCAGCGACCGCCTGGCGATGATCGCGCCGAGCGGGATCGGCAGGCCGGTCGTGGACTCCCAGTGCTCACCCATGTCGGCCAGGCAGTGCAGCCCGTAGTCCTGATAGGTGAACCGGGCCTCGTGGATCACGAGTCCGGCGTCCACCCGGCCGTCGCGGACCGCCGGCATGATCTCGTGGAACGGCAGGACGACGACCTTGCCGACCCCCTCCGGCAGGACGTCCGCCGCCCACAGCCGGAACAGCAGGTACGCGGTGGAGCGTTCGCTCGGCACCGCGACCGTCCTCCCCGCCAGGTCGAGCCCCGGCTCGCGGGTCAGGACCAGCGGGCCGCAACCGCGGCCCAGCGCCCCGCCGCAGGGCAGCAGCGCGTACTCCTCCAGCACCCACGGCAGCACGGCGTACGACACCTTCAGCACGTCCAGCTCGCCGCGCTCGGCCATGCCGTTGGTGAGGTCGATGTCCGCGAAGGTGACGTCGAGGGCGGGCGCGCCCGGGACCCGACCGTGCGCCCACGCGTCGAAGACGAACGTGTCGTTCGGGCAGGGTGAATAGGCGATCCTCAGCGGTTCACCGGTGGTCGTGCTCATGGCGTTCTCCCCAGGTCGCGAGTACGGGCCCCAGCACGCGGAAGCCGTCGGCGAGCGCGGTGAGCGCGTCCCCGATCCGCCAGGCGGCACGGTCACGAGGGCCCACGGCGTTGGACACGGCGCGGATCTCCAGTACGGGCAGCCCGTGCGCGGCGGCCGCCTCCGCGACCCCGAAGCCCTCCATGGCCTCGGCCCCGGCCATCGGGTGCCGGGCGGTGAGCACGGCGGTCCGTTCGGTGGTGCCGGTGACGGTGGAGACGGTCAGCACGGGCGCGAGCAGGGCCCCGGTCGCCTCGGCGGCGCGGGCGGCGAGCTCGGCGGGCGGCAGGTGCACGCTGTGCCCGAAGCCGAGCTCCGTCACGTCGAGGAAGCCGTCGGGGGTCTCGGCCCCCAGGTCGGCGGCGACGATCGCGTCGGCGACCACGAGGGAACCGAGCGGGGCGGCGGGCGCGAACCCGCCGCCGATGCCGGCGGAGACGACGAGCGAGTAGTCGGCGAGAGCCAGGGCGGTGGCGGTCCCGGCGGCGGCCGCCGCCGGACCCACGCCCCCGACGAGCACGTCGAAGGCGATGCCCGGAAGGTCCCGGCGGTTGATGAGGTAACCGCCGGGCAAGGTGCGTGGCTCAGGACCGAACATGTCCGGATGAGGGGTCAGCCCGGTGGTGACGGAGTCTGCCTCCGCCGCCACCGCGGTCACGACGAGCGCGCGCACCGCTGCCGCCCGGTTACTTGAGCTTGAGGTTGAAGGACCACACGGCGAGCGGCTTGCCGTCCTCGGCGATCTGCAGGAACGCCAGCTTCTTCGAGGAGGGGGCCTCACCCTGGCCGCCGGTCGCGAAGACGTCGGCACCCGGGAAGCTGCGGTAGGTGTTCGAGGAGGGTTCGGTGATCGGCTGGCCGTCCAGCACAGCCGACCAGCGCTTGCCGTCCTCGACGACCTCCGGCTCGACCCCGAGACGCAGGGTGTCGCCCCGGGCGTACTCGACGGTCTTGGGGTTCTTGAGGTTGGTGAGGCACTCCTGGACCTGGTCCATGGAGAGCTCCTTGCCGTCGTTGTGGCAGGAGGCTTCGGCGGACACCGACGAGGTGCCGACCGTCACGGTCGCCAGCGGCGTCGGCTTCTCGCCGCAGGCGGAGAGGAGGAGGAGGCCGGCGGACACGGCTCCGAGGGCCGCGACGCTGCGGCGGGCCCTACCCGAGAAAAGCGGTGCGGTCATGAGCCGAAGGCTATCGGGCCCCTGGGCCGCGCCGCTGCATGGGGTCCCGGTGGCCTGCGGCGCGGCGCCCGTTTGCCCGGTGCCGCGCCGCCGCGCGAGCGACCCCGGGCTCCGCCCGGGCTTCCCGGGGCTGCGCCCCCGGACCCCGCGCCCCGAACGCCGGTGGGGCTGTCTTTCAGCCCGCCCGGCGTTCGAGGGAACGGGCGCGGAGCGCACGTACGACGGGAGCAGCCTCGGCCCGGCCCCCGGCACAGGAAGGTCACGCCACCCGGGGCCGGGAGGTACCCGCGTGTCGGCGGGGGGCGGACAGGACGCCCCGCAGGGCCATCGTCGTGCCCAGGGCCACGATCGCCGCGGCCACCGACATGCCCAGTACGCCGTTCAGCGGCAGCACGATGCCGATCGCGCCACCCAACACCCACGCCACCTGGAGCAGCGTCTCCGAACGGGCGAACGCCGAGGTCCGTACCGACTCCGGCACGTCCCGCTGGATCATCGCGTCCAGCGACAGCTTCGCCAGCGCCTGGCAGAAGCCCGCCGTCGCCCCCAGCACGGCCATGAACAGCCCGCTGAAGAACACCGCCGCGAGCACCGCCACCGCCAGCGTCAGGCACAACACCGCCGCGATGATCGCCTCCGGCGCCCGCGCCCGCAGCCACGCGCCCGCCGCCGTGCCGCACGCGTTGCCCACACCCGCCGACACGCCCACGATGCCCAGCGACACCGCCGCGCTCTGCCCCGCCAGCGGATGCTCGCGCAACAGGAACGCCAGGAAGAAGATCAGGAACCCGGACAGCGCACGCATCGAGGCGTTCGCCAGCAGCCCGCACAACACCGAACGGCTCACCGTCCGCAGGCCCGGCCGCTTCGAGTGAGCCTCGTGCGTGGACAGCCGCGCCCGGCGCTCGCCCTTGGCCTCGTCCACCTTGTGCGGCAGCGTGAACGCCGCGACCGTGCCCCACACGAAGACCAGGCAGGCCCCGTACAGCGGCCACTGCGGCCCGATCAGATTCAGCGCGGCACCCACCGGCGCCGCCACCCCCGTGGCCAGCAGACCGGCCAGCGTGACCCGCGAGTTCGCCTTGACGAGTGAGAATTTCGGCGGCAACAACCGGGGCACCACCGCACTGCGCACGACCCCGTACGACTTCGACGCCACCAGCACACCGAGCGCCGCCGGATACAGCTGGATGCCCCCCGTCGCCACCGCCCCCGACATCAGCAGCGCCAGCAGCGCGCGGGCCAGCATCGCGGCAGCCATCGAAGCCCGACGGCCGTGCGGCAGCCGGTCCAGCAGCGGGCCGATCACCGGGGCCAGCACGGTGAAGGGAGCCATCGTGATGCCGAGGTACAGGGCCACCCGGCCCCGTGCCTCGTCCGTGGGAACGGAGAAGAACACCGTCGAGGCCAACGCCACCGTGATCAGCATGTCGCCGGCGCCGTTGATGGCGTGCAGCTCGATCAGCTTGCCGAGGCCCGATTCACCGGCCCCGTGCGCGTGCGTGGCCCGCCGGATCCCGCGCGCCGGAAGGTGCAGCGCACGCCCGACAGCCCGGCCGGCCCGCCTGGCCGGTCCCGAGCCGTCGTCGGACGACCGTACGGGTGCCACACTCGACATAGTGCCCCACCCGGCCCTCCCGGGGCGCCTCCCGGCGCGTCGCGCACCCGGTGGCTTGTCCGCGAATCGGACCTTGCATGTGTGCCCGAGGCTTAAGAGGAGGTAGCGTGCGTAGCGCGCCACCGGCGGTTGCTCCTGGCCGCGCGCCTCTTCGTGATCCCGCAGAATGGGTCGCAGTGAGGTGCGCCCGGAGTCCGATCGGGTGCGGACGTCGACGCGGCCCTCTGGTCCGCTCCGCCCGTGCCACGTACGGACAGCACCGCCGGGTCGTTGTGGACGACAGTACGGACGGCGCACACGTGAGACGGCGTAGGAGAGAACGAGACCAGTGAGTGCTGCGACGACGCGAAGCCGTACCCCGCGTACCCCCGACCGCCTGTGCGTCGAGGCGGTAGAACTCGCCCGCGCGGCGGCCGAGGAGGCCGCCTTCCCCGGAGTGGTCGGCGCACACGTCTCCGCCGTGGCGGAGGGCGACCGCGTCGTCACCCACTTCTTCGAATCCAAGGAACCGGGCTACCGCGGCTGGCGCTGGGCCGTCACCGTGACCCGCGCCTCCCGCGCCAAGAACGTCACCCTCGACGAAACGGTGCTGCTGCCCGGCGACGACGCGCTGCTGGCCCCCGAGTGGGTGCCGTGGAGCGAGCGGCTGCGCCCCGGCGACATGGGCCCGGGCGACCTGCTGCCCACCGACGCCGAGGATCTGCGCCTGGAGCCGGGCTGGTCGGGCGAGGACACCCCGCCGCCGAACTCGGTGGTCTCCACCGAGATGGCCGAACTGGTCGAGGCCGAGGACGCCGACGTCACCGACCGCGCCGTGGTCCCCGTACGCGGCTCCATCACCTCGGTCGCCGAGGAACTGGGCATGCGCCGGGCGCGCGTGCTCTCGCGGTACGGGCTGCACACGGCCGCCGACCGCTGGGACGAGTCCTTCGGCGCCAAGACCCCCATGGCACAGGCCGCGCCCGCGTCCTGCGTCTCCTGCGGCTTCCTGGTGGCCATCGGCGGCTCCCTCGGCCAGGCCTTCGGCGTCTGCGCCAACGAGTTCAGCCCGGCCGACGGCCGGCTGGTGTCGCTGTCCTACGGCTGCGGCGGCCACTCGGAGGCCGCCGTCATGCCGGCGCCGCCGCGCCCGGCCCCGCCGGTGCTCGACTCGATGGCCTCGGACGAGTTCACCCTGCGACCGACCCCCGACAGCGGATCGGTCCCGGACTCGGAGACCGACCTGCCGGCCGCGGACCTCGGCCACTCGTAGGAGGCTCGTAGGGCGCGCGCCCGGCGTACCCTCGACCCATGGGGGACAGGGGCGCGGACACGGACACGGACATGGTGGGCATGACCGGCCGGGTGACCGGCACGGTCGGCCCCGGCCTGGTGGGCGAGGTCATCGTCCGGATCCGGGGCGGGGCGGAGCACTTCCTCGCCCATCCGGTCCACGGCACCGGCCGGCTCGCCGTCGGAACGGTGGTGACGGTGGTCGAGTACCTGCCGCCGCGCACGGTGTACGTGATGGCCGCCTACGACAACTGACGCCCCGTCCCACCTGTACGTATCAGGATGGCGACAAGACGCGGCCGGTGTCTTCCGGCCGGGCCGCGGCAGGCGCAGACTCGGCCTCGTCGGTGCCGAACGGCATCGCGCTAAGGGGGCGTTGCCGATGGCTATCGGCGTCGTGGCGGGAATCGTTCTCGCCGCAATCGTGGCTCTGATCGGCCTGTTCAAGCTCATGTGGCGGGTGGCCGAACCGAACGAGGCACTCGTCATCTCCGGCTCCACCCACAAGACCGAGGGCCTCGGTCAGGGCATGGGGTTCCGGATCGTCACCGGGCGGGGCACGCTCGTACTCCCGGGCGTGCAGGCGGTACGGAAACTGTCCCTGGACCTCAACGAGACCCAGCTGTCCGTGGACTGCGTCACCCACCAGGGCATCCCGCTGCGGGTGAAGGGCGTCGTCATCTTCAAGGTCGGCGACGACCTCGTGTCGATCGCCAACGCGGCCCGCCGCTTCCTGGACCAGCAGAAGATGATGCCCGAGCGGGTGCACATCGTCTTCGCGGGCCATCTGCGGTCCATCGTGGGCGGATTGACGGTCGAGGACATGATCCGCGACCGGGAGAAGCTGACGGGCCAGACCCGGATGGCGTGCGGTACCGAGATGGAGAAGCTCGGCCTGATCGTCGACTCGCTGCAGATCCACGAGATCGAGGACCCGACCGGCTACATCAAGAACCTGGCGATGCCGCACGCGGCGGCCGTGCAGCGGGACGCGCGGATCGCGCAGGCCGAGGCGAACCGGCTGGCCACGGAGGCCGAGCAGGCCGCCTTCGCCCGGATGGCCGAGGCGACGCGCGACAGCGAGATCCTGCAGGCCGGCTACCAGGCCGAACGGGACAAGGCGGCGGCGACGGCCCGTCAGGCGGGCCCGCTGTCGGAGGCGGCCGCCCGCCAGGAGGTCGTCGTCCAGGAGACCCGGGTCGCGGAGCTGGAGGCGCACCGGCGCGAGCAGCAACTGCAGGCGGACGTACGCAAGCCCGCGGACGCGGCGGCGTACGAGACCCGCACCCGGGCCGAGGCCGAGCGCGACGCGCGGATCTCGGCGGCGCAGGCGAAGGCGCGGGAGACCGAGCTGGCGGCGGCCGCGGAGGCCACGCGGGTGACGACGGCGGCGACGGCGGACGCGCAGGCGGTGGAGGCGCGGGGTATCGCGTCGGCGAAGGCGACGCGGGCGACGGGTGAGGCGGAGGCCGCGGCCACGCAGGCGCGGGGCCTCGCGGAGGCGGAGTCGGCGAAGGCCCGCGGTCTGGCCGAGGCGGAAGCGATCAAGGCGCGGGCCGCCGCGCTGGCGGAGAACCAGGAGGCGGTCGTCGCGCAGCAGCTGGCCGAGAACTGGCCGGCGATCGTGGAGGCGGGCGCGGGGGCCTTCGGGAACGTGGAGCACATGGTCCTGCTGAACGGGGCCGAGGGCATGTCGGAGATGTTCGCGAAGGCGCTGACGATGGGTGGCACGGGCCTGGGCGTGGCCCGCCAGCTCCTGGCCTCGATGGGCCAGACCCCGCCGCCGGCGTCCCCGCCCGCCGCACCGGTGAACGGCCGCATCCCGATCCGCGAGGAGTAACGGGCCCGGCCCACATCTCAGCCCCGGGGCCGGTCCTGCGGAGCCTCCGGCCGCCATCTCAGCGGCCGGGGCCCGGTCCTGCGGCGCTTCCGGCCGCCATCTCAGCCCCGGGGCCGGTCCTGCGGAGCCTCCGGCTGCCATCTCAGCCCCTCCGGCGTTTGAGGAGCGGGGTCCGGGGCGGAGCCCCGGCAACGGCGCGGGCGCCGCACGGCTCGGCTTCCGGCGCGGCGCCGTCGCGGGGGGGGGGGGGGGGGGGGGGGGGGGGGGGGGGGGGGGGGGGGGGGGGGGGGGGGGGGGGGGGGGGGGGGGGGGGGGGGGGGGGGGGGGGGG
>NZ_JBICYT010000026.1:0-98355 GCF_043201215.1 Streptomyces sp. NPDC048331 | reverse complement strand
ACGCAGTCGCCTTGGTCGTCGCCCACCTTCCCGCCGAGTGCGGGCCGGCAGTCGCTGGCACTGCCAATGACCTTGACAAGTCAGATTCCACATAATACAAGGGAAGTCGGCCGGCATGGCCCGCCACTTCGTTCCGTTGTCGACCAGATAGCGGATCGCGTCCAGTATCGCCCGGTGGCAGTACGCCTCCGGCTGCCCGCCCCGACCTCGCAGCCAGCCCGGCACCGGCAGCAGCGGCCGGACCACGGCCCACTCCGTGTCCGTCATGTCCGAGGGATACCTCCGAACACGCTCTGGATGGTCGGCCGCATTCCCGAACCGGTGAGCGACACAATCACACGACAGAGCAGCCGAGTTGAACTCCACCGGCGCGAGCACGTACAACTGCGGCAACAGGGTCTCCTGGATCTCGGTTGGCTTCGCAACCCCGAGCTACCAAGAGGCCCTGCCTTCATGCCCGCAGCCGACCACGGTCACCCAAACGAGACTCCCGTTCGACACCCACCCCTCAAGATCGGAACGACAACAGCTACTGAGACCCAGACCTGCTCGAATTCTTCGATCATCTGTTTAACCCCTGTGGCCTCGGCGAAGCGAGGCCCACCATCGGGTTTCCAGCTGAGGGTTGGCGCTACGACCTCTTCGACGTGGCCGCAGGCAAGCGCAGCAGGCCTCATGCCTGGCGATCGCCCACGAGTGGGATGGGGAATGGGAGGACGACATCCACGAACGGGCGGCTGCCGAGGCTATCGCCCTGACACCGTCCGGGCACGCACAGTGGTGGACCTCCTGGAGGTACTCCAGGTCCTTGAGCGCGACGGCGGCCGACTGCGAGTCGAACCTGTTGGGCTTCGCAGTGACGTCGACCGCCGAAGAGACTCAACCCTCCGCAAACCACGGTGGTGAACGCTCTCCATCCGATTGAATGTATGCCGTGACACATGCTCTTGGTTTCACCGAGGAAGACCTGCGCCGGCTGGCGGGGGCGCGCTCCTTCGAGCGGGGGCTCGGCTATCTGTCCGCGGTCTCCCGGCTGGAGATCGGAGACGAAGCGATCACCGCCACCGTCGACGGAAGCGAAGCCTACGAGGTGGAGCTCACCGAGGACGAGGACGGTGGACTGACCGGCTGGTGCGACTGCCCTTACGGCCGGGACGGCAACTTCTGCAAGCACTGTGTGGCAGTCGGCCTGGCCGTCTTGGGGCAGGCCTATTCCGTACCGCAGCAGCGGTCGGCCGCCGCCTCGCGTACCCAACTGCTGGACACATGGCTGGAGTCCCGCACCCGGGAAGAACTGCTCGCCCTGCTACGGGAGCAGCTGGCCGATGACCGTGACCTGCGGCGGCGCCTCGCACTGCGCGCGGCCGCCGCCGGGGAGGACGCCGGCATCGTCCGGGAGCGCATCCTGAGCCTCCTCGACACCCGCCCCTTCGCCCGCTACGGGTACGTCGAGTACTCCGACGCCCACGCCTACGGGCGGCAGGCAGCTGAGGCCGTCACCGCACTCCGGGCGCTGACGGCGAGCGGCCGCTCGGCGGACGCTGTGGAGGTGGCCCGTGAGGCTCTCCAGGCTCTGGGGCGAACGTACGGCGAGATCGACGACTCGGACGGCCTGATCGGGGACGTCGCCACCGGGCTGGCCGAAGCCCATCTGGAGGCCTGCCGGACTGCCCGGCCCGACCAGGTGGAGACCGCCGAGTGGCTGGTGCAGTACCTGCTGAACGAGATGAACGATGCCACCGACATCGACCTCTTCGACTACCGCGAGGTGCTCGGTGACCCGGGCCTGGCCCGGGCGCGGGCATTGGTGGTGACTGCTTGGCAGGCGAACCCCAAGGGGTGGGCGGAGAAGTACCTCATGGAGCGTCTCCTGAAGGCCGACGGCGACAGCGTGGACGCACTGGTAGAGGTCCACGCGGCGGACCTCGCCCCGAACGGCCACACCCACCTGGGGATCGCCAGGGAGCTGGAGACGGCGGGCCGCCCGGTCGAGGCCTTGGAGTGGGCGGAACGCGGACTGCGGGAGACCGTCTCCGAATGGGGACCGGACAGCGATCTGGTCGCCTTCGTCTGCGAGCGATACGAGCGGGCCGACCGCCTGGCCGACGTGGTCGCGGTCCGCCGGGACCTGCTGCGCGCCCGTCCCTCGCTGGCCGCCTACCAGAATCTGCGTACAGCGGCCCGGGCGGCCGGAATCTGGGAAGGCGCCGAACGCACGGACGCCCTGGAGTCGCTGAAGGCCGTCTCCCAGCCCAAGACGGGCCGCTGGTACGACGGCTCCCTGCTGGTCGACGCGCTCATCGACGACAACGACCTCCAGCCCGCCTGGCAGGCCGCCACCGACGGCTACGCCGACCAGCGCCAGTGGCTCACCCTGGCAGACCGGCTCCGCGACCGGCAACCGGCCGACGCACTGACCGTCTACCTCCGCTGGATCGAGCCACTGCGCAAGCAGACCGGTGACAGTACGTACGAACGCCTCGCGGAGCTCCTCCTCAGCGCTCGCGCCTGCCATCGGACGCTCGGTACCGAGGCCGAGTTCGCCACCTACCTGGCCACCTTGCGCGCCAACCAGAAACGCAAGCGGAAGCTCATGGCCATTCTCGATCAGCACGGGCTCTGAGCGACTTGCCCGCCGCAGAATCACGCCGCCGACGAAGACGAGTGCGAAGCTGGGATTTCACAGCGCCGAAGGACTCGCCCGTCACGTGCACGTCGCAATCGCCGAGGGCGGCGCTCGGGGCGTCATGTGCGATCCGCGCACCGGCACGGGCGAGGGCCGTCTGGCGGAGACGGGTCGTGCCGTCCTTGACCTCGGTCCAGGTAAGCCGGAAGGCCCCGCCGTACCAGAGCAGGCGAAGTCGGTTACATCGGCGCCTGCCGTCGGCCGCATGGCGACCAGGGCAGCGGTCGGCGCGGCCCTGTGCCCGTCGCTGGTCCGATCGGTGACGGGTTCACCGTCGGGCAAGGAGCGAGCCGAGCGCAAGATCTCCTCAATGGAGCGGCAGCTGACGCAGTTCGGCACACCGGTCCAGTACGCTCCGCGACTGGCTGGCTGGCTGGCTGGCTGATCACGCCGACAAGAGGGCCCATATGACAAATAGCCGGATGGAGTGAAAACTACGTAAGCAACTTACCGGCCTTTTCGGCGCATGCAACGGTCACGGCATGAAGAGTATCGCGACACTTATGACACCTATCGCCGTAGCGGCTTTACTCCTCGCGGGCTTCGCCACGCCCGTCCACGCGGGCCCTTACTGGGAGAAGACCGTCAAGTGCAATGCGACCGATCCGGACGGCCGGAAGATCCCCACGCGCGTCGGCAACGGCGAACTGGGCTGGAACCACTTCACCGGTGCACACAACATCAGAAAGTGCGCGCTGGTCAACATCCCGCTCCAGGGCAACGTCGACAAGTTGGACGGTGCCAACATCCAGTACTGGGGCTGGGCCTCCAACCGGGCGCACGGACGTGTGAAGCTCATCGTCAAGGTGCGGTACGCGCGCAAGACGGTGGACAAGAGGTACGACGCGGGGCCCGGGAACGTAATCGGTGTGATCACCGCGTACTGCAACGGTATGCCGAAGTGCCCGAACTGGGTGAATGAGTGATTCGGTGAGCGAAGACGAGCACGAGATCGAAGACCTTCAGGTGGAAGTGGCCGCCCTTCTGCTGGACTACGTCTACGCGCCGCTGCTGGAGGACCAGCATGTACGGGGAGTCCTGCCCGCTCCGTCCGGGGCCCCGGCCGTTCGGGTCGCCCTCGGCGACGGGGGCGAATGCGATCCCGCCCGCCTGACGGCGTACGAGATCCCCCTCGGTTCCGGTGAGGAATTGCGCACCCCGCACGACGTCGTCGCCCTGCTCCGGGCGGTACACACCGGAACACATATCTACCCCTCGGACAGGGTCACGTCCGTCATGGGAATGGACCTCTACCTCGTCGACCCGACCCAGCTGAAAGAAGCACCCTTCACCACGGACGACTGGGCTGCCACCCTCCTGCGATGCCTGGCCCGTCCGTCCGAGGAACAGCCCCCGGCAAGGCTGCGCGGATTCCTGTTCCGGGAAGGAGGTCTTCTGCGCCTCTACATGGACAGCGACGAGGCATCCAGCGTGATCGCCGCCGATGTCCAGCCGGGCGGTGCACTGACCGCGCTCCTCGCCGCACTTCCCTCACTGCTCGGCGAGGAGTGGCGGACATCTGATGGCGCGGACGACCCGCACTGCCGGTACCTGGTGGATCTCACCCGCTGGTGACATGTCCAGGAGCCGAGGCCGGCAGCTTACGGTCCGGTCGGGATGTCACCAGTTCGCTCCATGTCACGACGCCGGAGGCCCGAATGAGGAGGACATGCTCCCCGGCCCATGCTGGTCATTTGCTGACCTGCCCGAGGGCAACATGGCCCTGACCTGCGGAAACGTCCGGATGTCAGATGTGGGACTTGAACATGGTACGAAGCATGGAGAAACTCCCGGATTGTCTGCTCCCTGCCTGCTCACGCAGGTCAAGGGCGGTCGCCGCACCTTACAACGACGTCGCCTGCCCGGTCAGTCCTCCCCGGGGCTTCCCAGCACTCACCGCGCCGCATCCTGGCACGGGTTCGAGCCGCTCCCGTTGTGCGAACAGGACGTGGTCGTTCCAGCGGGACGGGCTCTCGTGGGCGGGGAAGCGCAGGCGCGGGTGGAAGTAGACGCCTCGTGGCTCGGAGCCCATCGGGCGGAGGCCGCTTGAGTAGCATCTACTCACGCCGAGGAGGCCCGTGGACGTGCAAGGTCGTCCTGCGCCCGCCGGGCCCGGGTCCGCATCGGCGACCCGTGCCGGGTGTCGGCACCGGTTCAGAGCTCAGGTGGCTGCCTTGCATTCTCCGTACACGAAGCGTGATGTCCAACGCGCCTGGCCCCTCGTCGGCAGGGAAGCGGAGAAGGAGGTGTGCGAGGCGGCCCTGTCCGACCCCTCCTGCCACGGGGTCGTGATCCGGGGATCGGCGGGTGTCGGCAAGACCCGCCTGGCCACGCACGTGTGGGAGAGGGCCCTGGCGGCGGGCCGTCAGGGGAGCCGGGCGACAGCGACGGCAGCGGCGGGCACCATTCCGTTCGGTGCTCTCGCGCACCTCCTCCCCGACAGTCTCGATTTCGGCGATGCTCCCGCCGCCTTCCACGCGGCGAGAGCGGCTTTCGTGGACCGGGAAGGCCACGGCTTCGCCCTGTTCGTCGACGATGTGAATCTGCTCGACGCCAGCTCGGCCACGCTCATCGGGCAGTTGCTGGACATGGAGTCCATCTTCCTGGTCGCGACCCTGCGTTCCGATGTGATGGTGTCCGACGCGGTGCTCGCCATCGACCGGACCGAGACCATGGCGCACGTGGACCTCCACGGACTGTCCGAGGACGAGGTGGAGGGAGTCCTGACCACGGTCCTCGGTGGAGTCGTCGAGCGAAAGGTCGTGTGCGAGCTGCACCGCCTGAGCGAAGGCAACCTGCTCTTCCTCCGGGAGCTGGTGTTGGGCATGCTCGGCTCCCACGCCCTGGTCCCCCGTGGTGGTGTGTGGCGGGCCCCCGGTCAGGCGACGGGTCCACTCCGGACGGCCAGGCTGAGCCAGCTGATCCGTACCCGGCTGAAGCGCTACGGCGCGCAGGGCACGCGGACCCTGGAAACGCTCGCGGTGGCGGGGCCGATGGGGGTACCGGATCTCATCCGGGCGACGTCGGCGGAAGCGTTCTTCGCGCTGGAGGAGGCGGACCTGATCCACGTCCATGTCTCCCGGCGCCGCATGACCGCCACGTTGGCGCACCCGCTCTACGGCGAGATCCTCCTGGAGACCGTGCCCGTGAGTCGACGCGTTCACATTCTCGGCGAGTGTGAACGGAGCGTCCTCGCCCACGGCGCCAAACGCCTGGAGGACGTGTTGCGGATCGCGACGTGGCAGTTGGGTGCGCGGGGTACGGCGGACCCGCACCTGATCGTGGAGGCCGCGATGCTCGCGCGCCACAGCCACGACTACGTCCAGGTCGTGGATCTGCTGGAGGCGCTTCCCCCTGCCTCGGTGACCGAGGAGACGATGCTGCAACTGGGCGAGGCCTACTACCTGCTGCACCGCTACGACGACTCCGAGCGTCTGCTGGAACGGGCGTACGGCACGGCGGGCACGGAAGCCGAACGCCTTCGCCTGGCGATCGAGAGGACGCAGAACCTCTTCTGGGGGGCGGCCCGCGTCGCCGATGCCCTCCAGGTCAATCGGCAGGCGTTCGAGGCGACGGGTGACGCGCAGGCGCGGGCCGCGCTCCGGGCGAACGAGGGCGCGATGCTGGCCTTCTCCGGCCGCACCGACGAGGGCCTCGACCTGCTCGACGAGGTCGAGCAGATCCCCGACGAGCGGGTGCGTCTCTACGCCTGCGCCATGAAAGCACTGGGACTGAGCGCCGCGGGCCGGACCGAGGAAGCGGTCGCCCTGGCCGGCCGCACGTACGCGGAGCACGTCGAGGCGAGCAAGCGGATCATCATCCAGCATCCCGCGGCCGCGCTGTCCGTGCTGTCCCTGTCCCGCATGGCCGCCGGGGACCTCACCGGCGCGCGACGCGCGGCCGAGCGGGGACATCGGGAGGCGCTGACCGACAACGCCACGCAGCCCGCGGCCTGGCTCTCGTACGACCTGGGGCGCACGGCCTGGTTGCAGGGGAGGGTCGGCGACGCGCGCCGCTGGTTCGCCGAGACGCTGGAGTTGTCCCTGGGCGACGGCATTCTCGTCCCGCTGCGGCCGGCCGCGGCGGGACTCGCGGCGGCCAATGCCGTACTCGGTCGTACGGACGAGGCCGATGCCCTGGTCGCGGACCTGGCCGGATACCCGGACGTCTTCTTCCTCCCCGGTGAGCAGGCGCTGGGGAAGGCCTGGGCACTCGCGGCCCGAGGACACACCACGGCGGCATGCGACGTCCTGACGGGAGCGGCGGATCAGGCCCGGGAGGCCGGTGCGGTCTCCTCCGAGTTGCTGCTCCTCACGGACGCCGCCCGCCTCGGCGCCGCGTCGCGGGTGCTGGCCCGGATGGTGGGACTGGAGGGGAGGTGCGACGGAGCGTTCGCGTCCCCGAGAGTGCGGTTCGCACGCGCCCACGCCGCGCAGGACGGTGCGGGTCTGCTCCGGGCGGCCGACGAGCTGGAAGAGATCGGTGCTCTGCTGGTGGCGGCGGAAGCGGCCGCGGCGGCGGCGAACGCCTTCCACCGCGCGGGAGATCCGCGGCGCGCGACGTCCGCCCTGCACACATCGGCCGAGCTGGCGCGCTCCTGCCAAGGAGCCGTCACCCCCGGGTTGCTGTGTCTCCGGTCGGCCGCCCCGCTCACCGCGCGGGAGAGGGAGATCGCCTCCCTCGCGACGACCGGGATCACCAACAAGCAGATCGCAGACGAACTGCACCTGTCCACGCGAACGGTGGAGAACCACCTGCAGCGGGTCTACGCCAAGTTGGGGATCGCCTCGCGCCGCGACCTGGCCACCCGGCCGGCCCCTCGGCAGGGCGGCTGAAGCCGCGTTCCCCTGCGGTCGCACGGCACGGCTTGAGTACCCGCTACTCACGCGCACCGGCTCCCGCCACGGTTGGGTATCCGAAGGAGAATCCCCGCACCGAGGAGTCCGTTCCCGCACATGAACACACGTTCCGCCGCACTCACGCTCCTCGGAGCCACCGCATGCGCGGCACACCTCTTCAACGGATACGCGTTCGGCTCGCTCACGGCCCACCCCGGCGGGGGTCTGCCCGTCTGGCTGGTCTGCACGGTCTTCGCCGCCGGGCTGGCCCTGACGCTGCACCTGGGGTTCAGGGGCGCCCTCGTATCGGCGGTCGCCGGGTTCGGTGCCCTCGGGCTGGGATTCCTGGCAGCCGGGATCGTGCAGCGCGACGTGGTCGGCCTGATCGCCGGACCGGTGCTCGTGCTCGTATCGATGTTCGTCCCCTGGCAGTTCGTGCGTGCCGGGCGTCGTGTCGGCCTGTCCCTCCTCCTCGGGCACGGAGGCGGAACCACCTCGGATCCGGCACCTGAACGCCACACCCGACTCTGCGACCCGCACGAGCTGGACGGCCGTGTCCTCGGCCTGTTGGAGGACACGGTGCACCGCTACTCGCTGGGGGACCTGCGTACGCTCGTGCGGCTGTGCTGCGAGACGCGCTACACCTACAGCGGCACCGTCGACCGTGGCCGGTTCGACCTGGCGCCCGTCCAGCTCGCGGTGTGCGTCCTCACGGAGAAGCTGGTGGTGCTGCTGATCGTGGACACCGACGGGCAGGGTTTCGCCCGTGTCGGAAGGCTCGCGCAGACCCTGGTGACGGACGGTTCCGGCGTGGCGCTTCTCGGACCGCACGTCGATGTCCGGTCCGGGTGGCTGGGTGAGGCCGAGGCGTCGAGCCACATGTTCCCCCTCGACGGCGGCGCCGCGGGCGACCGCTTCGTCGCGGGGTTCCGAGGACTGCTCGCCACGGCCCGGCACGCGTGAACGACGGGACGGGGACCGGGATGGGGACGGGACCATCGAGGGACCGGGCGCCCACCAGGACGCCCCCGAGGACCACGGCGACGAGTGGTGGGTGGACGAGTGGTGGGTGGTCGAGGCGGCCACCGGGCGGGTCCTCGCGACCTGCCCGCTCGGCACCTACCCGGACGGCGCTGTCGCGTTCAGGCATCCTGACGGGGTGCACATGGGCCTGGGGACGATCGTCCACGACGGGCCGAGCCATACCTTCTGGGGCAGCTACGTCGACGGCCGGCCGCACGTGATCGTCGTACCCTCCGCGGGAATCACGCGACGATCGCCCGACGGTCCGGCACCGGCCTGGTGCGGGGCGAGTGGTTCGGCGGGGCCGACTGCCTCGACGGCGAGCGGGTCCTCGTGGAGGTGCGTGTCGATGGAGCGGGTCTGGATGACGGCCGAGCCGGGCACGGGGCCCTGGGGACCCGCGCCCGGAGGCGCGTTCGACGGCAGAGTGCGTGTGGGCATGTGTCCCTCGTACGGGGTGGAACCTGCAAGTGTGTCGAGATTCGCAGGCCCGCTCCCGGGCGACGTGAGCATCGGCTGCTCAAGCGGCCGCGCGATCGCCGAGGACCCGTCACTTGGTCCATATGTCCAGCAGTTGACCGGCCGCACGGAAGTGGTCGGGGGAATCCACGTTGCACACGACGGTGACGGCGGTGGTGCGGTCCGGGCTCACTTCGAAGGTGCTGTGGAATCCCTCCCAGTCACCGCGGTGCACCAGGCTCTTGTCGGGGAGCAGGAGGATTCCGGCCCCGTACCGCCCTTCTTCGATGCCGCGTCCCCGCAGCACGTCGCCCACGCTCACCGCCCCCTCCGTGACGCCGGTGAGCAGTTCCGTGCCGCCGATCCGACCGGTGCGGTAATTGTCGGCCCAGCGGACGAATTCCCCGGGTGTGGTCTGGACGGACCCGTCCCCGTACTGTTTCCAGGGGGAGGAATTCGGGGTGAAGGAGCCGTCCTTCTCGTCGTACGACGTCGCCTTGCCCGGAACGTCCGCCGCCGGGGACAACACCATGCGCAGGTGCAGCGGGGTGAAGAACTCCTGTTGGAGGAAGGTCGGGAAGGGCGTGCCGGTGACCTTCTCGACGACGTGCGCCAGGAGGACGTAGTTGGAATTGGAGTAGGAGAAGCGCTTGCCCGGCGGCTCCTCCGGCTGTGCGGCGAGGATGGCCGCGATCGCTTCCCGCTGGCCTGCCGGGTCCGTCAGCCCGATGCCCTTGGCCTCCAGCAGATCCTGGTAGTCGGTGATGCCACTGGTGTGGCGCATCAGGTCGCCCAGGGTGACGTCACGCGCCCAGGCGGGCGGGTCGTCCAGGAAGTCGGACAGGGGGTCGGTCAGCGCCAGTCGGTGCCGCCCGGCGAGCAGGAGGACGGCGTCCGCCGTGAACTGCTTGGAGTTGGACGCCATGTCGAAGACCGTCTTCGAGGTGATGGGGCGCCCGGTCGCCAGATCGGCCTTCCCCCTCCCCGCCTCCCAGACGACGCTTCCCCGCTTGCCGACGGCCGCCGCACAGCCGGGGCCGTCGGAAGAAGGCACCAGTTGCCGCAGGACCGCCGCGCTGCGTGCGGCGCGGTCGTCGCCGGCCGCGTGAGCCCCCGGGACGACGACGCCGGCGAGTACCAGCGCGACCATGGCGCCGCCGGCGGTGCACCACGACATCGTCCGACGCACGGATCCCACCTTCTTCCGGTCACTTGGCGGTGATCGTGAACGGTTCCGGTTCGAGGCCCGCCACGCAGCCGGTGTCGGGCGCGGTCGGACGGGTGAGGAAGGACGCCAGGACCTGCTGGGCGCAGGGCGACTGCGGGACCACCCAGTGCCCGATGCCGGGGATCCGTACGGTGGTCGACCGGGGCAGCTCACGAGCCGTCCGCTGCGCCCAACTCGCCCCGGTCTTCATGTCGAAGGTCCCGTTGAGGAAGAGTGTCGGCACCGATCCGGCGGGGGCCACCCGCATCGTGGCGGTGCGGTCCGGGACGTTCCAGACCCGGCACACCTCTTCCTGGAAGGCCAGCTGAGGCGCCTGGGCCAGGACCTGCTCCGGCCAGTCGGGGAACGCCTCGCGGCCCGCCCTCAGCACGTCCGACGCCGAGTGGTCCGGTATCCACTCGGCGCACACCACCGAGTTCGTCAGACCGTGGGCGGTCTGACCGGTGACCTGGACCGAACCGGCGGCGCGGGCCCGGGCGAAGCGCTCCGGGCGTCCGCGGCCCAGTTCGTCGATCGCCGCCGGAACGTCCTTGAACGGGATCGCCTTGGCGACGAGCAGGTTCACCAGTGCGCCGCCGTCGAGGACGACCTTCACCGGATCCCCGCCCTGCGGTGGGGCGACGTCCAGCGTGAGCGGATGGGCCTCCAGCGTGCGCACCTGCTCGTTCAGGGTGCGTTCGAGGTCCGGGTAGCGGCTCTTGCAAGCGGGCTCCGCCGCGCAGGCCTTGTAGAGGTTCTCGAGGCCCTCCCGGGCTCCGGCCCAGGCGAAGGGCAGGGAGACGTCCCGCGGAGGGGCGATGGAGTCGAACGCCACCGAACGGACCCCCCGGGGGTGCAGGCGCAGGTAGGTCAGGGCCAGGTTGCTGCCGTAGGAGTGGCCGTAGACGTTCCATTCCTTGATGCCGAGCGCGGTGCGCAGGTCGGCGAAGTCGGCGGCGTTCTCGGTGCTGTTGTAGGCACTCAGGTCGGTTCCGTCGGCCGTGAGACGGTCCCGGCACCGCTTCACCGCGTCGAGCATGAGCCGCCGCGTCGCCGGTGCGTAGGAGGGGAGCCCGACGGACGTGGCGTAGAAGTGGTCCAGCTCCGGGCAGGCGAGGTCGGGCTGG
The DNA here is from genome assembly GCF_043201215.1 of Streptomyces sp. NPDC048331. Classification (NCBI taxonomy): domain Bacteria; kingdom Bacillati; phylum Actinomycetota; class Actinomycetes; order Kitasatosporales; family Streptomycetaceae; genus Streptomyces; species Streptomyces sp. NPDC048331. The sequence continues at coordinate 87,015 of NZ_JBICYT010000026.1, read as the reverse complement.
TCGTAGAGATTGCCGCGCTGGGCCATGACGATCAGGTCGCGGTCCCGGTTCAGGCCGGAGGAGACGAGGTACGGGATGTCGTCGAAGGTCTCGCCCCCGGGGCCGCCGGACATGAACACCACGGGATCCTGGGCGGGTTTCGCCGAGGTGGCCGGGATGACCGCGACGGCGAGCCGGATGGTCCGGCCGCCGGGACGCGTGCGGTTCTCCGGGACCTCCAGGTATCCGCACCGGGCGGTGGCCAACGCTTCGATCGGCTCAGGAGTCCTGGGGCAGGGGCCCGGCACGAAGCGCGACGCGGCGGCGTGGCCGGGACCGGTGGTGGCCGGGTGGAGCGGTGCGACGCCGGCCGGACGCGGGGACAGTGCCGTCAGGAGGCCCAGGGCGGCCGCGGCGGCGGCTGCCCCGATTCGGAAGCGGTGCCTTGCCATGTGATCCCGTTCCTCTGCCGATCAACGGCTGCCCCGCAGGACGACGCCGCGGCGGTATGGGTGGAACGCACACGATCGACGCTACCAGCCGGTCCGAGGGCCCGCCGGGCGCCGTCGCGGCACCCGTCCCTCACCGGTCGGGGCGCCGCCCGGGCGCCGCCCCGCTGCCGACGGCGCGTAGAGGTTGGAAGATGGATTGGTGAGCCACTATCCGGGAGGCCTGAGGCGCCGGCTGCTCAGCTCGGCCACGAGCCCCTCCGCTCCCCCTCGTGCTCCCTCCTCGGAGGACGGCCGGGAGCGCCAGGAGCACGCCCCGCCCCCCAAGGGAAGGCCGGCCCGGCGACCGCAGCGCCTTTCCTCCCTCCTGAGCGCGCGCAGCGTGGCCGGCGAGGTGTTCCTCCTCCAGCTGGCGGTCGTGGTCCTGCTCGTCGCCGCCGCGGTCGTGGCGCTCGTCGTGCAGGCCCGGAGTTCCGCGATGCTGGACGCCCGGCACCGTACCCTCGCCGCCGCCGGAGCCTTCGCGGAGTCGCCGGGAATCGTCGCCGCCGTGCGCAGCCCCCACCCCAGCGCGGAGCTCCAGCCGAGCGCCCAGGCGGCCGCGAAGATCGCCGGGGTCGACGGCATCAACGTGTACACGCTGGACGGGGTCACCCTCGCCCACAGCGACCTGCGGCAGATCGGCAAGCGTGTCGTCGGCCCCTTCTCCAAGGCGGCGGCCGGCACGTCCTTCACCGAGACGTTCGCCGGGTCCCTGGGTCAGTCCGTGGTGTCGGTGGTCCCCGTCAAGGACGACGACGGCAAGGTCATCGCCGTCGTCTCGTCCCCCGTCACGGTCCAGAACGTCCAGAGCATGGTGAACGGGCAGCTGCCGGTCGTCCTCGGGACCGCGGCCGGCGTGCTCGCCCTGTCCGCGGGCGGGACGGCGCTGGTGAGCCGTCGGCTGCTGCGGCGGACCCACGGTCTGGGGCCGGCCGAGATGACGAGCATGTACGAGCACCACGACGCCGTGCTGCACGCCGTACGGGAAGGCGTACTGATCATCGGCGGTGGTGGACGGCTGCTGCTGGCCAACGACGAGGCGCGTCGCCTGCTGGACCTGCCGGCGGACGCGGAAGGGCGCCCGGTCACCGATCTGGGTCTGGAGGAGGGGATCGCCGATCCGATCGCGTCGGGCCGGTCCGCGACCGACGAGCTGCACATGGCGGCCGATCGGCTGCTGGCCGTGAACATCCGGCCCACCGCCCCCTACGGCAAGGCCGGGACCGTCGTCACGCTGCGCGACACCACGGAGCTGCGGGCGCTCGCCGGCCGGGCCGAGGTGGCCCGCGAGCGGCTGAAGCTGCTGTACGACGCGGGAGTGCAGGTCGGTACGACGCTGAACGTGGAGCGCACCGCGCAGGAACTGGCGGAGGTGGCGGTCCCGCGGTTCGCGGACGTGGTCACGGTCGACCTGCTGGACCCGGTGCTGCACGGTGAGGAGCCGCCCGAGGTGATCACCGAGATGCGCCGCACCGCCGTCGTCGGCCTGCGGGGCGACCACCCGCTCTCGCCCGTCGGCGAGGTGATCCGGTTCGGGCCCACCGGCCCGATGGCGGCCGGGCTGGCCGGCGGCCACGCGGTCCTGGAGACGGACCTGCGTGCCACCCACCGGTGGCGGGCCCAGCACCAGGCGAACGCCGCGCAGATCCTGGACCGCGGCATCCACTCCCTGATCGTCGTGCCGCTGCGGGCCCGGGGCGTGGTGCTGGGCATGGTCGGTTACTGGCGGGGACAGGACTCCCCGCCGTTCGACGGAGAGGACGTGTCCTTCGTCGAGGAGCTGACCGCCCGGGCGGCGCTGTCCGTCGACAATGCCCGCCGCTACACGCGCGAGCACGACATGGCCGTGACCCTGCAGCGCAGTCTGCTGCCCCGGGGCGTGCCCGAGCAGTCCGCCGTCGAGGTCGCGCACCGCTATCTGGCCGCCAAGGCCGGGGTGGGCGGTGACTGGTTCGATGTCATCCCGCTGCCGGGGACGCGGGTGGCGCTGGTGGTCGGCGACGTCGTCGGTCACGGTCTCTACGCCGCCGCCACCATGGGTCGCCTGCGGACCGCCGTGTACAACTTCTCCACCCTCGACCTGCCCCCGGACGAGCTCCTGAGCCACCTGGACGAGCTGGTCGCCCACATCGACACCGACGAGCAGGAGTGGCAGGGGATCACCGGGGCCACCTGCCTGTGCGCCATCTACGATCCCGTCTCGGGGCAGGTGACCGCGGCCAGCGCCGGGCATCCGGGGCCCGCTCTCGTCGCCCCCGACGGAACCGTGTCGTTCCCCGATGTGCCGGTGTCCCCGCCGCTGGGCCTGGGTGCGGGTCTGCCCATGGAGACCATGTCCCTCACCCTGCCCGAGGGCTCCCGGCTGGCGCTCTTCACCGACGGGCTGATCGAGAGCCGTGACCAGGATCCGGACGCCGGTCTGGCGGCGTTGCGCGCCGCCCTGTCCGGGCCCGCCCGCACCCCGGAGGAGACCTGCACGGCGGTGATCGACGCCATGCTGCCGTCCCGGCCCAGCGACGACGTCGCGCTGCTGGTGGCCCGTACCCGCCTGCTGGATCCGGCGCGGATCGCCGAATGGGACGTGGCGCCCGACCCGTCGGCGGTGTCGCCGGTGCGCAACGCCTGCGCGCGCCGACTGGAGGAGTGGGGTCTGGAGGACATCTCGTTCACCACGGAGCTCATCCTCAGCGAGCTGCTGACCAATGCCGTCCGGTACGGCACCGAGCCCATCCGGGTGCGGCTGCTGTACGACCGCTACCTGGTCTGCGAGGTGTCCGACGGGTCCAGCACCTCCCCGCACCTGCGTCGGGCCGCGGACACCGACGAGGGCGGCCGTGGTCTGTTCCTCGTGGCGCAGTTCGCCGAGCGCTGGGGCACTCGCTACACCGACCGCGGCAAGATCATCTGGAGCGAGCAGTCGCTCCACGCCGGGGACGCGCCGGCCTCGCTGGATCTCGGGGAGGCGCTCCTGGCCGGGTGGGACGACGAGGGGTTCTGAGGGCGCGCCGCTACGGCAGCAGCGGGGAAGACGGCGGACACCACGGTCCAGGACTGCGCCGCCGAGGCTGCCGAACGTACGCTGGGCTCGATCGGTCCGCGTACGCCCGTTATGGAGCCTTTGTGCCCACACCCCGTCTCCGGACAGCCTTCGTCGCCGCCCTCCTGGCCCTTGTGGGCGGGTCCCTCGGCGCCTGCGGCGACAAGCCGGTCGCCGAGCCCAGCGCCCCCGCGGTGGCCACCTCCGCCGCGGACGCCGGCGGTATGGCGGCACTGACCGCGGCGGCGAAGAAGGAGGGCGCGCTCAACACGATCGCCCTTCCGCGCGACTGGGCCAATTACGGCGCGCTGATCGACGGCTTCGAGAAGAAGTACGGGATCAAGGTCGCTGTGGAGAACCCGGACGGCACCAGCCAGGACGAGATCGACGCACTGAAGGAGCACCGGCGCGACGGCCGCGCCCCCGACGCGATCGACGTGGGGGACTCGTTCGCCCAGTCGGCGGCCCGGCAGGGCCTGCTCACTCCGTACGAGGTCGCGGAGTTCGACCGGATCCCCGAGGAGCAGAAGGACAAACGCGCCCGCTGGGCCAACAACTACGGCGGCTACATCTCGATCGGCTGTGACGCCAAGCGGGTGAAGAACTGCCCCTCCACCTTCGCGGATCTGCGCAAGCCCGAGTACAAGGGCCAGGTCTCGCTCAACGGCAATCCCACCAAGTCCGGCTCCGCCTTCGCCGGCGTGTACGCGGCGGCCCTGGCGAACGGGGGGGCCTTCGGCGACATCCAGCCCGGGATCGACTTCTTCGCCGAGCTGGCCAGGAACGGCAACTTCAACCCGGTCGAGTCCTCACCGGAGACGATCGCGGAGGGCCGGACCCCGATCAGCATCGACTGGGACTTCCTCAACCTCGGATACGCCGACCAGTTCCGGGAGAAGGGCGTGGACGTCGACTGGCGGACCGCCATCCCCTTCGACGGCAGCTTCGCCGAGTACTACGCGAGCGCGGTGAACAGGGACGCCCCGCACCCCGCCGCGGCCCGTCTGTGGCAGGAGTACCTCTTCAGCCCGGAGGGCCAGAACCTCCGGCTCGGCGCCTACGCGCGCCCCGTCCTGATGGAGGCCATGGCCGAGGACGGCACCCTCGACAAGGCCGCCGCGGAGAATCTGCCGACGGTCGAGGGCACACCGACGTTCCCGACGGAGGGGCAGCGGGAGAAGGCCCGCGAGACCGTCAACCGCAACTGGGCCAAGGACGTCCTGGGCTGAGCCCCGGCGGGGATCCGGCGGGGTGGATCAGGGCCGGGCGGCGGGGGCGCGCTGTCAGGTACGCTCCCCCGCCGCCCGGGTTCTCAGGAGGCCCGGACGCGGGTCGCGTCGGCCTGTTCGCCGCCCCACAGGAGGGCGACAGGGGTGGTGGACGGCTCCTCGGGGGTGGCGAGCCGTCCCACGAGTGCGCCGTCGCGGGTGACGAGGACCGCGGCGGAGCCCGCGGGCAGGTCCAGCGTCCAGCCGCCGGTGTCGGTGCCGCTGCCGGTGACCCGGTCGGCGTCGTCGCTCGGGTTGAAGGCGCCGAGGACGCGGACTCCGTCGGGTCCGGACCGGCTCAGTACGCGGGCCCTGCCGTACGCCGTGGTGGGGCGCGGTCCGGCCGGAGCCGGGAGCGAGGCCGCGAACGAGGCGAGGAAGGCCGCGACCGCGCCGTCCGCGCACTCGCCGGCCGGGAGCGTCAGCTCGCCGGGACCGTCGGCGCCCGGATGCCCGGCCCGCAGCACGGCGACGGGTACGGGGGTGCCGTCGGCGGCGGGCGCGGGCTGCTCGCCGAGCCGGCCGAGCCCGATCAGCTGTCCGGAGTCGGCCGGTCGGCGGTGCACGGCGTCGGCGAGTTCCGCGAGGACGGTGCGGCCGGTGCGCTGCCAGGCGCCGGCCTCGGTCAGGGCCCCGTCGACGAGGACCACCGCGTCGCGGTCCAGGACGGAGCCGAACAGCAGGTCGCCGTGGCGTTCGAGGAACGTGGCCAGCAGCCTCAGGCCCTGGGCGTTGGCCTGGTGGGCGCCGCCCTCGGCGAGCGGTGCGCCGGGGGTGTACGGCGCCGTGTGCAGGGCGGGCCGGTGACCTCACCGCGGTCGTAGGGGGGCCGCTCGGACCAGTACGCCACCCAGAAACGGTCGGGGGCGGCGCCAACCGTGCGTTCCAGGGCGGTCATGGACTCGGGCGGCTGGACACGCGCGATGACACCGAGCATGTCGAAGAGGACGGCTTTCATCCTTCGGTTCCTCACGTCGTACGGGTTCAGAGTGTGGTGACGGCATCCGTGCGCCCGGAGTCGCGCGGACCGGACGCGCCGCCGGGGTCGGGGGCGTTGCGGCGCAGCCACAGGCTCAGCACGCCGCAGACGACGGCGAGCAGGAACAGCAGCAGCGGCACCGTCTTGATGTCCATCGTGTCGATGACCGCGCCCAGGAGGGGCGGGAACGCCACGCCGCCGATCATCGAGGCGGCGATCACGTAGGCGCCGGCGGCACCCACCCCGGGAACGGCGCGGTTGAGCCAGGGCAGACAGGTCGGGAAGATCGGCGCGATCATCAGGCCGACGCCGAAGTACGCGTACGGGGCGAGGGCCGGGACGGTCGCCGGCAGGAGGAAGCCGGCCATACCGGCGCAGCAGACGAGGAGGATCGACGGCGCCGACCAGCGCAGGCTGATCGGCGCGGCGACGAATCGGCCGATGGTCATGGCGGCCCAGTAGGCGGAGGTGGCGGTCGCGGCGGTGGCTGCGCCGTATCCGACGGCTTCCAGGTGGGTGGGCTCCCAGCCGCCGACGCCGGTCTCGATGGCGACGTGCAGGACGTAGACGCCGATGAACACCGCGATGATCGGAAGGACCCGGGCACCACCGGCCGGCGCGCCGGCCACGGGGGCGGGCGCGGGCTCCCGGGCGGCGACCCCGCCCAGGGTGACCAGGATCAGCAGGCTGATCACGCCGGTGCCGATGAAGATCTGCGGATAGCTGTCCGCCCCGAGCCGGCCGATCAGGGCGGGGCCGGCGATCGCGCCGATGCCGAAGTGTGCGTTCAGCAGGTTGAGCATGGCGGTGCTGCGGTGGCCGAAGCCGACGGCGAAGAGCTGGTTGAGGCCGTAGTCGATGCCGCCGAAGCCCAGGCCGATGACGAACGTGCCGGCGAGGGCGAGGCCCCAGCTCGGCGAGAAGGCGAAGGCAGCCACGCCGGCGGCCATCAGCAGGTAGGAGCCACCGAGCAGCACCCGGTTGTTCAGGCGGCCCCGCAGGAGGTGGTAGATCAGCACACCGAGGAGGGCGCCGACGAAGTGGGCGCTGAGGCTGAGCCCGGCCACGGCCGGACTGATGCCGAATGCGTCGCGCAGGGCCGGGATCGCCGGGCCGTAGAGCGCCTGGAGGGCGCCGATCACGACGAACGCCAGGCACGAGGCGCCGATCGCGACGGGGGTGAGGAGGGGCTTCCCCCCTTCCGGCGGTTCGGCCTCATGGGTGGCGGTCATGGTTCTCCTCATCGGTCACGGCCGAATGAACACGGTCAGCGTTCATGGCGGGCGGTAGTTCCCACCGCTCCCCACAAACTACACATCGCGTATGTTCGTTTCAACAGATTGAATGTTCGAAACGCACATCCCGGCCATCCTCCGCCACCATCTGTGCTAAAAGCAGACACATGAACGTGATGGAGAGGCACAAGTTCGTCGTGGGACTGCTCATGCGGCAGAACCGCGCGACGGTGGCCGAGCTGGCCCAGGCCACCGGGGCGTCCGAGATGACCGTCCGCCGGGACCTGGAAGTCCTGGAATCCCGGGGAGCCCTGCTCCGCGTGCGCGGCGGCGCGGTGAGCAGCCTGCCCGGCGGCGTCGAGCCCCCTTACGCGATCCGGGCCATGTCCGGATCCCAGGCCAAGGAGCGGCTCGCCCGCGCCGTGGTCGACCTGCTCACCGACGGCGAGACCGTGGCACTGGACACGGGTACCACCGCCGTGGCCGTCGCCAAGGCCATGGCGCACCGCCAACTCACGGTCGCCCCGCTCTCACTGCACGCGGCCTTCGCCCTCTCCGCACACCCCGGCGTCCAACTGGTGATGCCGGGTGGGCAGGTGCGTCCCGAGGAGCTGTCCTTCCACGGCTCCACCCCCGTACAGACCTTCAAGGATTTGTGCTTCGACACGTTCATCCTGGGGTGTTGCGGAGTCGATCCCGTCCAGGGCGCCACCGCCTACAACCTCGACGACGTGCAGGTGAAGCGGGCGGCGGTCGCCGCGGCGCAGCGCGTGATCCTGGTCGCGACCGCCGACAAGATCGGCCGCGCGGCGCTCGGGCGCATCTGCGCCATGGAGGAGATCGCCCTCGTGGTCACGGACGCCCCCGCGGACTCCCCCGCGATCGAGGCGCTGCGCGACCAGGGGGTCGAGGTGGTCCATCCGGCGGACGACTGAGCCCGCCGGGCGTCCCGGGCGGTCCCCGCGCACACGGCCGGCGCGCGGGGTCGGCCGGTCGTCCGGGATCCATGCGTGGGCACCTTTCCTCCGTGGTGCGCATCCCCGATCGACGCGCCCCGACCAGCATCGACACGGGGACCGCCGCCCGCCAACGGGGTGCGACCGTCGTCTTGCCGCCTGTCGGAAAGACGACGGCAAGAACGTGCCGCACCTCCCGGGCGGGCTCCTACACGTTCCGGTCATCCCCGTCGAGGCCCGCCGTCCGGCCTACCCCTTCGCCCCGCCCGGCCAATTGCGCCGTGGATCAAGGATCTTGCACCGCCCTCCCGCCAAGACCCGCCCACGAGAAGCGTGTCCGATACACGCTCCTGGGGCGGCGGGGGTGGAGCGGAGGCTCCTGGCATCGCGATCGCGACGGATGCGAACGAGGGGGCAGCGAAATGGAATCAGGCGCGCCGCAACGCCCGCAGGACCCTGACCGACCCCGTGAGCTCACATCTGAAGAGATGTCCCTCTACCGGGAGTTCGCAGGAAACGGGCCTCTCCGGGGGAGTCAGGTGCTCGCCCGGGCGGAACCGGCCACCATGGCCCGCTCCCTCGACGCCCTCGTCTCCACCGACCTGGTCCAGCGCATCGGACCCGACTGCTTTGCAGCCACCAACCCCATGGACGTGTCCGCGCGATGACTCGAACGGTGGGAGGAACGCGTCCAGGGGGCCCAGCTCGACCTCCTGCGCGTCCGGGGGCAGCTCGCGGAGCCGGCCGTCGTGCACGCCGCGCGCCAACACACGCTGGAGGGGCCGCCACTGGAGCGGATCGAGTCCGCGGCCCCACTACGGCGCATCCTCGACCAGCAGTCCGCCGCGTGCACGCGGGAGGTACTCTGCGCACGTCCCGGTGGCCCCCTGCCCGAGGAGGAGCTGCGCCGCGCCCGCCTCCGGCACCGGGACCTGCTCGCCCGGGGAATCCCCGTGCGCACGCTGTACCAGCACTCGGCCCGCTTCGACCCGCCGACCGTGCGGTACGAGACGGAGCTGGCGGCCCTCGGGGCCGAGGCGAGGACGGTGTCCGGCGGCCTGGCCCGGTGCCTGGTCTTCGACCGGTCCCTGCTCGTCCTCCCCCTTCCGGATACGGCGGGTGGGGCCCTGCTCGTCCGCAGCCCGGACCTGGTCGCGTTCGTCGCCGAGATGTTCGACCTGCTGTGGGCGATGGGTGAGCGCATCGGCCGACCGCGCGAGAAGGCCTTCGTCCAAGACGTCGCCGACCAGGCCGAACGATCCATCCTGCTGCACCTGATGCAGGGTGACGACGACCGCGCCACGGCCCGCGCACTCGGCATCTCGGTGCGCACCTGCCAGCGCCACGTCTCCGCCATCATGCGGCAGCTCGGCGCGACGAGCCGCTTCCAACTCGGCTACCTGGCCCAGCGGCACGGGTTACTCGCACCCGACGGCCCGGAGAGCCCCGGCCCTGAGCGGGTCGGCCCGGAGCGGGTCGGCCCGGAGCGGGTCGGCCCGGAGAGCGGCGTCGCCGACGCCTGCGCCGTGGACCGCAGCACCTGGATCCACCTGTCACGGGATCGCGGTACCGCAGATTTCTCCGACCGGATCGGACGTCGTCAAGAGGCGTATTAGTGGGACTTTCGGGACCGTCCGGCCCTCACGGACAGTGGCCTCACGTCGTCGTTGATCGACCGATCCGACTGAGGAGACTGACCACCGCATGGCCACTCACGACCGCGGGCCGCTGCCCCTGACCCCGCCGCAGAACGGCGTCTGGTTCGCACAGCAGCTCGACCCCACCCGCCTCGACTACACCATCGCCGAGTACCTGGAGATCCGCGGGACGGTGGATCCGGAGCTGCTCGCCGAGGCGGTGCGCACGACGGTGGCCGGAACCGAGACGCTGTGCGTCCGCTTCGCCGAGGTGGACGGGGTGGTGCACCAGATACCCGCCGGTCCGCCGCCGCTGCGGATGGAGACGGTCGACGTCAGCGACCACCCGGACCCGGACGCCGAGTCCGAGCGGCTGATGCGCGCCGAGCTGGCCCGGCCGACGGACCTGTCGTCCGGGGACGTGTCCCGGCACCTCCTGGTACGGACCGGTCCGGCGACGTACCGCTGGATGCAGGGCTACCACCACCTCGTCGCGGACGGGGTCACCGGCTCGATCCTCGCGCGGCGGACCGCGCGGGTGTACTCGGCGCTGGTCGCGGGAGAGCCCGTACCGGCCGTCGAGAGCGCGCCGTGGCAGCGGATCGTGGCCGAGGAGGAGGAGTACGCCGGCTCCGAACGGTCCGCCACCGACCGGGAGTTCTGGCGGGACCGACTGGACGGCGCCCCCGAGCCGGTCTCCTTCACCGGCAGCGTCCCGGCGCCCGCCTCGGGTACGACGGTGCGGGTGAGCGGTGACCTCGACCCCGCGGACGCCCGCACCCTGCGCGAGGCCGCGCGCCGGCACGGCACGCGCTGGTCGGCGCTGGTGATGGCGGCGGCCGCCGCCCACCTGCACCGCGCGGGCGGCACCGAGGACGTGGTCCTGGGGCTGCCGGTCACCGGCCGCACCACCCCGGACGCCCGCCGGACCCCGGGCATGTTCTCCAAGGTGCTGCCGCTGCGCCTGACGGTCACCGCGGACACCACGGTCGGCGAACTGCTGCGGGGCACCTCGGCCGGCATCAAGGAGGCACTGCGCCACCAGCGGTACCGGATCGAGGAGTTCACCGGGACCGGACCCCGACTGTGGGACGCCGCCGTCAACCTCATGTCCTTCGACTACGAGCTGTCCTTCGCCGGTGCTCCCGCCTGCGCGTACAACCTCTCGGTCGGCCCGGTGGAGCACGTCTCCCTCAACGTCTACGACCGCGGCGGCGACAGCCCGCTGACCGTGCAGGCCGAGGGTGACGCCGCCGACCTCGGGCGGGCCGAACTCGACGCGTTGCGGGTGCGGTTCACCCGCTTCCTGGTCGCCCTCGCCTCGGCCGAGGACGCGACCCCGGTCGGCTCGCTGCCCTTCCTGACCGTCGAGGACGAGGAGCGGCTCGCCGCCTTCGCCGAGGGCGGCGTCGGCCCCGTACCCGGGGACGCGTCGCTGCACACGCTCTTCGAGGCGGAGGCCGCGCGCACCCCCGGGAAGACCGCCGTGATCTGCGCCGGCCAGGAGGTCAGCTACCGGGAACTCGACGCATGGGCCGAGGACATCGCGGACCGGCTGCGGTCGGCCGTCACACCCGGCACGCCGGTCGGCGTGTGCGTGGAGCGCTCCCCGTCGATGGTCGCGGCCCTGCTCGGCGTCCTGAAGGCGGGCGGCTGCTACGTACCGCTCGATCCCGGCCTGCCGCCCGAGCGCATCGCGTACATCGTGCGCGACGCCGGGCTGCGTACGGTCGTCGCCGGGCCGGGCAACCGCGACCGGCTGCCCCTCGACCTCCCGAGCGTGGTCGACGCGAGCGCGCCGACCGACCGGACGCGCGGCGGCCGCAGGTCCGCGGCGGTACCGGCCGCGTCCGCCGCGTACCTCCTCTACACCTCGGGCAGCACGGGCGAGCCGAAGGGCGTCGTCGTCCCGCACGCGGCGGCCGTCGACTTCGTACGCGGCCACCTCGCGCTGTGCGGCGCGGGCGACGGCCCCGGCTCCGGCGGTGCCGGTCGGTCCGGGCGCACGGAGCGGTTCCTCGGGTTCGCCTCGCTGTCCTTCGACGTGTCGGTCCTGGACGTGTTCGGCTCCCTGCTGAGCGGTTCCACCCTGGTCCTCGCCACCGACGCCGAGCGGGTCGACGTCGACCGGCTCCAGGCGCTGCTCGCCGAGCACGCGGTGACGGTCGCCGACCTGCCGCCGGCGCTCCTGCCGCTGCTGGACCCGGCGGGACTGCCCGCGCTGCGGTTCCTGTCCACCGGCGGCGAGGCCCCGTCCGGGGACGCCGTCGACCGCTGGGCGACGGACGGCCGCGAGGTCTGGAACGCGTACGGGCCCACCGAGGCGGCCGTGTCCGTGACCATGCACCGGGTCGTCCCGCCCTCGCACGGCCGGATCCCGCCGATCGGGCGCCCGATGGTCAACCACCGCGCGTACGTGGTCGACCGGGGCCTGCGGCCGCTACCGCCGGGGGCGACCGGCGAGCTGTGCGTGGCCGGTGCGGGTCTCGCCCAGGGGTACGCGGGGCGCGCGGCCATGACCGCCGACCGTTTCGTGCCGGACCCCTTCTCCGGTGTGCCCGGTGCGCGGATGTACCGGACGGGCGACCTCGTGCGCTGGACGGCGGAGGGCGAACTGGAGTTCCTGGGGCGGGTGGACCGCCAGGTCAAGATCAATGGACACCGGATCGAACTGGGCGAGATCGAGGCGGTGCTCGGCCGGCAGCCCTCGGTGGGACAGGCCGCGGTCGTCGTGCACACCCCCGCGGGCGGCGCCCGCCGGCTGGTCGCCTTCGTGGCGCCGCCGAGCGACGGCGGCCCGACGCTCGAACCGGACCTGCTGGCAGCCGAGTTGGGCCGGGTCCTGCCGGGCTACATGGTGCCCCGGACCTTCGTGGCGGTGGACCGGCTGCCCCTCACCCCGGGCGGCAAGGTCGACCGCGCGCGGCTCCACGTCCCCGAGGCCGCGGCCCGTCCGGAGCGCCCCGAGCGGGCGTACGGCGCCACGGAGCTGACCCTCGCGGAACTGTTCTCCGAGGCCCTCGGCGTCACCGCGACCCCGGACGACAACTTCTTCGAGCTCGGCGGCGACAGCATCACCGCCCTGGGCCTGACCAGCCGGGCGCGGGCGCGCGGCTTCTCCTTCACCCTGCGCGAGGTGTTCGCGCACAAGACCCCGGCCGCCCTCGCCGCGGCGGTCGGCGAGCCCGACCACGGGACCGCCCCGGCCGCCGCCGGTCCGGCCGTCGCGGAGTGCGGTCCGCTTCCCGCGACGCCGGTCATGCGCTGGCTCCTCGACGGACCCGGTCCCATCGGCCGGTTCAGCCAGTCCATGGTGCTGACCCTGCCCGAGGGCGCGGACGACGCGACGCTCGTACGGGTCCTGCAGTCGGTCGTGGACCGGCACGGGGCGCTGCGCCTCGGTGTGACCGCCGGCCCGGAGGACCGGACGTGCACGGTCGGCGAGCCCGGTTCCGTCGACGTGTCCCGGCTGTACCGCACCGTCGACGTGGCCGGGTCGGACGGGTCCGCCCGTACCGCGATCATGGCGGAGGCGGCCCGGGAGGCGGCCGGACAGCTGGACCCCGCGGCCTCGACGATGCTGCGCGCGGTCCGCTTCGACACCGGTGGGGAGGCTCCGGACCGGCTGCTGCTGTGCGTGCACCACCTGGCCGTGGACGGGGTGTCCTGGCGGATCCTGACGGCGGACCTGGCCGCGGCCTGGGAGGCCGCCGTCGCCGGGCGTCCGCTGCCGACCGCGGACGGGGATGCCTCGTTCCGCGCGTGGGCCCACCACCTCGAACTCCAGGCAGGTTCCCCCGAGGTACAGGCCGAGCTCCCCTTCTGGCGCTCGTCGCTGGACACCCCCGGGGACGCCCAGGACCCGCGGGACCCCCAGGAGCCGTGGCAGCGGATCCCCGACCCCGTGCGGGACACCGCCGGCACCACGCGCACGCTGACGCTCGACCTGCCCGCCGAGGTCGCCGGCCCGCTGCTGGCCCGGGTGCCCGGCACGCTGCGCACCGGCCCGGCCGAGGTGCTGCTCGCCGGGTTGGTCCTCGCGGCCCACCGCCTGCGCTCCCCCGGCAGCGCCCCGGGGTCGCTGTCGGTCGACCTGGAGGGCCACGGCCGCGTCGACCGCACCGGCCGTCACGACCTGGCGCGCACCGTGGGCTGGTTCACCACCCAGTACCCGGTCCGGTTCGACCTGGACGGCCTCGACCTGGACGCGGCGGCCCGGGGCGGCGACGCGCTCGCCGAGCTGGTCGCGCGGATCCATACGGCGGTCGCCGCCGTGCCGGACCACGGCACGGGCTTCGGCCTGCTGAGCCGGCTCGATCCCCGGGCCGCCGAGGAACTGTCCGCGCTCCCGCGCCCCCGGATCCTGTTCAACTACCTGGGCAGGTTCACCGGCGGCGGGACGCCGTGGAGCCCCGCCCCCGAGGCGGGCGGGCTGCGGGCCGAGGTGGATCCGGCGATGCCCGTCGAACACGCCCTGCAGATCGACGCCATGGCCGTGGACGGCGCCGACGGTCCCGCCTTCACCGCGGTCGTCACCCACCCCGCGGCCCTGCTGACCCAGGCCGAGGCGGACGCCCTGGTGGCGGCCTGGGGCGAGGCCCTGCGCCTGCTGGCCGCGTGGACGGGCGCCCCCCGACCGCGCCGCCTCACCCCCCGTGACCTGCCGTTGGTCCGGCTGACGCAGCCGCAGACGGACGCCCTGGCCACGCGCTACGCCGGGCTCTGCGACGTGCTGCCCCTCTCACCGCTCCAGGAAGGTCTCTTCTTCCACTCCGCCTTCGACACGGGCGCGATGGACGCCTACACCGGCCAGATCGTCCTCACCCTGGACGGCCCGCTGGACGAGGGCGCCCTGCGGACGTCCTGCGACCGACTGCTCCGCCGCCACACCGCGCTGCGCTCCGCCTTCACCGACCAGGATCTGGACGGGCCGGCGCAGATCGTCGTCGAGTCCGTCGAGGTGCCGTGGGAGGCCGTGGACCTGGGCGGACTCGGCTCGCCGGAGCGGGAGCGGGAGTGGCGGCGGCTGCTCGCGGCCGACCGGGCGCGCCGCTTCGACCTGGAGCGGCCGCCGCTGGTGCGCTTCACCCTGGTCCGGTTCGGCGCCACCGAGCACCGGCTCGTGATGACCAACCACCACATCGTCTGGGACGGCTGGTCGTCGGCGGTGCTGCTGCGCGAACTGCTCACGGGATACGCCGAATACGGCCTCCCCGGCGGCGCCGACGCGGCCGGTCCGGTCGGCGAAGGCGTCCCGTACCGCTCACACCTGCACTGGCTGGCCCGCCAGGACGACGCCGCCGCCGAGGCCGCGTGGAGCGCGGCGCTGGCCGGGCTGGAGGAGCCGACCCTGCTGGGCGCGGCCGACCCGAACCGGATCGACGCGCTGCCCGAGCGGTCCCCGGTGGAGCTGTCGGCCGAGCTGACGGCCCGGCTCACCGCGCGGGCCCGTACCGCGGGCGTGACCCTCAACAGCGTGGTCCAGGGGGTCTGGGCGATCCTGCTGGGCCGGGTGACCGGGCGGGACGACGTGGTGTTCGGCGGGACCGTCTCCGGGCGGACCGCGGACGTCGCGGGCATCGAGGACATGGTCGGCCTGCTGATCAACACCCTGCCCGTGCGGTTCCGGATCCGGGAGGACGAGCCGTTGCTGGACGCGCTCGCCCGGTTCCAGGACGAGCAGGCGGAGCTGATGGACCATCAGCACGTCGGGCTCGCCGGCATCCAGCGGGCGGCCGGTCTGGGCGCCCTGTTCGACACCACGGTCGTCGTCGAGAACTACCCGCTCGACCTGGAGTCGATGCGCGATCTGGCCGGCGGACCGCGGCTGACCGGGGTGGAGGGCTCGGACGCCACCCACTACACGGTCAACCTCATCGTGTTGCCCGGGGAGCGACTGCGGCTGCACCTCGACCACCGCACGGACGTCCTCGACACGCGGACGGCGCGCAGCCTGGGCGAGGCACTGGAGCGGCTCCTCACCGCCGTCGCCGACGCCCCCGCCACCCCGGTCGGGGAGGTGGACCTGCTCTCCGCGGAGCAGCACCGGCTGATCCGGGAGTGGAACGGCACCTCCGTGCCCGTTCCCGCCGCCACGCTGGTGGAGCTGTTCGAGCGGCAGGTGGCCCTCACGCCGGACGCCCCGGCGACGGTCTTCCGGGGCGAGCGCCTCTCGTACGCCGAGCTCGACGCCCGTGCGGAGCGGCTGGCCCGTGCGCTGCGCGCCCGTGGCGCCGGTCCGGAGCGGATCGTCGCGGTCGCCCTGCACCGCTCCACCGAGATGGTCGTCTCGCTGCTGGCCGTGTCGAAGTCGGGGGCGGCCTACCTGCCGGTGGACCCCTCGCTGCCGGCGGACCGGATCGCGTACCTGCTGTCCGACGCCGAGCCGGTCCTGCTGCTCGCGGACGACGAGGTGGCGGCGGCGCTGCCCGCCTCGACGGACCTGCCCCGGTTGGATCCGGGGGCCGCGCACGACGGGGACCCCGGTGCGGCGGGTCCGGCGCCACTGCCCGGGCACCCCGCGTACGTGATCTACACGTCCGGGTCGACGGGACGCCCCAAAGCCGTCGTCGTGGAGCACTCGGCCATCGTCAACCGGTTGCTGTGGATGCAGGACCGGTACCGGCTGGGCGCGGACGACCGGGTGCTCCAGAAGACCCCGTTCGGCTTCGACGTGTCGGTGTGGGAGTTCTTCTGGCCGCTGATCACCGGAGCGGCCCTGGTGGTCGCCGAGCCCGGCGGGCACAAAGATCCCGCCTACCTCACCCGGGTGATCCAGGAGGAGGCGATCACCACCGTCCACTTCGTCCCGTCCATGCTGGCGGCGTTCGTCGAGGATCCCGAGGCGGGCCGCTGCCGGTCGCTGAGGCGGGTGGTGTGCAGTGGCGAGGCCCTGCCGGAGGAGCTGAAGAACCGGTTCCTCGATGTGCTCGACGTGCCCCTGCACAACCTGTACGGGCCCACCGAGGCGGCCGTGGACGTCACGCACTGGGACTGCCGCCGCGAGGACGCCGGGCCCGTGCCGATCGGCCGGCCGATCTGGAACACCTCGCTGTACGTGCTCGATCCGCGGGGCCGGCCCGTCCCGGTGGGGATCGCGGGCGAGCTGTTCCTGGCGGGCGCGGGCCTGGCCCGCGGGTACCTGCGGCGCCCGGCGCTGACCGCGGAGCGCTTCCCGCTCGACCCGTTCGGCCCGCCCGGCTCGCGCATGTACCGCACCGGGGACCTGGCCCGCCACCGGGCCGACGGCTCGGTGGAGTACCTGGGCCGCACCGACGACCAGGTGAAGATCCACGGCTTCCGGATCGAACTCGGCGAGATCGAGACGGCGCTGGGCCGCCTCGACGGCGTCGGACGCGCCGCGGTCGTCGTCCGCGAGGACGTCCCGGGCGAGCGCAGGCTCGTCGGGTACCTCGTCCCGGAGGCCGGGGCGGACCCGGCCCCCGACACCGAGCCGATGCGCGCCGAGCTGGCCCGCTCCCTGCCGGAGTACATGGTGCCGGTGCTGGTCGTCGTGGACGGGCTGCCCGTCACGCCGAACGGCAAGCTCGACCGCAGGGCGCTCCCGGCTCCCGCCGCGGCGGCCGCCGCCACCGGGTACGAACCGCCCGCCGGGGAGACCGAGGAGCTGGTCGCCATGGTGTGGGCCTCCGTACTGGACGTGCCGCGGATCGGCCGCCACGACGACTTCTTCGCCCTCGGCGGGCACTCGCTGAGCGCCACCCGGGTGGCGGCCCGGCTGCGCCAGGCCCTCGGCCTGGACCTGCCCCTGCACACCCTCTTCGAACAGCGGACCGTCGCCGCCCTCGCCATCGCCGTCGAGACGGTGCTGCTGGCCGAACTGGAGTCCGAACCGGCCCCGTTCGCCGCCACCGACGCCAGCGTTCCTTCACTCGTACTTCAGGGAGAGACCTCGTGACCACCCAGGAGAGCCTGCCGGCCACCGGCACGGACAGCCGCCTGGCCGCCGCCCGCGAACTGCTGCGCCGCCGCGTACGTGCCGCGCTGGACGACTCGGCGGCCGGTCCGGGCACCACGACGGCCCCGGCCCCGTCGGCGGCCGGTCCGGACGCCGAGCCCGTCGCCTCGTTCGCCCAGGAGCGGATGTGGCTGGTGGACCGGATGGCGGACGGCACCCCCGGCTACGCGATCCCCGAGGTCGTGCGGCTGCGCGGCCCGGTCCGTCCGGAGGCGCTGCGCGGCGCCCTGACGGCCGTCGTGGCCCGGCACGCACCGCTGCGCACCGTCTTCGAGGAGCGCGACGGCGCCCCGCACCCGGTGGTCCTGCCCGCCCCGGCGGCCGTCCCGCTGCCCCTGCTGGACCTGGGCAGCGCCCCTCTCGCCGACCTGGAGGAGCGGGCCCACGCCCTGGCCCGGGAGGAGGTCCGCAGACCCTTCGACCTCACGGCGGGCCCGCTGCTGCGCTCCCTGCTGATCCGGCTCGGCGCCGAGGACCACCTGCTGGTGCTGGTGGTCCACCACATCGCCACCGACGGCTGGTCCATGGGCCTGCTGTGGCGGGAGCTGTCCGAGGGCTACGCGGCCCTGCTCGCCGAGCGGCCGCTGCCGCGAGCTCCGCTCCCGCTGGACTACCAGGCGTACGCCCGTACCCAGCGCGACCGGTTCGCGAGCGGCGCGATGAACGGCCGGCTGCGCTGGTGGGAGGAGCGCCTGGCGGGGCTGGAGGCGCTCGAACTGCCCGCGGACCGGCCCCGGCCGACCCGTCGCAGCGGCGACGGCGCGAGCCTGGACTTCACCCTCGACGCGCACCTCACCACGCGGCTGCGCGGGATCGCCGAGGGCGCGGGCGCCACCCTCTTCATGACGCTCCTGGCCGGCTTCCAGGCCGCCCTGGCCCGCTACGCCGGCACCACGGACATCGCCGTCGGCACCCCGGTGGCCGGACGCGACCGGGTCGAACTGGAGCCGCTCATCGGGTTCTTCGTCAACACCGTGGTGCTGCGCGCCGATCTGTCCGGCGAGGTCGGGTTCCGGGAGCTGCTCGGCCGGGTCCGGCGGGCGACCGTGGACGCGTACGACCACCAGGAGGTGCCCTTCGACCGGCTGGTGGAGCACCTGAGCCCCGAGCGGGTCGGCGACCGCAACCCCCTCGTGCAGGTGATGTTCGCGTCGGCCCAGGACGAGACGGCCGGGCTGCGGCTGCCGGGCCTGGACGCGCAGGCCGTGCGCACCGACTTCGGCGGTTCCCTCTTCGACCTGAGCGTCTTCGTCTCGGAGGGCGCCGACACCTGCTCCGGCTCGTTGGTCTTCGACACCGACCTGTTCGACCGGGCCACGGCCGAACTGGTCCTCGGCCACTACCTGGAGCTGCTGGCCTCCGCCGCCGAGGAGCCCGACCGTCCGGTGGCCGAGCTGTTGCCCTCCGCCCCGACCGCGGCCCGGCTCGCGGCCGAGGGTCACGGCACGGTCCGCCCGGACCTGGCCCCGGCCTCCCTGGTGGAGCTGTTCGCCGAGCAGGTCCGGCGCACCCCCGGCGCCGAGGCCGTGGTCTGCGGTGCCGACCGCCTCGACTTCGCCGAACTCGACGCCCGTTCCGACCTGCTGGCGGCCCGGCTGACCGCCGCGGGGGTGGGGCGCGAGACCCCGGTCGCCCTGCTGATGGAGCGTTCGGTCCACCTCCCCGTGGCGATCCTCGCCGTCCTGAAGGCCGGCGGGCTCTACGTCCCGCTCGGCGAGGGGTTCCCCGTCGCCCGGTCGCACTGGATGCTGGAGCGGACCGGTGCCCGTCTGCTGCTCGCCGATCCGGCGACGGCCGGCCACGAGGCGGTCCGTACCTCGCCCGTACCGGTGCTCGACGCGACGGCCCCGGCCGACGGGGCTACGGCCGACGGGGCTCCGGCGGACGCGGCCGCGAGCACGGCCCCGGCCGCCGGACCGGTCCCGTACCCTTCGTGCTCGCCGGACCAGTTGGCGTACGTGATGTACACCTCCGGTTCCACGGGAGAGCCGAAGGGCATCGGCGTCACCCACGCCAATGTCGCGGCGCTCGCCCGTGACACCGCCTTCGGCGCCGCGCACCGGCGGGTGCTGGCCCACTCCCCGCTGTCGTTCGACGCCTCGACGTACGAACTGTGGGCGCCACTGCTGTCCGGCGGGTCGGTGGTCATGGCGCCGCCCGGCCGGGTGGACACCGCCGCCCTGGCCCGGCTGGTGGAGGAGCACCGGATCACCTCGCTGTTCCTCACGGCCGCCCTGTTCAACCTGGTGGTCGAGGAGTGCGTGGAGCTCCTGACCCGGCTGCGGGAGGTGTGGACGGGCGGTGAAGCCGCCTCCCCGCACGCCTTCGCCCGGGCGCTGGAGCAGGCTCCGGACACCGTCCTCGTCAACGTCTACGGGCCCACGGAGACCACCACCTTCGCCACGCGCCACCGGCTGGACCCCCGCGCCGGCGCCGTCGTGGAGGGCCGGGTCCCCATCGGCACCGCCCTGGACGACACCCGCCTGTACGTGCTGGACGAGCGCGGCCGCCCGGTGCCGCAGGGCGCCGTCGGCGAACTGTGCGTCGGCGGTACGGGCGTGGCCCGCGGCTACCTCGGCCGACCCGGCCTGACCGCGCGGCAGTTCACCCCCGACCCGTACGGCGCCCCGGGCGCCCGGATGTACCGGACGGGCGACCTGGCCCGGCGGCGCCCCGACGGCACCGTCGACTACCTCGGCCGCGGCGACCAGCAGGTCAAGATCCGCGGCCACCGGATCGAGCCGGGCGAGATCGAGGCCGAGCTGGCCCGCAGCCCGCGGGTCGGACACGCCGCGGTGGTGGTCCGCGAGGACACCCCCGGCGAGCAGCGCCTGGTCGCCTACGTGGTGCCCGCGGAGGGGCAGCCGGCCGAGCCGGCCGAGCTGCGACGGGCACTCGCCGAACGCCTGCCCGCGTACATGCTGCCGTCGGCGATCATGGCGGTCACGGCCCTGCCGGTGACCCCGAACGGCAAGCTGGACCGGCGCGCGCTGCCCGCGCCCCCCGAGGAGGGGCTGCTCCGGGCCGAGTTCGCGGCGCCGGCGACGGCGACCGAGGAACTGGCCGCGGCCGTGTGGGGCGAGGTGCTGGACACCGGGCGGATCGGCCGCCACGACGACTTCTTCGCCCTCGGTGGCCACTCGCTGCGGGCCACCCGCGCCGTGTCGCGGCTCGGCGCCCGCCTGGGGACGGGCGTCCCGCTGCGGCTGCTGTTCGAGCACCCGACGCTGGAGCGGTTCGCGTCGGCGCTGGACGCCCTGCGCGGGGACGGCCCGGGCGACACGGCGCCGGTGACCCCCGTCACCGCGATCGGCGCCCGGCCGGCCGGGGAGCCCGCGCCGCTGTCGTTCGCGCAGCAGCGGCTGTGGTTCCTGGACCAGCTCCAGCCCGGCCGGCCCGACTACAACATCCCCGTCGCGACCCGGCTGCGGGGCGCGCTGGACGCCGACGCACTGGCCGCCGCGCTGTGCGCGGTGGTGACCCGGCACGAGGTGCTGCGCTCGCGGATCGTCGAGGGCCCGTCGGGCCCCGTACAGGTCGTGGAGGCACCGGAGGTCTTCGTACCGGTCCGCACCGACCTGGGGGACCTGCCCCGCGAGGAGGCCCGTTCGCGGGCGCTCGGCCTGGCCCACGCGGACGCCGCCGCCCCGTTCGATCTGGGCTCGGCGCCCCTGCTGCGGGCCCGCGTGGTGCGGGTCGCCGACGACGAGCACCTCCTCGTCCTGGTCCTGCACCACACGGTCGGCGACGGCTGGTCGATGCCGGTGCTGTGGCGGGAGCTGTCCGGGGCCTACGCGGCCCTGCGTCGCGGCGAGCGTCCCGCTCTGCCGGAACTGCCGGTCCAGTACGGGGACTTCGCGTACTGGCAGCACCGCCGCCTGGCGGACGGCGAGGCCGACGCGGGCATCGCCCACTGGCGGACGGCCCTCGGCGGGATCCTGGCCCTGGAGCTGCCCACCGACCGGCCGCGGCCGCAGGTGCGCTCCGGCGCGGGCGACGCCTTCGTCTTCGAGGTCCCGGCCGAGCTCGCCGAGCGGCTCGGCGTCCTGGCCCGGGAGCGCGGCGCCACCCTGTTCATGGTGCTGCTCGCCGGCTTCCAGGCACTGCTGGCCCGTTACACGGGCCAGGCCGACATCGCGGTGGGCTCGCCGATCGCGGGTCGCGACCGCACCGAACTGGAGCCGCTCGTCGGCTTCTTCGTGAACACCCTGGTGCTGCGCACCGACCTGTCGGGGGACCCGGCCTTCGGCGAACTGCTGGGCCGGGTGCGCCGGACCGCGCTGGCCGCGTACGAGCACCAGGACGTCCCCTTCGACCGGCTGGTGGAGGAGCTGCGGCCGGAGCGCGACCTCAGCCGCAACCCACTCTTCGACGTGCTGTTCCAGCTCCATCCCGAGCAGCTCGACGCCCTGCCGCTGGACGGCGTGCGGGTCGAGAGCCTGGACACCTCCAACGGGACCGCCAAGTTCGACCTCAGTCTCGCGATGACCGAGCACCCCGGCGGTCTGACCGGCACCGTCCAGTACGCGACGGACCTCTTCGACCGGGCCACCGTCGAGCGGTTCGGCGCGCACTACCTGCGACTGCTGGCCGGTGCGGCCGAGACCCCCGACGCGCCACTGTCCCGGCTGGACGTCCTGTCCCCGCTGGAGCACGTCGCCCTGCTCGGTGAGGATCCGGCTCCACGGGCGGACGGGCCGGCGGCCCGGACCCTGCCCTCCCTGGTGGCGGAACAGGCCCGGCTGCGGCCGGACGCCCCGGCCGTGACCTGCGAGGGCCGCACCATCGGCTACGCGGAGCTCGACGCGGCCGCCAATCGGCTGGCCCACCGCCTGCGGGAGCTCGGGACCGGCCCCGAGACCCGGGTGGCCGTACTGGCCGGCCGCGATCCGCGCATGGTGGTGTGCGTCCTCGCGGTGCTGAAGGCCGGCGGCGCCTACGTACCGCTCGACGCGGGACATCCGGCGGAGCGGGTCCGTACGGTCCTCGCCGACAGCGGCGCCCACCTGGTGCTGACCGCGGGTCTGCCCGCCGGTTCGGCCGCGGACCTGGCCGGCGACGTACCGGTCCTGGACCTGGACGCCGAGCAGCACCTGGTGGACGCGCTGCCCGCGACGGAGCCGGACGGGCCCGCCGCCCCCGAGCACCTCGCCTATCTGCTGTACACCTCCGGCTCCACCGGGCGGCCCAAGGGCGTGGCCGTCACGCACGCGGCGATCACCGGCTATCTGGCGGCGCTGACCGCCACCTTCGGGCTCGGCCCCGAGGACGTGGTGCTCGCCCGTACCGCGCTGACCTTCGACCCGTCGGTACGTGACCTGTTCGCCCCGCTGACCACCGGCGGGCGGATCGTGCTGGCCTCGCAGGACCAGGCCGGGGACCCGGAGGCGCTGGCCCGGCTGCTGCACGGCGAGGGCGTGACGGCGCTGCTGTCGATCGTCCCGTCGATGCTGGAGCCGCTGGTCGCCGCCGTCACCGAACCCGCGGCGGCGCTGCGGCTGGTGATGACCACCGGTGAGGCGCTGACGCCCGGACTGGCCCGCGCCGCGCACACCCTGGGCCTGCCCGGCCGGCTGCGGCTGGTCAACCAGTACGGTCCGACGGAGTGCACCAACACCACCACGTACCACGTGGTGACGGACGCCGACATCGAGGCGGGCCGCATCCCCATCGGGCGGCCGCTGCCCGGCGCCCGGGTCCTGGTGCTCGGCGAGCACCTCGAACCGCTCCCCCGGGGCGCGATCGGTGAGCTCTTCATCGCCGGACGCGGTGTGGCCCGCGGCTACCTGGGCGATCCGGCCCGCACCGCCGAGGCCTATCCGCCGGACCCCTACGGGCCGCCCGGCGCGCGCATGTACCGCACCGGTGACCTGGCGCGGCTGCGGTCCGACGGCGTGCTGGAGTTCCACGGCCGCCGCGACAACCAGGTCAAGGTCCGGGGCCACCGGATCGAACTGGGTGAGGTCGAGGCCGCGTTGCTGCGTCACCCGGACGTGGCGCGGGCCGTGGTCGCGGCGCACGGCGAGGGCGCCGACCGGCTGCTGGCCGGGTACGTGGTGTGGCGGGAGGGCGGCGGTGATCCGGCCGCCGTGCTGGACTTCGTCCGTGCGGCCCTGCCGGCCGCGATGGTGCCGTCCGCTCTGGTGGTGCTGGACGCGCTGCCCCTGACCCCGAACGGCAAGACCGACCGCAGGGCGCTGCCCGCGCCGGAGCCCGGCGCGGCCGGCGGACACCGGGAGCACGTGGCCCCGCGCACCCCGCTGGAGCGGACGGTCGTCGAGGTCTGGGAGGAGGTGCTCGGCGAGGGCCCGATCGGGGTCCGTGACCACTTCTTCGAGCGCGGCGGGCACTCCCTGCGCGCCACCCGGGTCATCTCCCGGCTGCGCGCCCTGCTGGGCCTGGACATCCCGACGCAGCTGATCTTCCGCCACCCGGTCGCCGAGGACCTGGCGCGGGCACTGGCCGCGCCGGACGCGACGGGAGCTACGGGAGCTACGGGAGCTACGGGAGCGCCGATCCCCGCGCTGCCCGAGGGGCCCGGCCCACTGTCCTTCGGGCAGCAGCGGCTGTGGTTGCTGGACCGGCTCCAGCCGGGCCGGCCCGACTACAACATGCCCGGCGCCGTACGGCTGACCGGTGACCTCGACACCGCCGCCGCCCTGGGCGCGCTGACGGACGTCGTCGCCCGGCACGAGGTACTGCGTTCCCGGATCGAGGAGGCCGGGGACGGCGGCACCGAGGGGGCCTTCGCGGCCCGGGTGGTACCCGGTCCGGCCTCCCTGTTCGCCCCCGACTTCACCGACCTCTCGGAGCTCGGCGCGGCAGCCGAGGAACGGGCGCGGGAGCTGGCCGCGCACGACGCCGCGCGGCCCTTCGACCTGACGGCCGCGGGCCCGCTGCGGGCCCGACTGGTGCGGATCGCGGCACGGGAACACCTGCTGGTGATCGTCGCCCACCACATCGCCTTCGACGGCTGGTCGGTGGGGGTGTTCTGGCGGGAGTTCTTCGCCGCCTACCGGACCCGCACCGTCGAAGGGGCCGACCCGCTGCCCGAGCTCGCCGTCTCCTACCGTGAGTTCGCCTCCTGGCAGCGCGACCGCCTCGGCGACGACGCCCTCGCGGACACCCTGGGGTACTGGCGCGACCGGCTCGGCGGCCTCGCCCCGCTGGACCTGCCCACCGACCGGCCCCGGCCGGCCACCCCGTCCGGGCGCGGCGAGCAGTTCTCCTTCGTGCTGCCCGAGCCGCTGCTGCGGCGGCTGCGCGACCTGGGGCGCCGGCACGACGCCACCCTGTTCATGGTGCTGCTGGCGGGCTTCCAGGCCCTGCTGGCCCGGTGGTCGGGCGGCGAGGACGTGGCGGTGGGCTCCCCCATCGCCGGCCGCGACCGCACCGAACTGGAGCCGCTCATCGGCTTCTTCGTCAACAACCTGGTGCTGCGCACCGACCTGTCCGGCGACCCCGCCTTCGGCGAACTGCTGGACCGGGCCCGGGAGACGGCCCTGGGCGCGTACGCCCACCAGGAGGCGCCGTTCGAGCGTCTCGTGGAGGAGCTGCGGCCGGAACGCGACCTGAGCCGCAACCCGCTGTTCCAGGTGATGCTGGTGCTCGACGAGGAGGCCGCCGCGCCGCCCCCGCCGGCCGGGCTGGAGGTCGCACCGCTCTCGCTGGCCAGCGGTGCCTCCAAGTTCGACCTCTCGCTGTACTTCGTCGAGGAGGAGGGCGCGCTGCGCGGCGAGGCCGTGTTCGCCACCGACCTCTTCGACCGGGCGACCGTCGAGCGGATGACCTCGGCGCTGGCCGAGCTGCTCGAGGCGGCGGCGGCCGATCCCACGACGCCGCTGGGCGCCCTGCCCCTGATGGGTCCGGCCGAGGAGCGCCGGATCCTGCGCGCGGGTGTCGGGTCCGCCGAGCCGGCCGCCGACCGGCCGCTGCCCGTGCTCGTCGGCGAGCAGGCCTCCCGTACGCCGCGGGCGGTGGCCGTGGACGACGGCGACCGGAGCCTGACGTACGCCGGGTTGTGGGAGGTCTCGGGCCGGCTGGCCCGGGAGCTGGCGCACCTGGGTGTCGGTGCGGAGGCCGCGGTGGCGGTCTGCGCGGAGCGCTCCGTGCTGCTGCCCGCGGCGCTGCTGGGCGTGCTGCGCTCCGGCGGCATGTACGTGCCTGTGGACCCCGGCTATCCGGCCGACCGCATCGGCTACATGCTCGCGGACAGCGGCGCCCGGGTGCTGGTGGTGTCGGGGCTGTCCGATACCGCGCAGGTCCCGGACGGGGTCACCGTGGTGGACCTCGACGCCCTGGCCACGGACGGGAGCGCGCCGGCCGCTCTCGGGTCCGCGGCGCCGGAGCCGGAGCAGTCGGCGTACGCCCTGTACACCTCGGGCTCGACGGGACGCCCGAAGGGGGTCACCGTCCCGCACCGGGCGCTGGCCAACTTCACCCGGGACATGGTGCGCAGGCTGGAGCTGACGGCCGGCGACACGGTCGCGGCGGTCACCACGGCCTCCTTCGACATCGCCGTGCTGGAGCTGCTGGTCCCGCTCGTGTGCGGAGCGACCGTACGGGTCGTCGACCGGGAGACCGCGCGGGACGGCACCCTGCTCGCGAAGGAGCTGGACGCGGCGCCGGTCACGGTCGTCCAGGCCACTCCGGCCACCTGGCACCAGCTGATGGAGTCGGGCTGGCGGGCGCCGCACGTACGGGCGCTGTGCGGCGGCGAGGCGCTGCCGTCGGCCTTGGCCGAGCGGATGCGTACGGCCCTGGGCACCGTCCGGAACGTGTACGGGCCGACGGAGACCACCGTCTGGTCCACGGCGCACCGGCTGTCCGGGCCCGTCGGCGACGGGCCGGTGCCGATCGGCTCGGCGCTCGCCAACACCCGGCTGCACGTGCTGGACGCGGGGCTGCGCCCGGTGCCGGTGGGCGTGTTCGGCGAGCTGTACATCGGCGGTGACGGGCTGGCCCGCGGCTACCACGGGCGGCCCGCGCTGACCGCGGACCGATTCGTGCCCGATCCGTACGGGACGGGCGAACGGCTGTACCGCACCGGTGACCTCGTACGCCGGCGCGTGGACGGCACCCTGGAGTACCGCGGCCGGGCCGACGGCCAGGTGAAGGTGCGCGGCCACCGGATGGAGCTCGGCGAGATCGAGTCCGCGCTGGCCCGGCACCCGCGGGTGCTGGCGGCGGCCGTGGCCGTCCACGGCACGGGGGTGGACGCCGTGCTGGCCGGTTACGTGACCTGGCGGGACGAGGAGGGAGACCCGCGCGAGCTGGGCGACTTCCTGCGCCAGGACCTCCCCGAGTACATGGTCCCGGCGGTCCTCACCGCGCTGGAGCGGCTCCCGCTCACCCCCAACGGCAAGCTCGACCGCAAGGCGCTGCCCGCGCCCTCGGCGGACGCGGCGCGCGGCGAGGGCGCGGGGCGGATCGCCCCGCGCGACACGACCGAGCTGCGGATGGCGCGGCTGTGGGAGCAGACCCTGGGCACGGCCCCGATCGGTGTGCGCGACGACTTCTTCGCGCTCGGCGGTCACTCGCTCAAGGCGTTCGCCCTGATGGCGGCCGTGCGCCGGGAGTTCGGGGTGGAGCTGCCGCTGAACCTGGTGTTCCGTCGGCGCACCGTGGAGTCGCTGTGCGAGGCGCTGCCGGACGCGGGGGCGGCCGCGGCCGGCCTGCTGGTGCCGCTCGCCGACGGTGACGTGTCGAAGCCGCCGCTGGTCCTCGTCCACCCGCGGGGCGGTGACGTGGTCTGCTACCGGCACCTGGTGCGGGACCTGTCCGCCCGACCCGGGGGCGACCGGCGGATCCTCGGCCTCGAGTCGGTGGGCTACAACACCGACGAGACCCCGCTGGAGCGGGTGCCCGAGATGGCCGAGCGCTACCTGGCCGCCCTGCGCGAGGAGCAGCCGCACGGCCCGTACCTGCTGGCCGGCTGGTCGTTCGGCGGGACGGTGGCCTACGAGATGGCCGTCCGGCTGGAGGCCGCCGGCGAGGAGGTCGCCTTCCTCGGCCTGATCGACGCGGCCGCCCCGGGGACGGCCCCCGGGAGCCGGTCCGCCACGGCGGCGGGGCCGGGCGATCCGGACCTGCTGCGGTACGGCATCGCCGCCGGGATCGACGCCGGCTCGGCGCGCGAACTGGACGAGGAGGAGCTGCTCGACGTCCTGGTGCGCCGGGGCCGCGAGGAGGGCACCCTGCCCCGCACCTCGCCCACGGAGGCCCTGCGCAGACTGCTGCGGGTCGCGGAGGCGAACGGAGCGGCCTCCGCCGCCTACCGCACGGACGCCGTCCTCGCCGTCGGCCTGCACCTCTTCACGGTCGACGAGCGGCACCCGGAGCTCGCGACCCCGCTGGTGGACCCGGCGGCCTGGCGGCCGCGCACCGCGGGCGACGTCCTGCGGGCGGCGGTCCCGGGCAACCACCACGACCTGGTGGACCCCCCGCACTGTGCCGCCCTGGCGGAGCTGCTGGCCGCGGCCCTGCCCGCCTGACCCGCCCCACCCGCGCCACTCCGCTCCACCTCCGCACCCCTTCCGCATCACCGATCCATCGAGGAGAACACCATGAACGACGCGGCCCCGCAGCAGTACCTGGTCGTGGCCAACGACGAGGAGCAGTACTCCCTCTGGGAGGCCGGCCGGCCCGTCCCGCTCGGCTGGCACGACCAGGAGGTACGCGGCACCAAGGAGGAGTGCCTCGCGCACATCGAGCGGGTGTGGACGGACATGCGCCCGCTCAGCCTCCGCGTGAGCATGGCCGGCTGACCCGACGATCCCCGGGCACCACGCCGCCCGGCAGACCCCACCGCGGGCTGCCGGGCGGCGCGGCGGTGCCGGAAGGAACCCCGTATGACCAGCTCGAACCCCGGCGGCTCCGCGTCCTCGCGCCGCCGCACCCCGCTGGCCGCCCTGGTGGCGACCTCCGGGATCTCCTCGCTCGGCATGGCGGCGACCCTGGTCGCCGTGCCCTGGTTCGTCCTGCACAGCACCGGCAGTGGCACCCGGACGGGGCTCGTCGCCACCGCCGAGGTGTTGGGCCTGCTGTGTTCCGCCGTGCTCGCGGGTCCGGTGGTGGACCGGCTGCCCGTCCGCGCGACCAGCGTCGGAGCGGACCTGCTGACGGCCGCCGCGATCGGTCTGATCCCGCTCCTGCACGCCTGGGGCGCCCTGTCACTGCCCGTCCTGATCGCCTTGGTCTTCCTGGTCGGGGCGGCCCGCGGGCCCTCCGACACCGCGAAGCAACTGCTCCTGCCGGGCGCCATGGAGGGCGCCGGCGTCACGGCGGAGCGGGCCACCGGAGCGGTCGAGGGCGCCCGCCGGATCGGCATGATGGCGGGCGCGCCGCTGGCCGGTCTGCTCATCTCGACCGTCGGACCCGTACGCACCCTGTACGCGGACCTGGCGGCGATGGCGCTGTGCGCCCTGCTGGTGGCGGCCCTGGTACCGGCGGCGGCCCGCCCGCGTCCGGCCGACGACGGGCAGCCGCGCGGCTCCTACGTCCAGGAACTGCGCTTCGGCCTCGGGCAGTTGCGCAGGGATCGACTCCTGGGCGCGATGGTGGGGGTCCTGATGCTGACCAACGCCCTCGACGGGGCGCTGAACGGGGTGCTGTACCCGGCGTACGGGACCCAGGTGCTGCGCAGCAGCGCCCTGTTCGGGGCGATGGTGACGGCCATGGGGGCCGGCGCGCTGCTCGGGGCGGCCCTGTACGGCTGGGCGGGGCACCGGATGCCGCGGCGCGCGGTCTTCGTCGGGGCCTTCGTCCTGGTCGGGGCGGTGCGGTGCGCCGCACTGGCCGCCGAGCCCCGGCCGGCGGTACTGCTGGCGGTCCTGGCCCTGTCCGGCATCGGGTCGGGGATCGTGGGGCCGCTGATGATGTCGGTCGCCTACGAGCGGGTGCCCGAGGCGGTACGGGGGCGGGTCTTCGGTCTGCTGGTCGCCGCCGCGCTGGCGGCGACGCCGCTGGGCATGCTCGGTGCGGGGCTCGCCCTGGACGGCGCGGGGTTGGTGCCGGCGTTGCTGGGTACGGGGGCGCTGTACCTCACGGTCACCCTGGCCCCGCTGGTCTTCCCGGTGTGGCGGGAGCTCGACGCCCGGGGCCCGGTGGAGCGCGTGGAGGTGCCGGCCCGGCCGGAGCAAGGCCCTCCCGTTGCCGTAGGGCCGGGAATCATGACCGAATAGCCGGCATTTATATTGCTTTGCGGCCCCTCACCATCGCGCCAGGCAGCTTGATGAGCAGCCTGATCGATCACCGAGGGGCCTGGGGCACGGCAAGGTTGGTCCTACACCGACCGGCGCGGACAACCCACGAAGTGGTTCGCGCCGCGACCAGACCGCTCGCACTCCTGGGGATCCCATGCTCAAGCGTTACGTCATCGCCCTGTCCGCGGCCGCGGCCGCGTCCGCGCTGCTGTTGCCCGCCGCCGGCGCCGCTCAGGCAGCCGACGGCGACACGGCCGCGACCACCGTGACGACCACCACGACGGGCCAGGGCAGCACCACCACCACGACACCCCGTCAGATCGCGCTGCCCGACGGCCGGGTGGCGACCATCGGCACCACGCTGGGCGGCCGGAACCGCGACACGGCCGACAGCTCCTGGGGCGGCTGATCGCGCCGGCCCGCAAGGGTAGCCGCCGAAAGGGGGAGGGAGGATCGCGATGCGATCCTCCCTCCCCCTTTCACCTGTCATGCCGTCAACTGTCTTGATCACTCATACAGATGATCGCGTACCGAGCCGCGGATGCGCCCACGCGGCAGCGTGACCAGCCGGCCGGTACGTAGAGCATCTCGCCCGGCAGCAGTCGGCACTGGAAGGACTCCGGCCGGCCGCTCTCGCCGGTCCCGGCCAGCCGCCAGGTCACGGCACCGGCGATCTGGTGGATCAGCAGGTGTTCCCGCTCCCCGGCCGGTCCGGTCCGGAGGGCGTCCACCCCGACGCCCGGGCCGGTCCCGGCCGTCTCCACCCGGTCCAGCCGGACGGACAGGCCGGTCAGGTTGGCCAGTTCGGCGGTGAACCGGTCCACCTGCGCCGGGCAGACACCGCCACCCGCCGGGCCCGCCCCACTGTCGTCGACGTCCTCGGCCTCGACCTCGACCTCGACCTCGACGATGTTGTCGACGTCGGCTCCGTCGTCGATGTCATCGACGTCGTCGGCGTCGGCGGCGGCGGCGGCGGCGGCGTCACCGAACGCCGGGTTGTCGTACTCGGGCCACAGCACACCCGGCGCCCGGTCCAGGTGGACCGAGAGGAACAGGACGATCTCCCGCAGATGCGGGGCCTCCCGTTCCCAGGCTTCATCCGGCATGTCCATCACGTGCCCCTCTTGTTCGGCGGCTCCACAGCTCCCATCCCAGCAGCATGCGACACGCCCGCCGACCGCGACAGACACGAAAACGCGTGACACCAGGTCAGGAAGGCTGTACCGGGTCGCCGTCCGCCTCGTCGCCCAGGTCCAGCAGCCCGCGCGCGGCGGCGGCCACACCGGCCTGGAAGCGGCTGCCCGCGCCGAGCTCCTGCATGATGTCGGCGATGTGGCGCCGGGCGGTGCGCAGCGACATGCCCAGGCGCCGGGCGATGGCCTCGTCCTTCAGCCCGGCGGCGAGCAGCCGGATGATCGTCTCGTGGATCTCCCGGGCCACCTCCTCGAGCCCCTGGCCCGCGGCGGCCGAGAAGGGCGAGGCCAGGTCCCAGGTCTGGTCGAAGATGTTGCAGAGGTACGCGACGGTCGACGGCTCGCGGATGACCACGGCGCCCCAACTGCCGTCGGAGACCGGTATGAAGGCCAGTTCCCGGTCGAAGGCGATGAGCCGGCCGAACAGTTCGTGCGCGGTGCGGTACTGCGCCCCCAGGACGGAGGTGGCCGCGACGTACGCCTGGCTCGGCCCGTTGAAGCGGGCCGTGTGGTGGTAGAGGGTCCGGATCGAGATCCCCCGCTGGAGCATCGTCTCGTCCCGCCGCAACGCTTCCTGCATGGCCTCCGGCACCCTGCTGCCGCCGCCGGGCTGTGAGCTGAGCATCTCGGTCGTGCAGTTGAGGGAGGCCCTGTTGAGTGCCCCGCGCACGTCCTCCAGGCTCTCCAGGACCTCCAGCGACTCCCCCGTGGAGCGGCGGCCCAGGTAGTGCGGCAGGAAGCGACCCAGGTCCTCGCGGATCCCGCTGATCGCCCGCTGCTGCTCGCGGATCTGCGCCTCCATGGGCGCCACGAGTTGCTCGGCGGCGGTGTCCGGGGCCACCGCGAAGGCGACCGTCGGGTCGATCGGGCTCACGTGCAGCAGACGTGAGGCGCGCAGGCGTGAGACGCTGCGCCGGACCTCGTCCACCTCGCGCCCCGTACCGGCGGCCAGCGCGTCCACGTCCACCGTGCGGTGTTCGAGCACCCAGCCGTAGACATCGATGTCAACATCGGCGTTGTTCGGATCCGGCACCACATCAGATGTTTGCATTGCCCCACTTTGCCTTTTTCGCCCCTGGTCGCTTTACTGCCAGGCACTTTGGTGAGGTGCCCGCCCCCTGGCGTCAGGATAAGCAGGACGAAAGGCTGGACCCCACGAACAGCAGCGGGTGTCCGGCCACTTCAGGCCCCGGACGTCCGAAACGGTGCGATCACACCCAAAGTGATCGAACCGCCACCGAGGGTGCCGAACCCCGCCGCTGCCCTTCTCCTTCGATCCGGAATCCGGAGCCCCACATGCTGCACACCACGCTCACCGCCCGCGCACCGGAGCTGCCCGCCCTGACCCCCCGCGAGCAGGAGGTGCTCGCCTACCTCGCGCAGGGGGACACGTATCGGATGATCGCCTGCCGGATGGGTCTGAGCCCGCACACCGTCGACACCTACCTGCGCCGGCTGCGTAGCAAGACCGGTGCGGTGAACCGGACCCAGCTCACCCACATCGCCTTCCGGATGGGCTACTGAGCCTCGAACGTGCGCATCCGCCGCAGCGGGGAGCAGAGCAGGACCAGCGGGGCCGCCGACAGCGCGGCGGCGCACACCCACAGCGCGTCCCGCACACCCAGCAGTTGACCGAGAAGTCCCGCCAGCAGGCCGCTCAGGGGGAGTACGCCCCACACCAGGAAGCGCATGGTGGCGGTCATCCGGCCGAGCAGGTGCGGCGGGCAGACCGTCTGCCGGTAGGTGACCTGGCAGATGTTGTACAGGGTGACGCCGGCCGACTGGACGAGCGACCCGAGTACGAACAGGCCGATCCGCCAGTCCTTGTCGGCCAGTGGCAGCAGCAGCCCGAAGGGCATGGTCACCAGCAGGGACAGCCACGTGAGCCGGGCCGCGCCGACGGCCCGGGTCACCCGGTCCGCGGCGGTGGCCGCCAGCACCGAGCCGATCGTGGCCGTCGTCAGCACCCAGCCGATGGCCGCGGGCGGCAGCCCCACGGTCCGGGTCAGGAAGAGCACCTCGATGGCCATCACCGCGCTGAGGAACAGGTTCACGGCGGCCGTGTTCAGGGCGATGAGCCGCAGGATCCGGTGGCTCAGGACATAGCTCAACCCCTCACGGATGTCGCGCAGCAGGTGCCGGGGCGGCGCGGGTGCCGGCTTCTCCTCCCGGGCCGCGATGCGCCCCAGTAGGACCACGGAGACCAGGGAGGTGACGGCCTGGCCGGCCAGCGTGCCGGCCGCGCCCAGCAGTTGCACCAGGAAGCCGGCGATGCCGGGGCCCGCGAACTCGGCCCCCGAACGCACCGTCTC
Source organism: Streptomyces sp. NPDC048331 (assembly GCF_043201215.1). Classification (NCBI taxonomy): domain Bacteria; kingdom Bacillati; phylum Actinomycetota; class Actinomycetes; order Kitasatosporales; family Streptomycetaceae; genus Streptomyces; species Streptomyces sp. NPDC048331. The sequence continues at coordinate 53,747 of NZ_JBICYT010000026.1, read as the reverse complement.
CAGCTTCGAGTTGCCCGCGATCAGGGTGTCCTTGCCGATGAGGGTCGGCAGATAGCTCTGATCTGCGACGTCACCGAACAGCCGGGCGCAGCCCAGCAGCAGGGCGACCACGTACAGCAGCGGCATCGAGTGCAGGTCCAGCAGGTAGGCCACCGGCAGTGCCGTCAGCAGGACGGCGCGCGCGAGGTCGGCGGCCATCATCACGTGCCGCTTGCGCATCCGGTCCACCCAGGCCCCGGCGGGCAGACCCAGCACCAGGAACGCGGCGTGTTCCGCGGCGGACAGCAGACCCGCCTGCATCGCCGAGGCGTCGAGGGTGAGCACCGCCATCAGCGGCAGGGCGACGTAGGTGATGCTGCCGCCCAGCTCGTTGCAGATGTGCGAGGACATGAAGAGACGGAAGTCCCGGCGCTGCCGGCGCTCCACGGCCTGACCTGTCTCGGTGGACTCGTCGGTGGTGACGGACACGGGTGTGTTCCTTGTCTGGTCGCGGACGGGGTCCGCGGGGTGCGGGTTCATCGGAGGGCGGGCGCGGGGAGCGCTTCGGGGTCGAGCTTGCCGCCCGGGGTACGGGGCAGCCGCTCCATCAGTGTCACCACGGCCGGTACGAGGTACCCGGGCATGGTGGCCAGAAGGTGACGGCGCAGTTCGTCCGCGGTGAGGTTGCTGCCGACCGTGACGGCGGCCCAGGCGGCGAGCTGCGGTCCGTCGGCGGCCGCGACGGCGCGGACGACCACGTCGACGACGTCGGGGTGGGCGGCCACGGCCGCCTCCACCTCCTTGAGTTCGACGCGGTGACCGCGGATCTTGACCTGGTCGTCGGCACGCCCGAGGAACACGAGCGGCCCGCCGGGGGTGCGGGTGACCCGGTCGCCCGTGCGGTACATGCGCTCGCCCGGTGTGTGGGCGAAGGGGTCGGCGACGAACCGCTCGGAGGTCAGGCCCGGCCGGCCGTGGTAGCCGCGTGCCAGGCAGGAACCGGCCAGGTACAGCTCGCCGGCGGCACCGGGGGGTGTCTCGCGCAGCTCCTCGTCGAGGACGTACGCCCGTACGCCGGCCAGGGGTTCGCCGAGCGGTATCAGCTCGTCGCCCCTGAAGCCGGACAGTTCGGCCGGTGCCGGTTCGTAGGAGGTGGCGGTGATCGTGGACTCGGTGAGGCCGTAGCAGCTGATCACCGGGGGGTGGCCGGCCGTCGTCCAGCGCGTGAGGTCCGCGGTGCGGCCCGCGTCGCTGCCGATCACCACGCGGCGCAGTGCGGACGGCAGCGGGCGGGGGGCGCGCTCCAGGTCCTTGGCCCACTGCGACCAGTACGGGGTGGGGAGGTTGACGACACTGACGTGCTCCGCGGCCAGGAACGGCTCCAGTTCGGCGGGCGAGAGGACGTTGTCCTCGACGAAGACGGCCGCGCCGCCGGTCAACCAGGTGGGCAGGGCCTCCTCCAGGCTGACGTCGAAGGCGGGGGCCGCGAACTGCAGGACCGCGTCCTGGTCGGTCAGCCCGTAGCGCTCGGCCAGGGTGGCGACCTGTGCGGCGAGTCCGGCGTGGCCGACCGCCACGGGCTTGGGCTGCCCGGTCGATCCGGAGGTGAAGAGCACGTAGGCGAGGGATCCCGGGGCGACATCGGTGGGCGGGGTCGCCGACGTGGGGGTCGTGGTCGTGGTGGACGCCCAGAACAGTTCGCTCCCGGTGCGGCGTTGCAGCAGCGCGGCGGCCTGGGTGTCCGGTGCGACCGCGTGCCGGGTGCCGGCGGCCCGCAGCAGGGTGCGCAGCCGCTCGTCCGGGGCGTCGAGGTCCACCAGGAGGGGGGCCGCGCCCGCGTACCAGATGCCCAGCAGCCCCACCGCCCAGTGGATGCCCCGGCGCACCCCCAGGAGCACGGTGTCCTCCGGTCCGGCGCCGGCGGCGCGCAGCTCCTCGGCCACCGCGCGCGCCCGCCGGTGGAACTGGCGGTACGTCAGCTCGCCCTCGGGTGCGCGGACCGCGGTGGCTTCGGGCGTGAGCGCGGCGCGCTGCGCGATGCGCAGGGGCACGGGGGTGGTCTCGGTCGGACTCATGGTGGTGGTGTCTCCTGGGGGTGCGGTCGGGCTCTTCGCGGCGCGGTCAGGCGTGATCAGGCCTGGTCATGCCTGGTCAGGCGTGATCAGTCCTGGTCGCGGGAGCGGGGGCGCAGCGCGGGGCGGGCGGGGGCGGGGGCAGTGGTGGCCTCGGCGAGGCGGGCGGCGATGCCCGCGGGGGTGGGCGTCTCGAAGAGGTCGCGAATGTTCAGCCGTACGCCGAGTTCGGTGCCGATGCGGCCGGCCAGCCGGGTCGCGAGGAGCGAGTGGCCGCCGTGGGCGAAGAAGTCGTCGTCCATGCCCGCCGCCTGGAGGCCGAGGACGGAGGCGAAGATCTCGCAGACGGTCTTCTCGGCAGGAGTGGCGGGCAGCCGTCCGGCCGGGCGGTGCACGGTCGCCGGGTCGGGCAGCGCCTTGCGGTCGAGCTTGCCGTTGACGGTGAGCGGGAAGTGCGGGAGGTGCAGGAACAGCGACGGGACCATGTAGTTGGGGAGGTTGCGGCCCAGCTCCGTGCGGACCTCCTCGGCGGTGGGGGTGCCGGTGAAGTAGCAGACGAGCCGCTGCTGGCCCGCGTGGTCCCGGTCGACGGCGACGACGGCCTCGCCGACGCCCGGGACGGCGCGCAGCGCGGTCTCCACCTCGCCGAGTTCGATGCGGTTGCCGCGGACCTTGACCTGGTGGTCCTGGCGGCCGAGGAAGTCGAGTTGGCCGTCGGCCCGCATCCGGGCGAGGTCGCCGGTGCGGTACATGCGGCTGCCGGGCAGGGCGGAGAACGGGTCGGGGACGTAGCGCTCGCTGGAGCGGCGCGGGTCGCGCAGGTATCCGGGGCCCACGCCGGTGCCGCCGATGAAGAGTTCGCCGGGCACGCCGGGGGGTACGGGGGCGAGCGCGGCGTCCAGCAGGTAGAGGGTGTTGTTGCGCAGCGGGCGGCCGACGGGCAGTCGGCCGTGTTCCAACTGGGCGTGGACGTCGGGGCCGATGAAGGCGTGGGTGTTGTCGTCGGAGCACTCGGTGAGGCCGTAGGCGTTGACGATCGCGGCCTGCGGGTGTCGCGCGTACCAGCGGGTGCACAGTTCGGGCGGCAGCACCTCGCCGTTGACGATGAACCAGCGCAGTTCGGGCAGGGCCGGCGGCAGTACGCCGGTGTCCCACAGGTCGACGGCGGCGCGGACGAAGGAGGGCACGGTCTCCAGGACGGTGATCCCCCGGCGGGCGGCGTCGTCGAAGAGGGCGGCCGGGTCGCGGGCGGTGTCCCGGGTCACCAGGTGGACCTGTCCGCCGGTGATCAGTGGGGCGAGCATCTGCCACACGGAGATGTCGAAGGTGAGCGGGGCGTTCATCACCACGCGGTCGCCGTCGCCGAGTCCGAGGTCCTCCACCTTGGCCAGGAGGTGGTTGTTCATGCCCCGGCGGTGGACCATGGCGCCCTTGGGCTTGCCGGTGGAGCCCGAGGTGAAGCAGACGTAGGCGAGGGCGTCGGGACCGCCGGCCGGCGCCGGGCGCTCGCCCGGGGCCGCGGCGGCCGCGTCGTCGATCACCAGGACGGGCAGGCCTCCGGGGACGGCGGCGGCGATCTCCTCGGCGCGGGCCCGCTGTTCGGGAGCGGCCAGCAGGCGGGCGATCCCGCCGCTCGTCAGGAGGTCGGCGGTACGGGTGACGGGTCCCTCGGGGTCGAGGGGGACGTAGGCCGCACCGGAGCCGAGGATGCCGAGCATCGCGACAGGGACGCGGGCGGTGGGCTCGCTGAGTACGGCGACCAGGTCGCCGGGACGTACCCCGTCGGCGAGCAGGGCGAGGGTGAGGGCGTCGGCGCGGGCCATGAGCTCCGCGTAGCCGACCTCTCGGCCGGTGTCGTCGGTGGTGGCGACGGCGTCGGGGCGGCGCTCGGCCTGCTGCCGGACGCGCTCGACGACCTCCGCGTAGTCCTCGTCGCGGGCGGTGTCGTTCCATTCGACCAGGACGCGGTGGCGTTCGGCGGGCGAGAGCAGGTCCACGGTGCCCACCGGGCACGAGGGGTCCTCGGCGACGGCTTCCAGGAGCCGGGCGAGGCGTTCGATCAGGGCCTGGGCGGTGTCGCGGTCGAAGACGTCGGGCCGGTAGTCGATCTGCAGCCGCAGTCGGTCGCCGGGGATGGCGGTCAGCGAGAGCGGGTAGTGGGCGGCGTCGTACGGGTCCACTCCGGTGACCTGGAGCCCGCCCGCGCCGAGGGCGGCCAGGCCGGCCGCGTCGACCGGGTAGTTCTGGAAGGCGACGCAGGAGTCGAAGAGTTCGCCCGCTCCCGCGAGCCGCTGGATCTCGACCAGGCCCAGGTGGTGGTGGTCGATCAGGCGCGCCTGCTCGTCCTGGAGCCGCTCGAACAGCGCGACGAGGGACTCGGTCGGGTCGATCCGCACGCGGACCGGCACGGTGTTGATGCACAGGCCCACGATGTCGGCGACGCCGGGCAGTTCGGGGTCGCGGCCGCTGACGATGGCGCCGAAGACCACGTCCTCGGAGCGGATCTGCCGGCCGAGCAGGAGCGCCCACGCGCCTTGGAGCAGGGTTCCGGAAGTGATCCGGTGGCCGCGGGCGAGGGCGCCGAGCCGTTCGGTCAGGGACTCGGGGAGGTACGTCTCCACGCGGTCGGGCAGGACCGAGCCGGGCGGCGGGGACACGGGCGCGGTACGGGTTCCGCCGGCCAGGCCGTCGAGGGCGCGGGCCCAGGCGTCCTGGGCGGCGGCCGTGTCGCGGCTGTGGAGCCGGCTCAGGAAGGCGGAGTACGGGGTGACGGGCCCCAGCGGGGCGTCGTCGGCGTGGTGCAGGGCGAGGAGTTCGCGGACCAGGACCGGCCAGGACCAGCCGTCCATCACGATGTGGTGGTAGGTCAGCAGCAGTCGGTGGGACAGCGGGCCGGTGCGGACGAGGGTGAAGCGCAGCAGCGGCGGCCGGGCCAGGTCGAAGCGGGTGGCCCGGTCCTCGGCGAGGAGGGTGTCGACGGCGGCGGTGCGCTCGCTCTCGCCGAGCCCGGACAGGTCCATCTCCTGCCAGGGAGCCCGTACGCCGCGCCGGACGACCTGGGCGGGTTCGCCGGTGGCGCGGCGCAGGAAGCCGGCGCGGAGGTTGGCGTGCCGTTCCAGGACGGTGTCGGCGGCGGCGCGCAGCCGGTCCGCGTCGAGGGGGCCGTCGAGGTCGAGGAGCAGCTGGGCCACGTAGACGTCGCGTTCCTCCTCGTCGAAGAGGGCGTGGAAGAGGATGCCGTCCTGGAGCGGGGAGAGCGGCAGGACGTCCTCGACCAGGGAGCGGGCGGCGGGGGCCGGGGTGGCGGCGGGGGTGGCGGCGGGGGCGGACGGCGGGTGGTTCACGGTGGTGTTCCTTCGGTGGTCAGACGGTCTGGGTGCGGCGGGCGCGGCGAATGATCGGCGGGTCCTCGTCACCGGCGCCGGCGGCCGCGGCGGCGGGCAGGGCGGCGGCCAGTTCGGCGACGGTGGGGCCGGTGAAGAACTGGCGCATGCCGACGGCACCGCCGAACCGGTCCCGGACCTCGGCGAGCAGCTGGGTGGCCAGCAGGGAGTGCCCGCCGAGGTCGAAGAAGCTGTCGTGGACGCCGATGTCCGGCACGCCCAGGACCTGCTCCCAGATCGCGCACAGGGCGCGCTCGTCGTCGGTGCGCGGCTCCTGCCGGACCCCCGCGATGCCGGCCGTCGCCGGGCCCGGCACGGGCAGCGCGGCCAGGTCGGTCTTTCCGTTCGCGGTCACGGGGAAGGCGTCGAGCAGGGTGAGGGTGGCGGGCACCATGTAGTCGGGCAGCCGGGCGCGCAGGTGCTCGCGCAGTTCCCCCGGATCGGGTGCGGGGGTTCCCTCGGCGGGGACGGCGTAGCCCGCGAGCGCGGGACCGGCGGCCGTGTCCACGACGGTGACCGCGGCCTGGCCCACCGCCGGGTGGCCGGCCAACACGTGCTCGATCTCGGCGGGTTCGATGCGCAGTCCGCGGATCTTCACCTGCCGGTCGGCGCGGCCGAGGTACGCGACCTGGCCGTCGGTGGTCCAACGGGCCAGGTCGCCGGTCCGGTACATCCGGGTGCCCGGAGGGCCGTACGGGCAGGCGACGAAGCGTTCGGCGGTCAGCGCGGCCCGGCCGAGGTAGCCCTGGGCGAGTCCGGCACCCGCGATGTAGAGCTCGCCGACGACGCCGGGCGCCACGAGGCCGAGCCGCTCGTCCAGGACGTGCAGCCGGGTGCCGTCGAGGGGGCGGCCGATCGGGACCTGCCCGACGGGGGCCTCCTGGCCCGGGCCGATCGCGAAGGTCGCCGCGAAGGTGGTGGTCTCGGTGGGTCCGTAGGCATTGGTGACGGTGGTGCGGGGACAGGCCTCGCGGACCCTGCGGACCATGGACGGCGAGGCGGCCTCACCACCGGTCATCACCTCGTGCAGCGTGCCGAGCGCGGGCAGGCAGCGGTCGGCGAGGACGTTGAAGAGGGTGGCGGTGAGGAAGGTCCCGGTGACCTTCTCCTCGGACATCAGCCGGGCCAGCGCGTCGACGTCGAGCTCGCCGGGCGGGGCGACGACGACCAGGCCGCCGTTCAGGAGCGGCACCCACATCTCGTAGGTGGAGGCGTCGAAGGCGTGCGGGGAGCGGAACAGCACCCGCTCGTGCGCGCCGCCGCACCAGCGCCGGTCGGTGGCGAGGGCGACGACCTCACGGTGGGAGACGGCCACGCCCTTGGGGGTGCCGGTGGAGCCGGAGGTGTACATCAGGTAGGCGAGCGCGTCGGCGTGCCCCTCCGACCCGTCCGCCGGGTCCCCTTCGGCGGGCCGGCCGTCCGGACGCAGGACGTGGCGCGGGCCCGCCGGTACGGGTGCGCCGTCCGGGACGTCGGTGACGAGGACGGCGGCCGCGGCCGCGGTGAGCACGGCCTCGGTACGGGCGCGCGGAGCCCGCGCGTCCAGCGGCAGGTAGGCGGCGCCCGCCTTGAGGATGCCGAGGCAGGCGGCGACCAGGTCGGCGGAGCGGTCCATCAGTACGGCCACGGACTCGCCCGGGCGGACGCCGAGGCCGCGTAGCCGTCCGGCGATCCGGTCGGCCCGGGCGTCGAGTTCGCCGTACGTGGTCTCCCGGCCGGCGCAGAGCACGGCGGGGCGGTCCGGGTGGGCGGCGGCCCGCTCCTCGAAGGCCCCGTGGACGGTACGGGCGTCCGGGGCGACGGGTGCGCCCTGCCAGTGCTCCAGGAGGTCGGCGCGCTCCCCGGGCAGCAGGACGTCGAGTGCGGACAGCGGGACGCCCGGCTCTCGGACGACGGCTCCGATGAGGTGGACGAGGCGGTCCAGCAGCCGCCGGGCCGTGGTCCCGTCGAACAGGTCGCTCGCGTATTCCAGGCCGAGGGCCAGGCCCAGGGGCTGCCCGGTGGCCGGGTCGTGGACCTCCTCGACCTCCAGGGTGAGGTCGAACTTGGCGGTATCGGTGCGTACCGCCTCCACCTCGACCCGCAGGCCCGTGAAGGCGGGGGTCAGGGGCTCGGTGCGCTGGGCGGAGACGGCGACCTGGAAGAGCGGGTGACGGGCGGGCGAGCGGGCCGGGTTGAGTCGCTCGACCAGCGACTCGAAGGGCAGTTCCTGGTGGGCGTACGTATCCAGCGCGGCGGTGCGCACCCGGCCCAGCACCTCCGTGAAGGTGGGGTCGCCCGAGGTGTCGGCACGCACGATCAGGGTGTTGACGAAGAGACCCACGAGGTCGGTGAGCGCTTCGTCCTCACGGCCGTCGACGGGGCAGCCGAGCGGCAGGTCGGTGCCGGCGCCCAGCCGGGTGAGCAGGACCGCGAAGGCGGCCTGGACGGCCATGAACGGGGTGGCGCGGGCGCCTTGGGCCAGCGCGGCCAGTCCCGCGTGGACGGCCGCATCGGTCCGCGCCTCCACCAGTGTGCCCCGGTGGCCGGCCACGGCGGGGCGCGGCCGGTCGGCGGGCAGGGCCAGTTCCTCGGGCAGGCCGTCGAGGACGGCCGTCCAGTGGGTGAGCAGCGTGCCGTGCAGGGAGGCGGGGTCCTGGGCCGGGCCGAGGAGTTCGCGCTGCCACAGGGCGTAGTCCGGGTACTGGACGGGCAGTTCGGGCCACTCGGCCGGCCGGCCGGCGCACCGGGCGGTGTAGGCGGCGGCGAGGTCGCGGACGAGGATGTTCACGGAGTGCCCGTCGCCCGCGATGTGGTGCAGGACCAGGAGCAGGTAGTGGTCCTCGGCGCCGTCGGTGAACAGGTGGGCGCGCAGCGGTGGTTCGGTGCCCAGGTCGAAGGGCCGGGACGAGGCCTCCTCGGCCCGCCGGGCGCGTTCGGCGGGCGGACCTTCGACGACCGCGAGCACCGGTACGGCGTCCGCGGGGGCCAGGACCCGCTGGTGGGGGCGGCCCGCCTCGTCGGGGAAGACGGTGCGCAGCGCCTCGTGGCGGCCGCTCAGGTCCGCGAGCGCGGCACGCAGGGCGGGGCGGTCGAGGGTGCCGCGCAGCCGTAGTCCGACGGGGATGTGGTAGAGCGCGCCGTCGGCGCTGTCCCGGGCGTGGAACCACAGCCGCTGCTGGGCATGGGACAGAGGGATCACAGCAGGGCTCCGAGCTGGGATTCGAAGGTGTCGAGGTCGGCCTGGCTGACCTGGGCCAGGGGCACGTCGGAGGGGGTCAGCCCGCCGGCGTCCGGGCGGGCGGCGTGGGTGACGACGGCGCGCAGCATGGTGAACCACTCCTGCGCGAGGTCGTGGACCCACCGCCCGGGGAAGGCGTTGCCCGCCCAGGTCCAGGTGGCGCTGAGGGTGAGGCCGTCCGGGCCTTCGTGGGCGGCCGCGTTGACCTCCACGGCGTGGGCCATGGGCAGGCCTTCGTCGGCGTCGTCGAGGGCGAAGTCGTGGCCGGGCGCGGCGTCCCAGGGGGCTTCGCCGCCCATCGGGAACCGGCCGAGGTAGTTGAAGCCGATCTGGGGGATGCCGCGGGCGGCGAGCTCCGGCCCGGTGCGGGAGTTGAGGTGGCGCAGCAGCCCGAAGCCGATGCCCTTGTCGGGTACGGCGCGCAGTTCCTCCTTGACCAGCCGTAGGGCGGCGCCGACCGCGGGTCCGCCCGCCCGGGCCTCGTCGAGGTCCGGGCGGCCGAGGGCGAGGCGGACGGGGAACACGGTGGTGAACCAGCCGACGGTGCGGGACAGGTCCGTGCCGTCGGCGATGTCCTCCCGGCCGTGGCCCTCGACGTCGATGAGCACGGCGCCCTCCTCGTCCGTCCCGTCCGCGTCGTCGGCGCCGCGCCGGCCGAGCACGGCGAGAGCCAGGGCGGTCAGCAGCACGTCGTTGACGGTGCCGTTGACGAGGCCGGGCGCGGTGGTGAGGAGGGGGCCCGTCACGTCCGGCCCGAGGGTCAGGGTGAGGGTGTTCTCCGGGCTCTCGGGGTCGAGGCCGCCGGGCGCGCGGACCCCGGCGAGGGCCTGCGGGGCCTCGCGCAGGGCGGCGGCCCAGCGGTCGGCCTCGGTGGTCCGGCGGCCGGAGGTGGCCTCCGCGCGCAGCAGGTCGGCCCAGTGCGCGAAGGGGGTCGCCGCCGGTTCCAGGACGGGCTCGCGGCCCTCGCCGAGGGCCGTCCAGCAGCTGCGCAGGTCGTCCTGGAGGATCCGCCAGGAGACGCCGTCGACCACGAGGTGGTGGACGACGAGCGCGAGCCGTCCCTGGTGTCCGGCGCCCCGGTCCAGGAGCACGGCGCGCAGCATGTGGCCGTCGCGGGGCGAGAGCAGCCGCCGCGCGGCCCGCATCCGCTCGCGGGTCAGGGCGGGGAGTTCCGCCTCGCCCGTCGCGCGGGCGTCCACGTGCTCCAGCAGGTCCGCCGCGTCGACGGAGCCCGCGGGCGGTACGACCGGATCGGTGCCGGTGGCACCGATCCCGTCGGGCAGCCGCAGTCGGAGCATCTCGTGGGTGTCCAGGAGGGCCTGGACGGTGCGTTCGGCGGCGGCCGCCCCGAAGCCCGGCGGGGTGCGCAGGACGAGCGACTGGTTGTACGTGTCGACGGGACCCCCGAGTTCGGCGAGCCAGCCCATGATCGGGGTGGGTGCGAGCGGACCCAGCCGGCGCGGGGGCGTGGTCGGTCCGGCTCCCTCGCGCACCCGGCCCTGGGCGCGGGCGGTGGCGGCGAGCGCGCTCACGCTCTCCGCGCGGAGCACGTCGCGGGTGCTGACCACCAGGCCGGCCGCACGGGCCCGGCTGACGACCTGGATCGCCTGGATGCTGTCCCCGCCCAGCCCGGTGAAGCTGTGGCCCGCGTCGACCTCGGCGCGGCCGAGGATCTCGGCGAAGAGGGTGCGCAGGATCCGTACGGGGTCGGGTCCGGCCGGGTGCTCGGTGCGGTGGACGGGCTCAGCCACGGGGGGCGTTCCCGGCGAGGGCGGCCACCAGGGAGGCGGGGCGCATGTCGGTCCAGACCCGCTCGACGTGGTCCAGGCAGGCCTGGCGGCCGTCGGGGCCGTGCACGACGGTCCAACCGGCCGGGACCGGGTTGGTGGCGGGCCACAGGGAGTGCTGGAGCTCGTCGTTGCGGACCACGACGTAGGAGGCGTTGTCGTTCTCGAAGGGGTTGCTCATGGCGGTTCACCTTTCGGGTCGGGTGCGGTCGTACGGGTCGTACGGCGCGTCGTCGGAACAGGTACGGCGGAGGATCGGGAGCGGCGAGGATCGGGGCGGCGCAGGATCGGGGCGGCGCAGGATCGGGGCGGCGCAGGATCGGGGCGGCGCAGGATCAGGAGCGGGGCGCGGCCTCGATGTCGAGGCGGACCAGGGCGCGCGCCGCGTCGAGGGCGGCGTGCACACCCGCGGGCTGGGCATGGCGGGCGATCACGTGCCCGAGCCGGTCGGAGGCGCTGCGGGGCCTGCGGACGGGCGTGCCGGGCGCGGCGGTGACCAGCACCGACTCGACCCCGTCGACGGCTGCCGCGGTCTCGGTGCCCTGGGCGGCGGTGAGGGTGCCGTCGGCGTCGGCGAGGAGGAACTGGATCCCGGCGTGGCCGGTCTCCTCGGCCTTGAGGTGCGCGGGCAGGCCGAGGGCGGCGCGCAGTTGCGCGTCGAGGAGGTCCACGCCGGTGGCGAGCCGGATCAGCTCGGGGATCATGCCGCCGGCCGGGCGCGGGTTGATCTCGACGAGGGCGGGCCCGTCGGCGGTCAGTTTGACCTCGGTGTGGGTGGCGCCCAGCCGGATCCCGGCCGCGTCCAGGGCCGCCGTCACGGTGTCGGTGATCAGCTGGGCGGTGGCGGCGGGCAGCGGGGCGGGGAAGATGTGGCGGTGCTCGACGAAGTGCGGGCCGGTGGTCACGGACTTGGCGGTGATGCCGACGCAGACGGCCTGCCCCTCCCCGCCGAACATCTCGACGCTGTACTCCGGCCCGTCCAGGTACTCCTCGACGAGGGCGGTGCGGGCGGTGGGCATGCCCCGCACGTTGGTGTCGATGGCGAGGATCCGCGCGATCTGGGCGCGGACCTCGGCCTCGTCGGCGCAGAGCAGGACGTTGGTGGAGCCGGAGTCGTCGGCCGGCTTGACCACGCAGGGCAGTCCGGTGCGGGCGACGGCGGCCGCGGCCTCGGCCGGCTCGCGGACCGGCACGTAGCGGGGCTGGCGGACCCCCGCCTCCCGCAGCCTCTCGCGCAGCGCGGACTTGTCGCGGCAGAGGGCCACCGCCTCGGGCGGGTTGCCGGGCAGGCCGAGCCAGCGGGCGACGCGGGCGGCGGCCGGTACGTAGAAGTCGCTGGTGGTGGTGACCCCGGCGATCTCCTCGCGGCGGAACCGCTCCTGCACGGCGGCGCGCAGGGCGGAGTCGGAGTTGGTGTCGCAGCGCACCACCTCGGTGCCGGTCTCCGCGAGGCCCCGGTAGCGGTCGGGGTCGCCGGTCAGCAGGACCGGTACGGTGCCCAGTTCGCGTGCCCGGTCCAGGGCGAGCATGCCGGTGCCGGTGGTGTTGGACTCCACGAACAGCAGGTGCCGTTCGATCCCGGCGGGCGGGCTGTAGGCGAGGCTGGACCAGGTGCGGGCGGTCCCGTCGGCGCCGAGGGCGGCCGGCGCGGTGGCGGTGGGCACCTCGCGCAGCCGGTGCGCGTCCCAGTGCTCGTCGTTGTAGACGGTGTCGGCGTAGCGGTCGCCGCGGTCGGGCAGGATGCCGACGATCCTGGTCCCGGGCTCGGCGCGGTCGGCGAGGCCGGTGAGGACCCGGTAGACGGAGCCGGAGGTGTTGCCGCCGAAGATCTGCTGCTCGCGGGCGAGGTCCCAGGTCGCGGCGAAGGCCTCGTGGTCGTTGAGCCAGTGCACCTCGTCGATGAGGGTGCGGTCCAGGTTCTTGGGCAGGAGGCTGTTGCCCAGCCCGCTCTGCAGCCGCTGCGGTACGTCGGGCTGGCCGAAGAGGGCGCTGCCGACGCAGTCGACGCCGACGACGTGCAGCGCGGGCAGGCTCTCGCGCAGCGCCCGGGAGGTGCCGCACAGGGATCCGCCGCTGCCGACGGCTCCGACGAGGGTGTCGAACCGACCGAGGTCCGCGAGGAGTTCACCGGCGAGGGTGCGGTAGGCGCCGGGGTTGTCGGGGTTGGTGTACTGCTGTGGCCAGAAGGCACCCGGCAGTTCGTCCAGCAGCTCCGCGAGCCGCTCCAGGCGGGCGCTCTGCCAGCCGTGGCTGGTCATGGCCTCGACGACGTGCACCCGGCAGCCCAGGGCGCGGAGTTTGGCGAGGGTGACGGGGTCGATGCGCGGGTCGGTGACGATGTGCACCTCGTGGCCGAGCGAGCGGCCGACGAGGGCGACGCCGAGGGCCATCGTCCCGGAGGAGCTCTCGATGACGGGCGCGTCCGGCTTCAGGGTGCCCAGCCGCCTGGCCTCCAGCAGGATGTTGCGGGCGACGCGGTCCTTCATCGCGAAGAGGTTCTGCAGTTCCAGCTTGGCGTAGACCTCCACGCCGCGGGCCTCGCCCAGACGCAGCCGGACCAGTGGGGTCCCGCCGATCGCGTCCGTCACGGTGTCGAACAGCATGCTCAGATCTCCAGCTCGGTGGGGTGGGCGGGCGGGCCTTGCGGGCTCCAGCTGTCGTCGGCGCCGAGGGAGCGGTGCACGGACACCTCTCCGCCGAGAGCGGCGCAGCCGGCCCGGATGTGCTCGGTCTTGCCGGCGAGGGCGGGATCGTTCGCCTCCAGGAGGACGCCGAGCATGGTGCCGCTGTGGGCGAGGACCAGGCCCAGCCCGTCGACCTCGCGGCACAGTGCGTGCAGTTCCGCGAATCCGGCACGTCGGCGGCGGTGGGCGTTCATCTCGGCGCTGCGGGTGGCGACGGCGCCGACCTCGGCGAGGTCGCCGCGGGCCACGGCGTCGGTGAGCCGGTCCAGCAGGCGTGCGTACTCCTGCCGGTCGGCGGCGCCGATGGCCCGGGCGACCCGGTTGTGCGCGACGGTGTCGACCTGGCCGCCCTCGTCGTGGGCGACCACGGTGAGGGGCGGCAGTACGCCGAGCCGGCGGCCGAGGCGCACCTCGCGGTGGTGGAAGGCGACGATCTCGTCGTACATGACCCCGTCGGCCGGTTCGATGCCGCGCAGGAAGTCCTCCGTCTCGGCCGGGGTGAAGGCGCGCCCGTGGGCGGCCCCGACGGCCCGTACGGTGGCGACCAGGTCCGCGGAGGAGCTGGCGAGGCCCTTGCCCTCGGGGAGGTCCCCGGCGACCTCCAGGAGACCGCCGTCCGTCGTGCCGAGGGCGGCCAGGACGGCCTCGGCGACGCGACGGGACTTGGCCTTGTGGGCCGGGTGGACCTGGACCTCGCGGCGGCCGGGCTCGGGACGGAACACGGCGGTGGCCCAGCGGGCGAGGGGGAAGGTGACCAGGAAGTCCCCCTGCGGGTGGGGCAGGGCGCCCTGGAGCAGTTCGCCGAAGGTGCCGAAGGCACTGCCGGAGCCGGGTCCGACGGGGGCGGCGGTCGCCGCCGCGACGCTGTCAGTGGGCGTGCTGTACGTGGGTGCGGGTGCCATCGCCGTCCTCCTCCTGATTCGTGTCGCCGGTCGCTCCGTACAGGGCGCGGTCGCCCTCCTCGGCGCCCGCGCGGAGCGTGGCGGCGCGCACCCGCCAGTCGGCGCGCAGCTGTTCGTACGTCTCCCGCTGGGTGCGCAGGACCGCGCGGACGGCGTCGGGGCGGGCCGATCCGGCGGACACCATGCGCTCCAGGCCACGGTCGACGTCGAAGGCCTCGGCGAGGAGCCGGGCGGGGTCGGCGAGGGTGATGCCGTGTCCGGCGGCCGCCTCGGCCAGCAGGGCGGGTTCGCCCGGGGCGGGGGCGGCGCCCGCCGTCGCGGCGAGCACGACGTACTTCCCGGCGACGACCTGGGCGGTGCGCCAGGGCACCCCTTCGGTGAGGCAGAGGGCGTTGGCGAGGCTGAACCCGCCGAGGAACTCGCGCTCGCACACCTGGCGCATGCGGTCGGCGCGGAAGGTCAGTCTGCGCAGCACCTCGGTGAGGAGGCGGACGGTGCCGTGGGCCGAGTCGAAGGCGTGCAGCAGGTGGGTGCCGGCCTCCTTGGACACCTCGACGAGGTTGCAGAAGGGGGTGTTGCGCTGGCCCAGGAGCACGTCGACGTGGAAGGCGGTCAGGTGGGCGGTGCGCCCCCGGATGCGCTCCAGGACCGGGTAGTTCTTCTTCTGCGGCATGGCGGAGGAGATGCCGGACAGTTCGTCGGGCAGTTCGATGAACCCGTACTCGCTGCCGCCCCAGGTGAGCAGGTCGGTGGTGAAGCGGCTCAGCGCGGTGCCCAGCAGGCTGAGCTCGGCGGTCAGTTCGGCGCTCCAGCGGCGCGAGGCCACGGCGGTCAGGGCGTGGGGCTGCGGCCGGGAGAACCCGAGCAGCCGGGCCATCCGATCGCGGTCCCAGGGCAGTTCCTGTCCGGCCATGGCGCCGGCGCCCAGCGGACAGGTGTCGATGCCGTCGTACGCGTTCAGCAGCCTGGCGTGGGTGTGCAGCAGGTGTTCGGAGAGCGCGGCGAGGTGGAAGCCCGGGGTGATGATCTGGGCGGCCTGGAAGTGGGTGTACCCCGGCATCGGCAGGTCACAGGTGCGCTGGGCCAACTCGTGCACGACCTCTCCGAGTTCGAGGAGCGCGTCGGCGAAGCGGGCGAGCTGGTCGCGGCCGTACATCACCTGGGCGCAGGCCTGGAGGTCGTTGCGGCTGCGGTCGGCGTGCCAGCGCGTGACCGGGGCGGGCAGGCCCGCCTCCACGTGCCGTTCGAGGGCGAAGGCGATGTCCGACATGTTGGCGCCGGGCTGCGCGCTGAGGGTGTCGGGCCCGACGGAGTCCAGCAGGGCGGCGATCCGGTGGGCCTCCTCGGCGGTGATCAGGTCCATGCGGACGTACTCGGCGGCCAGGGTCTTCTCGATGGCGACGTAGTGGCGCAGCAGGTGGCGGGACTCGAACCCGAACTGCGGGGCGAGCACTTCATCGTGGAGGAGTTCGGCGGGACCGCCGCGGATCCGGCCGCTCAGCTCGGGGGCGGGCCCCGGGGTGTCACTCGTCACGTGGTGTGTTCCGTTCCTGTTCTGGTGCGGGGCGCGGGGGCGTGCCGGGGCACGCCTCGTCGGCGCGCGGCGCGCGAAGGGCTGGGGCGGGGTGGAAGGGGCGGGGGGGCCCCCGGGGGGCCCCCCCCCGCAGGGTTATGCCCCGACGAGTACCGAGCCGTCCGCGCCCAGTGCCTCGCGCAGGATGCGGGCCTGTTCGACCTTGTTGTCCGTGGCGAGCAGCGCGGAGAGGACCGCGATGCGGGCCTGGCCGGCGCGCAGGGTTCCGGTCGGGACGGCTCCGGCGGCCACGAGGTCGACCGCGCCGCCGTGCGTGTAGATCTCGGTGACCGGTCCGGCCATGACCCGGGTGGTCAGTGCGACGAGGACCCCGCGGCCCACGGCGGCCCGGACGGCCTCCACGATCTCCGGGGTGGCGTTGCCGGCGCCGGTGCCGACGAGGACGATGCCGCGCGCGCCCGCCTCGACGGCGGCGTTCAACAGGACCGGGTCGCCGTCGGCGTGGTGCACCACCACGTCCACGCGCGGCGGGAGTTCGGGCATGGCGGGCAGCGGGAGCGGAGCCGGGCGCTGCGGGGTGCGCAGGATGGTGACCTTGCCGAAGCCGATCTTCCCGAAGAGTTCCTTCGAGGGGTCGGCGAACGCGTCCAGCTCCACGGCCTGGGTCTTCACCGTGCCGCGGGCGGCGTGCACCCGTCCGGCGAATGCGATGAGCACGCCGAGCCCGCGCGTGTTCGCGGCGGTGAGCAGGGCGTCGTAGAGGTTCCCCGGGCCGTCCCCGTCGGCGGTGCCCATGGGGCGCTGCGAGCCGGTGAAGACCACCGGGCGCGGGTCGTGGTGGTGGAGGTCGAGGAGGAACGCCGACTCCTCGAGGGTGTCGGTGCCGTGCGTGACGACGATGCCGTCGACGCCGGGGTCGGCGAGCACCTCGTGGACGGTGCGGAGCAGGGTGAGCTGGTGTGCGGTGGTGAGACGCGGGCTGTTCACGCTGAACAGGTCGACCAGTTCGACGGTGACGCCCTCGGGCAGTGGTGCGGTGGCGATCACCTCGTTCCCGTCGGCGTCCGCTGCGAAGCCGGAACCCTGCCAGCGGCTGGCTATCGTCCCGCCGGTGCTGATCACGACGATCCGTCCCATCGGCCGTGGCCGCCCTTCACTCGTGTCACTCGTGTCACTAGTACGTCACTCGTACATATGTACTCAAAGCAGCAATGATAGAGCGATCTACGCGCAATGTGATTGCGTTTTGCCCCAGGCCCGTCCATGAACACTGGGGGATAATTGCGCCATGGACGACATCGACCGAGATATCTTGCGTGAGCTCCAGGCCGATGGACGCCTGAGCAACCAGGAACTCGCCCAGCGCGTGGGACTGACCCCCTCCCCCTGCATGCGCCGGGTGCGCCAGCTGGAGCAGGACGGGGTGATCCAGGGCTATCGCGCGGTGATCTCCCCCGAGGCGGTGGACCGCGGCTTCGAGGTGCTCGTCTCGGTGGAGGTGCGCCGCGACCGGGAGGCGGTCGAGGCCTTCGAGGCGGCCCTCCAGGACATCCCGGACGTCATCGAGGCCTACCGCCTCTTCGGCAGCCCCGGCTGCCTGCTGCGGATCGCCGTCGCCGACCTGCGGGCGTACGAGCGCCTGTGGATCGAGAAGCTGACGGCCCTGACCGGCATCACCGAGGTCAATTCGCAGATCATCATGAAGCGCATCAAGGAACCGAACGGCCTGCCCGTCGGTCACTGACGTCGGCGAGCCTTCGAACACTCGCCCTCGAATCCGCGGGCCCGTACGGCGGGCCGGGAGCGACAGGAACAGGAAGCAGCACCACATGAAACCCCTCGGCACCGGTGATCCGATCCGGCTCGGCCCGTACCGCGTACTCGGCGTCCTCGGCGAGGGCGGCATGGGCAAGGTGTACTTCGCCCGGGAGGACGGCGGCCGCACCGCGGCCGTCAAGGTGCTGCTGCCCGAGCTCGCGCACGACGCGCACCTCGTCCAGCGCTTCCTCCGTGAGGTGCAGACCGCCCAGGCGGTCACCAGCGGCGGCGTCGCCCGCGTCCTGAACGCGCGGATCGACGACCATGGAGGCCAGCCCTGGATCGCCACCGAGTTCCTGTCCGGACCCACCCTCGAGGAAGCCGTGCGCCACCACGGGCCGTTCGCCGCCGACGGCGTGCGCGCGCTCGCCGCCTCGCTCGCCGCCACCCTGCGCGACATCCACGCGGCCGGGCTGATCCACCGCGACCTGAAGCCCGCCAACATCGTCCTCACCTCGCAGGGACCGCGCGTCATCGACTTCGGCATCGCACGCCCCGAGCACGGGCTGACGCTGACCACCACGGGCCAGGTGCCGGTCACCCCCGGGTACGGCGCTCCCGAGCAGGTGCTCGGCAAACGCGTCGGCCCGGCCGCGGACGTCTTCTCGCTGGGCGCGGTCCTCGCGTACGCGGCCTGCGGACAGCGCACCTTCGACGGCACCCATGTGGCCGCCGTGCAGTACGAGGTGGTGCACGGGGAGCCGCGACTGGACTCCGTACCGCCCGAGTTGCGACAGCTGATCGCACCCTGCCTCGCCAAGGATCCCGCGCACCGGCCGGCCCCGGAGCAGATCATGGGCGCTTTCGCCCCGCGGCCGGGAGCGGACCGGATCTGGCGCACCGGAGCGCTGGCCAAGGACATCGAGCGCCGGGAAGTCGAGGCCGACCGTCAGGCCACCGTCGTCGGGCAGGAGTCCGGGACCGGGCCGTCCCGCAGGCGAGTGCTGCGCACCGCGGTCGCGGCGGGGGGCGTACTGGCCGCCTCGGGCGGGGCCACGGGCGCCTGGTGGCTGCTGCGCGAAGAGCCGCGCAAGATCCCGGCGGCCGGACTGGCCCACCAGGCGGAGGCGCTGCCGCTGACTTTCGGGGACCACGACACGGCACCGCGTGAGTTGTGGGGTCCGCTGCCCGTGGCGGCGAAGGCCGTGGACGGGCAGGTCACCACCCCACTGCCCGTACTCGACGTGGTCATCTTCGCAGCCGCGGGCGGTGGCCTGGCGGCCCGGCTGACGACCGACGGCAAGGAGAAGTGGCGGCTGCCCGACGTCCGTCCGGCCGCCGGCCTCGTCGAACTGCCCGGCGATCGGTTCGCGACCGCGGGCTCCGGCGGGGCACTGCTCGGCTTCGAGGCCTCTACCAGCAGGCAGGAGTGGTCGGTGGCGGGAGCCGACACCGGCCGCATCCTGGCCGCGGACGGATCGGCGGTCTACCTGGTGACGCGCGGCGGGAAGTTGCGGGCCGTGGACACGGCCGCGCACAAGGTCCGTTGGACGGTGCCGCTTGCGACGGCGGCGGTAAAAGCACCCGGCCCACGAGCCGCGGTCGGAACCGGCAGGCTCGTCTTCTTCGGCGCCGACGGCGATGTCATCGCCTTCGACACCGCTTCCGGAGCCTCGGTCTGGCGGGTCGGCAACCAGGCGAGGTCCGCCCTGCAGCCGCTGGTCTCGGACGACGTCGTCTACCTCGGCGGGCGGAGCATGACGGCCCTTGACATCAGGACGGGCGACGCGGTGTGGAAGGAGGAGATCAAGGCCACCGAAACCCCGCAACCGGGGGCGGGCGGCTGGGGCGTGGCCGCCTTCAAGGGCACCTACGTGTACGCCATGAACGGTACGGCGCTGAACCAGGTGAATCCGAAGAGCGGGTCGTACCTTCCGCAGAACCGCAGCGCGAAGGGACCGGTGCCGCACACTCCCCCGGTCCTGGAGGGCCGCACGGTGTGGATCGTCCAGGGGGACGGGCAGGGGGTGTCGGCCCACTCCACCATCGACGGCGGCCGGTTCTGGATCTGGTCCCCCGCGTCGCGCGGGCCCTGGGGCATGTCCGGGGCCGGGAATCGCGTCTTCCTCGTCAACGACGGGAAGCTCACGGCCATGCCCACCATCATCTGAGGGCTGTCCCTTCCCGACACGCGCCCCGCCCGCCCCGTTCCGTCGCCCCGAGCCGCACCGCTTAGGCTCGGAGCCCACCGACCGACCTGGGAGAGCCCGCGCATGGAACGCCTTCGGCAGGACGACCCGTCGCACATCGGGCCGTACGTCGTCCTGGCCCGGCTGGACGCCGACTCCACCGAGCGCACCGTTCCCGAACGCCGCTACCTCGGGCGCACCGCCGACGGGCGGCGCACCGTCCTCGTCTGCGTGCCGCGTGTCGGCGCCGACCCGTCCCGGTGGGCGATCGAGGCCGAGGGCGCCCGGCGGTTGTCCGTGCCCCGGTTCCTCGGCATCGCGGAGGTGGGCGGCACGGCCGGATTCCCCTGGTACGCCGCCCCGTACACGCCGGCGCTGCCGCTGCCGGCCGTGCTCGCCGCGTACGGCGGGCCGCTGCCCGAAGCGACCGTCCGCAGGCTCGGCGCCGCGCTCGCGGAGGCGCTGGTCGCCGTGCACGCCCAGGGGGTGACGCACGCGGGGCTGTCGCCGGCCGCCGTGCTGGTCACCGCGGGCGGGCCGCTACTGACCTGCGTCGGTGCGGTGCGGGCAGCGGCTCCCGACGGAGTGCGGCGGTCGGGGCTGCCCGGGCTCGACCCCGGTTGCCTGGCCGTGGAACAGGCGTCCGGCGGCCGGCCCGAGCCGCTCGGGGACGTCTTCGCGCTCGGCGCCGTACTGGCCTACGCGTCGACCGGGCACACCGTGCCCGAGCAGAGCGAACTGCCGCCGGGCTTGCGCCGGCTGATCGGGTCCTGTCTGTCGTCCGACCCTTCTGCGCGGCCGCGGTCCGCCCAGGAGTTGCTGCGCGAGCTCGTGTCCCCGGCGGCGGGCCGGGACCTCGGCGGGGAGGCGTACCCACCGGCCGGAACCGCCCTCGACCACGCGGCCGTGCCACTGCCGGGCCGGGTGGTCGCCGCGCTCGCCGCCCAGTCCGCCGCGCTGCTCGCCGCGGAACTCCCCGCCGCGCAGCAGCCGTTCGCCTCGCCCCAGAAGGTCCACTGACCCCGATGTCCGCCTTGCCTCCGCGCGCACCGCTCGCGCCACTCACCCACGACGATCCTCAGACCCTCGGTGACTTCCGCCTGCTCGCCCGGCTCGGCAGCGGCGGCATGGGCACGGTCTATCTGGCCCGTTCGGCGGCCGGACGGACGGTCGCGCTCAAGACCGTGCACGCCCGGATCGCCGCCGACACCACCTTCCGTACCCGCTTCCGGCTGGAGGCGGACGCGGCCCGGATCATCGGCGACCGCCACGGGGCCCGGGTCTTCGCCGCGGACGCCTCGGCCGCCACGCCGTGGCTGGCCACCGAGTACGTCATCGGGCCGCAGCTCGACGAGGCGGTGGGGCTCGCCGGCCCGCTGCCCGAGCCGTGCGTCCGCGCCCTGGGCGCGGACCTCGCACAGGCGCTGGGCCAGTTGCACGCCTCGGACGTGGTGCACCGCGACCTCAAGCCCTCCAACGTCATGGTCACGGCGGCGGGGCCCAAGGTCATCGACTTCGGCATCGCGCGTGCCCTCGGCGACGTACGGTTGACCCGCACCGGGGCCGCGGCCGGCACGCCCGCCTTCATGTCGCCCGAGCAGGCCGGTGGTCTCGAACACTCTCCCGCCGGCGATGTGTTCGCACTGGGCGGCGTACTGGTCTTCGCGGCCTCCGGACACGGTCCCTTCGGCGGGGGCCAGGCCGCGGACCTGCTGTACCGGGTGCGGTACGCGGAGCCCGATCTGGGCGGCGTACCGACGGCGTTGGCGTCCGTACTCGCCCGCTGCCTGGACAAGGACCCGACCCGACGGCCCACGACGGCTGAACTGGCCCGACTGCTGGCTCCGGGTGAAGGCCCGTTCGCGGACGGGCTGCCGCAGCCGGTGCTCGCGGACATCGCCCGGCGCGCCGCGGCGGTGTGGCACGAGCCGCCGCAGCGGCTGCCGGCGCCCGCCGTGGAGCCGGACACCGTCGTCGCCGACGGCGGCAGCGGCGACATGTCGCGCCGCAGGCTGCTGGCCGTCGGTGGTGGCGTGGCCGGCTCGGTGGCACTCGCGGCGGGAGGCGGGCTGTGGGCCTGGCTCGGCGGCCGCGACGGGGAGGCGGCGGCGGATGCCGAGCAGCCGGCCCTGCAGTCGCCGCCGGACCCGTTGTGGCAGGACGAAGGGGGCCGTCCGCAGGTGGGCGGCACGCCGCTGTCGGTGAACGGCATGCTCGTGATGGCCCGTGGGATCACGACCGTCGGGATCTCCCCGCGGGACGGCGCGTACCTGACGGACTTCTACGGTTTCTCGGACGTCTGGCGTCTCGCCACCGACGGCAAGGTCCTGTACGGGGTCAGGAAGCCGGACGCCGCGGACAAAGCCCTCGCGGTGGTACCCCTGTCTCAGGAGAACGGCAAGGAGCAGACGCCGCTCGTCCGACTGCCCGCGTACGACGGTACGAACGCGCTCAACCAGATCCTGGGCGTGAACGGCGACACCGTGTTCCTCTGCGCGAAGGCGGCCGGAAGCGGCCAGTGGTCCGTGGTGGCGGCGAGCCTGAAGAGCGGCAAGGAGCTGTGGCGGCAGCCGACGGCGGCCCCCACCGCGAGCCAGGTGGAGTGGGGACACCCGTCCCTCGTCCGCGCCAAGGTCGTACGCGGCGGGGTGCTGCTGTGGCAGCGGGCCGAGACGGGCGACGCCCTGCGGGTGTCCCTGCACGACCCCGGGAGCGGCGCGGAGCGCTGGGCCGCGTCGCTGGAGGCGTTGGGCGACACGCCGGACCAGCCGGCCACGGACGACGCGCACGTGTACATCGGCGCGCAGACCCTGCAGGCACTGCGGCTCACCGACGGCAAGCAGGCCTGGTCCTTCGGCGAGGGCCGCGACGTGGGCAAGGTGATCGCCCAGCGCCGGTACGGCATGCCGACCGTCCGGGACGGGGTGGTCTACGCCGTGGAGGGCACGCGCGGCATCGTCGCACTCGACGCGCGCAACGGCGCGGAGCGTTGGGCGGAGATCCTGGCGGACGGCACGACGAAGGGCACGGCAGGCGGCACAGCGGGCGGCACGGCGCAGGACACGGCCCCGAATCGAGAGATCGCCCCGGTGGTGACCGCGAGCCACGTCTACAGCATGGACGCGGCGGGCCTGCGGGCCGTCGACATCCGTACCCGCCGCGCAGTATGGCGCTACGAGACGAGCGCCTACCTCCTGTCGCCGGACCCGAACGGGAAGCAGCTGTACCTCCGCGAGAAGCGCACGCTGATCACCCTCCCGCTGGCGTAGCCGGCGGCGCGGGTCGGAGGAAGCGCGAACCCCCGTACGCCGCCGGCTCCGGGGGCCGGCGGCGTACGGGGGTTCCTGTCGACGGATCATCAGCCGGGGATGTGGATCTGCTGCTCCCGGCACTGCTGGGCCGGGAGCGGGGCGGTCCCGAGCACGTGGTTCAGCTTCTCGCCCTCGACGTCCATGTTCGGCAGCAGTCGGTCGAGCCATCGGGGCAGCCACCAGGCCGACCGGCCGAGCAGGGCGAACAGGGCGGGCACCAGGGCCATGCGGACGACGAACGCATCGAAGAGGACCGCGATCGCGAGGCTGAAGCCGACCATCTTGACGAAGACGTTCACCTCCATGATGAAGCCGGAGAAGACGCTGACCATGATGATCGCGGCGGCGCCGACCACCCGGCCGCCATAGCGGAAGCCGGTGATCACCGCTTCGTCGGGCCGCGCCCCGTGCACGTAGGCCTCCCGCATCCGGGTCACGAGGAAGACCTCGTAGTCCATCGCGAGACCGAACACCACACCGATCATGAAGATCGGGAGTGTGCTCATGATCGGTCCCGGCTGGTCGATGCCGAAGACGTCCGAGAGCCAGCCCCACTGGAAGACGGCCACGACCGCGCCGAGGGCCGCGCTGACGGAGAGCAGGAAGCCGAGCGCCGCCTTGAGCGGGACGAGCAGCGAGCGGAAGACGAGCACCAGCAGGAGGAAGGCGAGTCCGACCACCAGGCCCAGGTACGGCAGCATCGCGTCGTCGAGGGTTCGGGAGAAGTCGATGAACAGGGCGGTCTGACCGGTCACCAGGATCTCGGCGCCGTGGTCGGTCCCGAGGCCGTCCGCGATGCCGCGGATCTTCGCGACGAGTTCTTCGGTCTCGGGCTCGGCCGGGCCGGTCTTCGGGACGAGGGTCAGGACCGCGGTGTCCCCGTTGTCGTCGGGCGTGGCCGGGGTGACCGCCGCGACCCCTTCGACCGTGGCGAGCTCCCTGCCCACGGTGGCGGCCGCCGTCGCCGCGTCCTCGGCCTGGACGGTGACCATCAGCGGCCCGTTGAACCCGGCACCGAAGGACTCGGACAGCATGTCGTACGCCTTGCGCTGTGTGGTGTCCGGAGCCATGGTGCCCTCGCCGGGCAGGCCGAGCTGGAGGCCGGTGGCGGGCACGGCGACGACGCCGAGGCCCACGACACCGAGGAGCAGGACGGCCAGCGGGCGGCGGACGACGAAGCTCGCCCAGCGCGTGCCCAGATTCGGCTTCCGGCGCGCGGCCCGCTCGTCGGCCTTGCGCTGCTGACGCTCCGTGAGCGGCGTGCCGTAGAACCGCTTGCGTTCCTTGCGGGGCATGACCTTGATCGGTGCGAAGCCGAGCAGCGCGGGGACGAGGGTGATCGCTATGAGTACGGAGACGGCGACCGTGCCGGCCGCGGCGAGACCCATCTTGGTGAGCATCGGGATGTTCACGACGCCGAGGCCGGCGAGGGCGACGATGACGGTGAGTCCGGCGAAGACGACGGCGGAGCCGGCCGTGCCGACGGCCCGTCCCGCGGCGTCCTGGCGCTCCCGGCCCTCGGCCAGTTCGGAGCGGTAGCGGGAGACGATGAACAGGGCGTAGTCGATGCCGACCGCGAGGCCGATCATCAGCGCGAGGGTGGAGGTCGTGCTGGACAGTCCGAGGGTGCTGCCGAGTGCGGTGATGGCCGCGCCGCCGATGGCGACACCCATGACGGCCGTCAGCAGGGGCATCCCGGCGGCGATCATCGAG
The DNA here is from genome assembly GCF_043201215.1 of Streptomyces sp. NPDC048331. NCBI lineage: Bacteria > Bacillati > Actinomycetota > Actinomycetes > Kitasatosporales > Streptomycetaceae > Streptomyces > Streptomyces sp. NPDC048331. The sequence continues at coordinate 29,215 of NZ_JBICYT010000026.1, read as the reverse complement.
CCGAAGGTGAGGACCAGGACGAAGGCGGAGACGAGGATGCCGATCCCTTCGGCACCGCCTCCGGGCGCTCCTTCCACCGTGACGGCGTCACCGCCCGCCTCGACCACCAGCCCGGTCGTCCGAGCCTCCGCGAGCGCCGCGTCGAGGCCCTTGTGCGCCTCGTCGCTCACCTCGAGGGCGGAGACCTTGTACGTGGCCACGGCGTATGCCGTGGTGCCGTCCTGGCTGAGTGCACCGGTCTTGAAGGGGTCGGAGGCCGACGCGACGTCCTGCGCCTCGGCCAGCGCGCCGACGAGGTTCTCGACCTTGGCCTTCTCGGCGGGATCGGAGAGCTTCGCGCCGGCGGGTGCGCGGACCACGACGCGGGCGGTCGCGCCGTCCACGCTCATGGCCGGGAACTCCTCCTTCAGCAGGTCGAAAGCCTTCTGCGACTCCGTCCCCGGCATCGAGAACGTGTCGGTGGGCGGAGGCGGGGCGGTGGAGGCGGCGAAGCCGACTCCGACCAGGACGGCGAGCCACAGCAGTGACACCAGGCCTCGTCGCCGGAAGGCGAGACGGCCCACTTGGTAAAGGAAGGTGGCCATGGGACACGAACTCCTTGCGGATCGGTACGGAACGAGGAGGTGATGTCGTGGGCTGCGCCCCCGAACTCCATGACACCAGAATGGCACACATATGGCGCCACAGTCGCGCCATAACTGCGCCACTCCGTCAAGGTGGCTGAAAAGTGGTGCTCTGCCGCGAGCGCCGGAGTCGGTCGGACGCGGGCGCCGACCGCTCACAGGCCAGGTCGGACGCCAACGATGGCATCACCGGAAGCGCGTTCGCCTGTAGGCAATTTGGCCAGATCGTGGAGGCCTTCGCCCCTGACCACCACCTCACACCCGGCCGCGGCACCCACATCGACACCACTACGGCAGGCGTGATGCCATCATGGCGCCACAGTGGATGATCGGAGACACCGTTCGGCTTCGGTCGCGACGGGGAAGACCGACGGCCCATTCCCGCGAATTCGGTGCGGAACGGCGAGGATTCAGGGCACTGTGTAGCGCTGCCCCGTCAACAGGAAGACGGGGAGGGAACATCGACGGCCGGGACTCGAATCGTGAACGGCTTGCATTGGAGTGGACTCATGAGCAGTAACCCGTTCGACGATGCCGACGGCCGGTTCTACGTCGTGGTGAACGATGAGGAACAGCACTCGCTGTGGCCCTCGTTCACCGCAATTCCCGCCGGCTGGCGCGTCGTGTTCGGCGAGGAGAGCCGCGAGAGGTGCCTCGAACACGTCGAGGCGAACTGGACCGATCTACGGCCGAGGAGCCTGCGCGACGCGATGACCGCGGACGCTGTATCCGTCGGCCCCGTCGGCTCCGCCTGAGGGGACGCGGCACGGCCACGGAAGGACGTGACGGGCGGGACGGGCGCCGCCCGGTTCAGGCACCGATGTCCGCCTGTCGACCCGCGCCGGACCGCTCCGCCGCCTTGTGCCACCACCGGAGCCGACCGCCCGGCACCTCCAGCCGACCCGTCGGCTCGACGGGCGACCCAGGCGTAGTTGCGCAGGGTCAGGTACGGCAGTCCGGCAGCGCGGATGCCGCACTGGTAGCGGTCGGTGCAGTGGTCGTTCCCGTACACGAGCCGGCCGCCGAGCCACCACGAGGCGTCCCGGCGGCGCCGCGTGAACCGGCGATGGTGCCGCTGTCCCGTCGACGGGACAGCGGCACCATCAGCGAGGGCAGACCGGCGTCGGGCGCTAGATCTTCGCCTCGCGGTTGAAGGCCGAGCGGGCCCACAGGTAGCCGAGGGCGCTGAGGACGACACCCCAACCGAGTGCGAGCCACGCGCTGTTGCCGATCTCCGTGCCCATGAGCAGGCCGCGAAGGGCGTCGGTCATCGGGGTGAAGGGCTGGTACTGGGCGAACCAGCGCAGTCCGACCGGCATGGACTCCGGCGGGACGATCGCGCTGCCGAGGAAAGGCAGGAAGGTCAGCGGCATGGGCGCGTTGCTCGCCGCCTCCACGCTGCTGGAGCCCAGGCCGATCGCCGCGGACAGCCAGCTGAGGCCGAAGGCGAGCAGGGCCAGGATGGCCATGACCGCGAACCACTCGACGACGGTGGCGTTGGGCCGGAAGCCCACCAGCAGGGCGACACCGATGACCAGGACCAGGCTGATCATGGTCTGGACGACATTGCCCACGACGTGCCCGGTCAGTACGGAGGACCGTGATATCGACATGGTCCGGAAGCGGTTGATGATGCCTTCGGTCATGTCCGTGCACACCGACACGGCGGTCGATACCGCACCGGCGGTCGCGGCCATCAGGAGGATGCCGGGGGCCACGAAGTTGGTGTAGTCGCCACGGTCGCCCGTGCCTCCGCCCGGCAGTTCGATGCCGGCGCCGAGCGCGCCGCCGAAGACGTACACGAACAGCAGGAGCATCAGGATCGGCATCGCGACGATCGAGATCGTCATCGAGGGGTAGCGCTGGGCGTGCTTGAGGTTGCGGCGCAGCATCGTCATCGAGTCGCGCATCGCGTACGTGGTGCTCATCGGCGGGCCTCCCGCACCGTGTCGGCCGAGCTGGGAGCGGTGGCGGCGTGGTGGCGGGACCCGTCACCGGTGAGGGCGAGGAAGACGTCGTCCAGGTCGGGCGTGTGCACGGTCAGCGCGTCCGCCTCGACACCGGCGCTCTCCAGCAGGTCGAGCACGGCGCGCAATGCGGGGATGCTGCCGTCACTCGGGATCTGCAGGGCGAGCTTCTCCTCGTCGCGGGCGGCGGCAGCGAGGTCCAGCCGGCTCGCGGCGGCGTCCAGTCCGGAGAGGTCGGAGAACTGGAGTCGGATGTGCCCGCCGGGGATACGGCGCTTCAGCTCGTCCGCGGTGCCCTCGGCGACGATCTTGCCCTTGTCGAGGACGGCGATCCGGTCCGCGAGCTGGTCGGCCTCTTCCAGGTACTGGGTGGTGAGGAAGATGGTCACGCCCTGGGCGGTGAGTTGCTGGATCAGGTGCCACATGGTGCGTCGGCTACGCGGGTCGAGACCGGTGGTCGGCTCGTCGAGGAAGATCAGACTCGGGTTGCCGACGAGGGTCATCGCCAGGTCCAGCTTGCGGCGCATGCCGCCGGAGAAGGTGGAGGCCATCTTGGTCGCCACGTCGGTGAGTTCGAACTGTCGGAGTAACTCGGCTGTGCGGCGCCTGCCCTCCGCCCGGTCCAGGTGGTGCAGGTCCGCCATGAGGAGCATGTTCTCCTCGGCGGTCAGCAGCCCGTCCACCGCCGCGAACTGGCCGGTGACGCCGATCCGGGCACGAATGGCATCCGGGCTCCGTTCCAGCGAGTGGCCCACCACGGTCGCCGCGCCACCGTCGGCGGCGATGAGCGTGGAAAGGATCTGGACCGTGGTGGTCTTGCCGGCCCCGTTCGGACCGAGCAGCGCGAAGATCGTGCCCGCCTGTACCCGCAGGTCGATCCCGTCGAGTACGACCTTCTCGCCGTAGGACTTGCGCAGGCCGACTGCGCTGATCCCCGTGGGCGGGGCCATCTGTTCCGTCGCGGCACTCATCGTGCCCCCTCCGTTCCGTAGCTGTCACGAGGCAGAGCTCTGGCGTCAGGCGCCGGGCGCACGCTGGACGGTGATGTCACCGAGGCTGGTCCTCGCGTGCACCTTGACGGTCTCCGCGCCCGCTGCGGGGCCTTCGGCGGAGCCGAGGGTGCTGTGGACCGTTCCGGCCTGGGAGTTGATGTCGAGCCAGGCGGCGGTCCCCTGGCGAATGCCGACCTCGATGTTGCCCGCTTTGGTCTGGAGCTCCACCGTGCCGCGCGCCACGTCCTCGAGGCGAACGTGGCCGTTCGAGCTCTTCGACGACACAGACCCTTGCGCGCGGCCGACCGTGATGTTTCCGTTGGCGACCTTCAGCCGCAGATCGCCCTCCACCTCGTCCAGCCACGTGTTGCCGTTGGAGTTCTTGATGTCGGCCTTGCCGCCGACCGTACGGACCCGGACCTCGCCCGATCCGGTGGTGATGTCGACATCGCCCGCCGCCGCGTCCAGCAGCACGTCCCCGTGCTGCGTCTTCAGCCGCACCGGGCCGGTCCGGTCGAGCCGGATGTTGCCGGCGCTGGTGCGGACCTCGCATCGGCCCAGCGTCCCCTTGCAGCTGATGTCGCCCAGCTCCAGCGTCCCGAGGAGCCGCGAGCCCTCGGGCAGGGCGACATCGACGGCGACCGAACCGCGAGCGCTGAACAGCCCGCGTGACCTCGGGGTGCGGATCATCAGGGTGCCGTCGTCGAACTCGACCCTGGTCTCCTCGGCGGCGCGGATGTCGTCCTTGTTGCCGGCGGTGCGCGGGTGGATCTCGACCACCGTGTCGGTGCGGTCCGTGGCACTGATCCGGGCGACTCCGACCTCGACGTGGATGGTCGCGGTGATGGGTCCCTCGGTGTCGTAAGAAGGCATGGCTGTCCCGTCCTCGTGGGTCTGGTGGTCGCCCCCGCCGCGGGGACGTGAAGATGTCGCGAGAGTGATCGGCCCCTCGCCCGCCGACGTGGTGCCAGGGGACCGACCCCGTAGCCCGCCCCAGGGCCTGTCTTCGGATCAGGCCCTAGCTCACCCAGCCCGTGAAGCTCTTGCCGCCGCCGCTCCGCCGGGGCGCCGTCCCGTCGCCCGGGCGTCCGCCGGGCTCCAGGGCGCCCGAGACGGCTCTGACGATCCAGGCGTTGAGCGAGAGCCCCTCCCGCGCGGCCGCCTGCTCCGCACGGGTCTTGACGTGGCCGGGGAGTCGGAGGTTGATACGTGCGGTGCCGCTGTCCTCCCCTTCCGGCAGGGGCGGAACGGCGGACGGGGCGTGCATCTCCTCGAAGCCCTGCGCCGCGAAGGGCTCCTCCTTCGGCGGCGCGGTCACGACGAACTCGGGCTCGAGCCCGCGCAACCGCACGTCCACCGACCCCGGTGCCAGCTCCCGGGTGACCTCACCCATGGCGTCCGACAGGGCGCTCAACAGGATGAGTCTGGTGGCCGACTCCAGCGGCGCGGTGATGCGCTCGGCGAGAGCGCGGGCATCTTCGCCACCGGCTTCGGCGGCTACCGCGAGCTCGTTGCGAAGGCTGGCGACATAGGGCGTGAGGTCCATAGCCCTAGCATGACACACATCTGGCGCCATGACGAGCCAACGTGGCGCCTCAGATGTCACACACATCGAACTCGCAGGTCAGAGCGTGTGCCATGCAGGCACCATCCTGAGCCAACGGGGCGCCGCGGCCGCCCCGCCTTACCGCACGGGTCAGCACATCGCCGGATCGGCGTCTTCGATCGGGCGGCGGGCTTCCGCCAAGGCGACCTCGTGGACGAACCACTCCAGTACGGAACGGATCTCCGCGCCATGGGCGGCGAACACCTCCAGCGGGAAGGAGGGACGCAGGTCCAGCTTGGCCTCCGCCAGGTCGATGCCTTCGATGGCGTTGAGCCGCTCCATCAGGGCCCGCCGCAGCGGCTCGTCGTCGAACGGCGGACGTCGCTTGAGGTACTGGAAGACGACCTCCGCCGTGCCGCTCACCGGGTAGATGCCGATCGGCCACAGCGTGCGCGGCGCATGCGCGGCGCCCGCGTCCAAGGTCGGGAAGCAGCTGGTCTCGCTCGCCTTGCCGTAGACCTGGTGGCCGCCCTGTTCCTCCCAGAACCGGAGCGCGCCCAGGACGCCTTCGACGACCTGCGGCGTCTGGTTCGCGCGCAGCAGCGTCTCGAAGCGGACGGCCGCCTCGTCACCGCCGGCCGGCGACGCCGTCGGCGGCCCCGCCGGGCTCTCCTCCGGGATCTCCCTGCCCACCAGGACGGCCAGGTCGGCGCTGCTCAGCCGGTGCGCCTTCGAGGCACGGCCGTTCTCGTCGAAGGGCACGCCCTCGGCCTCCAGGACCAGCTGGGGGTCGCCGGAATACCGGTCGTCCGTCCACCGGAACCCGCCCGCGATCCGGCCGTCGGCGGTCAGCACGCGGTACGCGCAGTGCAGTCCCGTCCTGGCCGCCATGTGGTTGCCGACGGCGATGGCGCTGGTCCCGATCAGGGCGGCGAGTTCGCCGTACGAGGTCCAGGTCCCGGCCGGAACCGCGAGCAGGGTCTCCCTCAGCTCCCGCCAGCCGGCCCATTCGTCGTCCGCCCGCACGACGCCCTCCAGGGGTCCGGGCCACAGCCGCACGGCCCGATCCGCCAGTTCCTCGGCCCGCGCGAGGATCTCGGTGCGACCCCAGCGCTCCTGTGCGGCGATGTGCTGGTTCATCCGGAGCGCGCTGGAGTCGAGCAGTTCCTGCTTGCGGTGGAAGGGGTGGTTGGAGAGTCGTGCGTTCTCGCCCGAGAGGGTGAGGTTGCCGAGGGTGTGCACGAGCAGGTTGTGGATCTCCTCGGGGCTCTCGCCGTCCGCGGCTTCCTCGGCCAGCAGGTCGAACCACTGCTGCGCCGGCCGCTGCGGCAGTACGTGTTCCACGGTCAGCGGTGCCTTGTCGTAGTCGACGGGCTCGCTCGACCCATAGCTCTCCTCCAGCCGGCGCAGGATCTGGAAGCGCTGGTTGCTGCGGCCGGTCTTGTAGAAGGGGCGGGTGCGGACGGCTTCACGGACCGCCTCGTCGCTCGGCCAGACACGGGCGCCCGTGCGGGGCCGTGAGAGGAAGCGGCGTACCGCGTCGGCCGGCGAGCCGTCCTTGTCCAGTTCCTTGGGGAGTTCCATGAACACCCGGTTGCTGCCCGTCGTGGACAGGCCCGCGAAGAGGCGCCGCACCATGTAGCTCTCGGCGAACGTGAGGGTGGCCGCCGCCTCCGCGGCCGTGGTCCGGTCCGTGTCCACGAGGTCGAGGAGGTGCAGGGTCAGCGGGTAGTGGGTCTGGCCGCCCCAGCGCGACAGGCGCTCCAGTACCGCCCGCAGCTCCGGGTCGTTCTCCCGCTCGGGCTCCAGGATCCGCATGAGGCGGTCGGCGCGCAGCGAGAACCGGGCGATCTCGGCCTCCAGCGCGGCTTCGTCGCCGCTCAGCGGCTCCAGGCGCTTCTTCTGGTCCCGGTAGATCTCGCTCTGCCGCGCTCGGCCGTTCCCTCCGACGACGAGGTCGAGCCACACCAGCAGCTCCAGATGAGCGGGGCCGAGCAGCTCCTGCATGGGGAGCCACCGCTTGCGGTAGACGTCCTCGCCCCTGGTGGGTAGGCACATGAAGAGGTAGTTGCGCAGCAGGTCGCTCTGGCTGAGCCCTACTCCGGTGTTGTTGATGGACTCGAAGATGCGGTAGACGTTGTCGCCCTCCGCGGCGGTGATCGCGACGATCGACAGGCAGTCGCCGAGGACGGACTCGACCGCGTCCACCCAGGCCTCACCCCCGCTCTCCGTCCCCTCCGCCAGGGCCGCCACGAAGAAGCGGTAGGCGGCGCCCACGTTCCCGGCGCCGCCGGCCTTCGGAAGGCTGTCCAGGCAGGCGGTGTACGCCTCGCGGTCCGCCTGCGTCGGCAGCAACCGGTAGCTGTCGTGCCCGTCCTGGTAGGCGTTGACCAGGATCAGGTCGTTGATGCGGGCGGCCTTCTTCGTCGAGCCCCGGCCACGGTGGTGGTCCCGCAGGGCGGTGAACGCGAGCATCAGGGTGGTCATCCGCTGCTGCCCGTCCACGACGAGCCAACGCTGCATGCCGCCCGCGGCGACGCGCTCGGGTGCCAATACCACCGAGCCGAGGAAGTGGCCGGAGCCGGGGCGCCCTTCCTGTCGGTCCTCGACCAGCTCCTGCACGTCGTCCCACAACTGCCGTAGCTCGTCGCGCTGCCAGCTGTAGGTGCGCTGGTAGAGCGGTACCTGGAACTGCTGCTCCCCCTGGACCAGCTTGCTGAAGGTCGTCTCCTGAGCGTGCACGCCCGTCCTCTCGTCAAACCCTCGCTGTCGACGAGCCATTGTCGCGCCGTACCGTACGGTGATCAGTCGAAACGTCGACACGCGTACGACCCGGGGGCACAGATGGCGACGCTGGGAATCCACAAGGACTTCCTCCTGGAGTTCGCCCGGCTGGAGAAGACCGTCCAGAAGCGGGTCCACGAGGTCTTCGACAAGTTCCGCGAGCACCGTCACGCCGGGCTCCACCTGGAAAAACTGGAGAACCCCCGCGATCCGCGGATCCGCACCCTGCGCGTCACCAAGTTCATGCGCGGGGTCGTTCTCGCACCGGATGCCGGAGACAGCTTCCTCCTCCTGAAGGTCATGGCGCACGACGACGCCATCGCCTGGGCGTTGAGCCACCGGGCGACGGTCAACTCGGCGACCCAGGGCATCGAGCTGCGCGACGACATCGCCTTGGAGCGCGCCTCCGCCGATGTGCGGCACTCCGCGTACGCGGCGGAGGCGCGGCTCTTCGCCGACGTCGCCGACAAGGAGCTCACCCGCCTCGGCATCGACCCCGATCTGCTGCCCCTCGTACGGAACCTCGGCACCGAGGCCCACCTCGACGCGCTCCGCAAGATCCTCCCCGAGCAGCAGTACGACGTACTCGCGGGCCTGGCGGCGGGGCTGAGCCCGGAGGACGTCTGGCGGGAGTCGGTGGCCGCGCAGGCCGAACGCGCCGCCGGCGCGGCGCAGCAGGCGCCGGCCGGGGACGAGCTCGCCGCCGCGATGGCCGGCTCGCAGGGGCGGATCGCCCTGCTCTCCGGGCCCGAGGAGTTGCTGGAGGTCCTGTCCCGGCCGTTCGACGCGTGGCGGGTCTTCCTGCACCCCAGCCAGCGGCGCATCGCCTACCACCCCTCCTACAACGGGCCGGCCCGGGTGACCGGCGGCCCCGGCACGGGCAAGACCGTGGTGGCCCTGCACCGCGCGCTCCATCTGGCGCGGCAGCTGCCGGAGGACGCGCCCGACGCATCGGTGCTCCTCACGACCTACACCAGGAACCTCGCCGCCGACCTGCGCCACGGACTCGAACTGCTCATCCCGGACGAGGCGTTGCGCGCGAAGATCCGCGTCGTCAACGTCGACGCCCTCGCCCATCAGCTCGTCCGCGAGGACCGGGGCGGTCCGCTGACGATCCTGACCGGCCAGAAGGAGATCAACGCCCGCTGGAACGCGCTCGCCCGCAGGCTCGGTCTCGACCACAGCGACGTGTTTCTCGACCAGGAGTGGCGGCAGGTCGTCCTGGCCCAGGACCTGCGCTCGCCCGAGGCCTACCTCAAGGCGTCGCGCAGCGGTCGGGGCACCGCGCTGAGCCCGCTGCGGCGGGCCCACGTCTGGCGTGCCGTCGAGGCGTTCACGCGGGAACTGCGCCAGGCCGGTGAGTGGACCTTCCTCCAGGTGTGCGCGGAGGCCACCCGGCTGCTGGAGCCGCGTACGGACCGTCCGTTCCGTCATGTGGTGATCGACGAGGCCCAGGATCTCCATCCGGTGCAATGGCGTCTGCTGCGGGCGTCGGTCGCGCCCGGTCCGGACGATCTGTTCATCGCGGGCGACACGCACCAGCGCATCTACGGGAACAAGGTGTCGCTGCGCGGCCTGGGCGTGAACGTGACCGGAAGGTCCCATCGGCTGCGGATCAACTACCGCACCACGCACGAGATCCTGCGGTGGTCGACGTCCCTGCTCGACCGGGAGAACCCGGACGACATGGACGGCGGGACCGAGTCGCTGGCGGGCTACCGATCCGTACTGAACGGCGCGCACCCCGAACTGCGGGCGGCGAGCGGCAAGGCCGAGGAGATCGCGGAGCTCACGAAGCGCGTCGCCGAGTGGATGGCCGACGGGGTGGAGGCGGGCGACATCGGGGTGGCCGTCCGGTACATGCAGTTGGGCAAGGAGATCGCATACGCGCTGGAGCAGGCCGATCTGCCGGTCCGGCTCCTGGGTGGTACGCAGGGGTCGGGTGACGGCATCAGCATCGGGACCATGCACCGGATGAAGGGCTTGGAGTTCCGCTGCGTGGCCGTCGCCGGTGTGAGCGACGGCATCGTTCCGCTGACGTCGGCCCTGACACCCGCGGAGGTGGACGCTCAACAGCACCAGGAGGACCGCTCGGGCGAGTTGAGCCTTCTGTTCGTCGCCTGTACCCGCGCACGCGAGGCCCTGCGGGTCTCCTGGAGCGGGGAGCCCAGCCCGTTCCTCGCCCCGTGGCGGGGGCAGGAGTAGGCACACACGGAAACACATCGGCACGCACCGGCACGCACCGGCACGAAGAAGGGGACATCACCATGTCGAACGGCATCGAAGGCTGGTTAGCGGCGCACGCGCGGACCCTGGACACCCTGGACCCGGGCGCTCCGTACGAGGACCTCGCACCGCTGCGCGAGGTGCTCCGGGACGTGAGGATCGTGGGGCTGGGTGAATCCACCCACGGCACCCGGGAGTTCTTCCGGCTCAAGCACCGCGTCCTGGAGTTCCTGGTGCGGGACATGGGATGCACCACGCTCGCGATGGAAGCCAGTGAGTCGGCGGCCCGCGCCGTGGACGCGTACGTGTGCCACGGCGTCGGGGATCCCGTCCGGCTGATCGCCCGGCTGGGCTTCTGGACGTGGCGCACCGAGGAGATGCTCGACATCGTCGAGTGGATGCGCGCCCACAACGGCGGCGTGCCCGCCGAGCGGCGCGTGCGGTTCGTGGGCATCGATCCGCAGCTGGGCGCCGACTCGGTCGCGGCGGTCGGCTCGTACCTGGAGCAGGTCGCGCCGGAGCGGGCCGCGGACCTGGCGGAGCTGGAGGTCCTCGCGCGGGCCCGGCCCGGCTCCGGCCCCGATCCGGAGCAGCGCCTGTTGCACCGGGCGCGGGCCGTCGCCGGTTTCCTCGACGACAACCGCGCGAAGTTCGCCGAGCTCACCTCACCGGAGGCGGCGGCCGGGGCCGTCGAGCACGCGCGGATCCTGTGCCGGGCCGCCGACCTGGTGACCCGCTCCCTGGATCCCGGGTCCCCGGAGGACAACGTGTTCGCCGTACGCGACCGCTACATGGCCGAGGCCGTCGCCCGACACGCGGAAGGCGCCGGGGCCCAGGGCCCCGTGGCGCTCTGGGCGCACAACGGCCACATCGTGAAGGGCGCGTACGGCAACGGCGTGCCCTCCCTCGGCAGCCACCTGCGCGCCCGCTTCGGCGAGGGCTACTACGCGTTGGGCCTGTTGTTCGGGAAGGGCTCCTTCCGGGCCCGGAGCGCCAACCGGACCCAGGGCCCCGGCGTCCGTCACCGGATCGGCACGAGCCTGCGGAGCGTGGAGGGCCGGCTCGCGGCCGCGGCCCCCGGGAACTACTACGTCGACCTGCGGGCCGCCGACCCGTCCGCCGAAGGCGCCCGGTGGCTGCACGAGCCGTCCGCCCAACGCAGCTTCGGCGCCGCCGTGCCGCGCCTGACCTACCGCTTCCACACCGCCCCGCTCACACCGGCCGAGGACTACGACGGACTCGCCTTCGTCTCCCGCTCGACCTGCTCCCGCCCCCTGCCGGACCTCGACCCCGAGAGCCGCTGACTCCACGAGACCCCTGCCCCGGGCGGTCCCGTCACCGCGGGGCCGGTGTCCAGTCCGCGACGAGGTCGAGGAGTCCGGGGAAGCGCGCGTCGAGGTCGGCGACCCGTACGTGGCTGCGCCGCTCCAGACCGTACTGCCGCTGTCGCGTGACGCCCGCCTCGCGCAGCGCCTTGAAGTGATGGGTGAGGGAGGACTTGGGGCGGTCCAGGCCGAACCACCCGCAGGAATGGTCGAACTCCTCCGATTCCAGGAGGAGTTTGCGCACGATCCCGAGGCGCAGGGGGTCGCTCAGCGCGCCCAGCACCGTTTCGAGTCGCAGTTCACCCACCGCCGGTTCGGCCAGGGGCTCCGGCAGCCCGGCGGGCTCCGGCAGCACCTTGATGGTGGTCGCTGATCGCGTCGTCGCCGACATAGGCCACTCCTTATAACCCGAATCCTATGTACGAGTTTAATCGTACCGCATGCTAAGTTCGACTTAACTCGTACATACCTCGACGGAGGAACGCTCATGTCGGAAAGTCGAACGGTGCCCGCACACGCGGCGAGCGGAGCGCGGCACACCACAACGGCGCAGCCGGCACAGGGATCGGGTCCGGCCACCGCCACCCTGGCGCCCACCTGGTGGGTCTGGCTGGCCGCCTGGCCCGTCACCGCGGTGTTCATCCTGTCCAACGCGGCCACCCCGCTGTACGTGCTGTGGCAGAAGGACATCGGCTTCTCCAAGGGCACCCTGACCGTGATCTTCGCGTTCTACATCGTCGGACTGCTCGGGTCCCTGCTGGTCTCGGGCGTGGTCTCGGACCGGCTCGGCCGCAAGCCCGTACTCCTGCCCGCTCTCGCCCTCGGCGTCGCGGCATGCGTCATCTTCGCGACGGCCTCGTCGGTGGCCGCACTGATCGTGGCCCGTCTGTTCACCGGCATCGCCGTCGGCGCCGTCGTCTCCGCCGGCATGGCCGCGGTGACCGATGTGGCCGGGCAGGCGCGCAAGCGTCTCGCCGCCCTGCTCGCCTCCTGCGCCATGGTCTTCGGCGCGGGCCTCGGCCCGCTCCTCGCGGGCGTCCTGTCCGAGACGGCCCCGGCCCCCACCGTCACCGTCTTCGTCGTCGAGATCGCGCTGCTCACGACCGCGTTCCTCGCGGTCCTGCGCATGCCCGTACGTCGACCCGTCGCACCCCCGAAGGGCGCCTGGGTCCGCATCCCGGGCGTGCCGAAGGGCAACGGCCTGCAACTCCTGCTGGGCATCGCGGTGTTCGCCCCCGGCATCACCGCCACCTCATTCGTCCTCTCGCTGGGCCCCTCGCTCCTGTCGGGCCTGCTCGGCACCACCAGCCGGGTGGTGGCCGGGGTCATGGCCTTCGCGATGTTCCTCTCGGCCACCGGCGTGCAGTTCGCCGTCCAGAAGTTGCGCCGCCGCACGATCCTGATCACCGGGGCGGCCGCCACCACCCTCAGCATGGCCGCCCTTGCCGGCGCCGTGCACTCCTCGTCGGTGGCGGTCCTCATCGCCTCCGCACTGCTGGCCGGCGCCGGGCAGGGAATGGGGCAGCTGGGCGGGCTCTCGCTGCTCAACTCCACCGTGCCGCCGCAGCGTCTCGCCGAGGCCAACGCGGCGCTCAATGTGGGCGGTTACCTTCCCGCCGGCATCCTTCCGGTCTCCGCCGGCTACCTGAGCGACGCCGTGGGACTGACCGACGGGGCGACCGTCTTCGCCGCCGTCCTGACGGCCCTCGCGGTCATCGGCGGCCTCGTGGTGATCAGCACACGCCGTCGGGCCCCCGAGCCGGCCTGAGTCCTTCCACCGCAGACCGCCGTACGGCAGTGCACCGCAGCCCCCTGCGGTGCACTGCCGTATGCCGGTCCCGCGTCACGCCCGTCCCGTGTCCGGGATCGCCGAACGGGCCGGACTCCCCCCGGTCAGCGGCCCTTCCGCTTCCGGGGCGAGTCCGGCCCGTTCGACAGTCACCCTGCCCCGCGCACTTTCACCCGCCGAGAAATCCACTCATCAGCGGACGGACCGTTGCACTTTCGGGGCGCATTCGATTCCGTGCAGGATGATCGAGCACACGGCGTTCAACTCGGCACGCAAGTCCATTTCTCCCCCTTTCTCCTGCGACCAGCGATAGAGCGTGCCCAGGTAGACGTCCCTGAGCAGCAATCCGACACGCAGGGAGTTGGTCTCACCGGGAATCTCGCCCCGCTTTCGCGCCGACTCGATCACGCGTGCGAATATTTCGCCGGCGAACGGCTCTTCCTGCATCGGACGGCCGGCCTTCACCCAGGCCATCAGCATGGCCCGAGTGACATCCCGTTCCTCCTCGTTGATCTCGCACAGGACGTCCACACATCGCTCCAACGTGGACTGGAGACACACCGGCGGCTCAGCCTCCGCGCCGCCGAGGCCGTGCGTGAGCCGGACCCGGCGCCGCTCCCCCCAGGCCGTGATGAGATCCTCCTTCCGCTGGAAGTGGTTGAAGAAGGTGCCACGGGCCACGTCGGCCTCTTCGGCGATCTCGTCGACGGAGGTGTGCTCGTACCCCTTCACCGTGATCAATTTGATCGCGGATTCGTAGAGGTGATTCTTGACCCTCTGCTTATTGCGCTCACGCCGTCCGGGGAGAGTCTGGGCAGAGGTGGCTGAGTCGGTCATTTTGTCCCTGCTTGCTTTTAAATGCACGGGCCTCGTAACCGCGCATTGCGGCACGCGAAGGCACGGCGGAACTCCACGCGATGAGCCCACCTGAACTACGTGTACCACGATCTATCATTGGTCGCCAGTACACGGATCGAGGTAGGGCGCAAAGAGGGGCCCGGCCGGCCGATACCCCCACTCGTTCCCCTCATGCGGCGTCGTCCGGATCCTCTCGCATCTGGGCCGACAGCGCCTCGGTCAGGCGGGCCGCGCTCTCCTCCCCCAGGAGCCGGTCGACCGACACGTCAAGTCCGTGGTCCTTCCGCAGCTGCGCCCTCAGGCGCATGGCCATGAGCGAGTCGAGACCGTACGCACTGAGCGGTCGCCGGGCGTCGATCCGCTCGGGCGACGTACCCAGGAGCCGTGCCGCGTTCCGGACGAGGACATCGCTCCCGCCCGTCGGTCGCGGGGGTGCCTCCCGCCCCGGAGGGGGCGCCACGTCACCCGGGGGCGGACCGGCGGGGAGCGGCTGGGGCACGGTGGCCAGGGTGCGCAGCGCGTCCGTAACGGAGGACGCGATCCGGCGGGGCAGCCGGCTGCCGTCCTTCACCAGGCGGACGGCGAGTTCGGGAGCCCTCAGCACCAGGCCGACGGGGTCGACGGACGGGCGCTGCGGCCGCTCGGCCCGGCGCAGGCGGACGCCGAGGAATTCGGCGAGTACGCGACCCTCGTCGTCGACGGCGACGACATCGGCCCGCACGGTCGCGGTCTGCGCGCCCGAGGTGCGCCGCGCGTGGACCCAGAAGTTCTCGGGGAGTTCGGCGCGGAACCGGACCCGCTCGAAGCCGATCGGGAAGTACGCGTCCGTCTCCGGCAGCGCCGCCAGGAGCGGGTGCAGGCAGATCTCCCAGCTCGCCTGGTGGAAGCCGGCCGGGCGGCGCAACTGGGCGATCGCCTCGCCGCCGCGGGACCAGATGTGTCGCACCGCCCGGAACGAGGGGTCCACCTCGTAGCCCCGGGCCTCCAGGTCGCCGGTGAACTCCCGCTCCGAGCGGTACGTGCGGCACTGCGCCAGCGCGGCGTCCATCTCCGCGCGCGCCAGGGGCGGCTCGTCCTCGGGGAGGACGCGTACGGAGGCCGTGAGGCACAGCTCGGCCTCGCCTCCCTCCTCGTCGGGCAGGGCGTGCACGGAGGCGGGGCGACCGCCTCGCACCGCTTCACCCAGAACGGCCCGCAAGGTGACCGTCTCGTCGCGGCGCGCGCCGAGGTCCACGAACACCTCGCCGACCCGCGCGTCCTCGACGACGATGCCCGTGCCCACGGTCCCCGGCCCGGCCGAGACGGCCAGATCGTGCAGGATGCGCAGGTGGGCGGCGGGCGGGAGCGGGGCGAGTCCGTGGAGTCGTACGCCTGCGGCCCGCCGGTCCAGGACGACCTGCGCGGAATGCCGACCCGGCGCGGAGGCCTCCCGGCCGACCGGGGGCCGTCGCAGGTGCTCCTCGTCCCAGGCGTACGTGGGCAGTTCGACGGCCGGGGTCTCCGTACGGAACCAGCGCGCCCACCGCACCGGCCCGCCGTGGGCGAAGTGTCGGCCCAGCGCCTGGGCCATCAGCAGGTGCTCGTCCTGGTGGCGCCGGGTGGACGTGACCGTGGCCGATTCGCCCCCCAGGGTCCGCAGGGTCTCGCGCAGAGAGGTTTCGAGGACCGGGTGGGGGCTCACCTCGACGAAGACGTGGGGCCACTGCTCCGCCACCTGCCGGACGGTCTCGTGGAAGCGGACCGGTTCGCGCAGGTTGTCCATCCAGTACGCGGCATCGAGCTCCGGCCCCTCGACGGGCGCGGCACGCACGGTGGAGTACAGGGCGGTGCGGGGCGCGGCCGGAGCGAGGTCGGCCAGCGCGTCGAGGAGTTCGGATCTGATCCCTTCCATGGCGGGCGAGTGGGAGGCGACGTTCACCTGTACCGGGCGACTGAACACTCCGGTGCTGTCGAGGTGTCGACGTATGGCGTCGAGAGCCGCGCTCTCGCCGGCGAGGACGGTCGAGCTCGGTCCGTTCTCGGCGGCGACACAGACCGCTCCGGCCGTGGCTCCGGCCGTCCGCCGCGCCTGTTCGCCCGAGAGTTCGGTGGCCAGCATGCCGCCCTGTCCGGCGAGGCGCCGCATCAGCCGACTGCGCCGGCAGATCACCGCCGCCGCCTCGCGCAGTGTCAGCGCTCCCGAGACGCAGGCCGCCGCGGCCTCCCCCATGCTGTGGCCGAGGCAGAGCTCGGGCTCCACCCCCATGTCCTTCCAGTGCGCGGCGAGAGCGACCTGCATCGCCCACAGCGCGGGCTGGACCTTCTCCACCTCCACCGGGAACTCCTGGTGCGCCGCGGTGAGCAGGTCGATCACCGACCAGCCGGTCTCCTCCGTGATCGCCCGGTCGCATCGAAGCATGGCCTCACGGAACGCGCCGGACGACTCCAGGAGCGCACGCCCCATGCCCGGCCACTGGGAGCCCTGTCCGGGAAAGACGAAGGCGGTGCGGCGAGCCGCCCCGAAGCCGGCCTCGCCGGATCCGGCCCGGTCGCTCTCCTCTCCGTCGGCCTGGGCGCGGAGGGTGGCGGCGAGTTCCTGGTGGTCGGCGCCGACCGCCCAGAGTCGATAGGCGTGGTGTTCGCGTCGGAGTGCGGCCGAGGCGCAGAGGTCCCACAGGGGGAGGTTCCGGCCCGGGCCGCGGGGGCCGAGGAAGTCGGCGTACTTACGGGCAAGTTCACGCAGGGAGCGGGGCGAGCGGGCGCTCAGGACGAGAAGGTGGGTGGGGCGTCCCGGAGGGAGCTGGGTCGCCTCGTGCTCCGGTTCGCGCTCCGCCGGTACGTGTTCCGCCACCACGACATGGGCGTTGGTGCCGGAGAGGCCGAAGGAGCTGACGCCGACCACGGCCCGCTCCCCGGCCGGGTCGAGCGGCGTGTTGCCCGTCACGAGCTCGACGGGGCAGTCGTCCTCGGCGAGCAGCGGGGTCGGCGTGGTGACGTGCAGCGAGGCGGGGATCACGCCGTTGCGGACGACGAGGATCGACTTGATCAGACCCGCGATGCCCGCGGCGGCCTCGGTGTGCCCGATGTTGCTCTTGACCGAGCCGGTCCTGGTACGGCGCCCGCGCCTTGGGCCGTTCTGCCGCAGGGCCTGGGCCAGAGCGCGCAGTTCGACGCCGTCGCCGACCGAGGTTCCCGTTCCGTGGGCCTCGACGTAGTCCAGGTCGGCAGGGCTCAGCCCGGCGCCGCGCCAGGCGGCCTCCAGCATCTCGACCTGCCCGGCCACGGCAGGCTGCAGCAGAAGTCCGCCGGCCCGGCCGTCGTTGGTGACGGCGCTGCCCGGCAGGAGCGCGTGGACGCGCTCCCCTGCGCGTACGTCGTCGAGCCGCTTCAGCACGACCACCCCCACGCCTTCGCTGCGGACGAACCCGTTCGCGCCGGCATCGCCGAACTTGCAGCGACCGTCCGGGGAGAGCATCCCGGCCTGCGAGTAGGCGATGGCGTCCTGCGGAGACAGGATGAGGTTCACGCCGCCGGCGACGGCCACGTCGCACTCTCCGGTGAGCAGGCTCTGCCGGGCCGCGTGGACCGCGACCAGGGAGGAGGAGCAGGCCGTGTCGAGGGTGATGCTCGGCCCGCGCAGGTCGAGGGCGTACGAGACCCGGCCTGCGGCCATGGCCCGCAGGTGGCTTCCGGCGGCCTCGCGGAGCGAGTGCTCGGCCGCGCCGTTCTCACGGGCGTAGTCCGAGGTCGCCTGGCCCATGAAGACGCCGCAGCGGCTGCCGGCGAGGGACGAGGGGACGATGCCCGCGTCTTCCAGCGCCTCCCAGACCACCGGCAGCAGCAGGCGGTGCTGGGGGTCCACGGAGGTGGCTTCCGCGGGAGAGATACCGAAGAAGGCCGCGTCGAACGCGAACGGATCGTCGAGGAACCCGCCGTGCCGGGAGACGGTCCGCCCGGGCATCCCCGGCGTCGGGGAGTGCACCGCTTCCACGTCGAAGCGGTCACCGGGCACGGGAACGACGGAGTCCGTGTTGGCCATGAGGTTCCGCCAGAACTCGCCGACCCCCGCGGCCTGGGGGAACCGGCACCCCAAGCCGACGACAGCGATGGATATATCAGGATTTAACGCGTTCACGAGAGAGCACACCTTCAGGGTGAAGTAGGCAGAACCGCCGCGGGCGCGGATGGCACGAGTGACGTGGATGAGGGGTCCAGCAGTCGAGATTCTGATCCAATATTGGACTCAAGGTCAACTTTTTTTGACGCCCCACACCTCCACCCCGGGCTCGATGTGGCGTACGTCATAGATCATGGATCAAAAATGGTTGCTGGTATAACTTTGGTCTTGCGTAGACGGAAGAGGGGGCAGTCGCCGCTGCGATCCAGCAGGGCGGGGAGGTGCGTCGACGCGGCGAGCGCCGGAAGGCGGACCAGCGCGGGACCAGGCGGCACCGGCATGCCCACGCGGGGCGGCACATCACACACCCCCAGCATCACGACAGCCAGTTCCACCCCAGGAAGAATCGCGAAAGGGCAAGTGAAGCCGATGAGCGTGCTGGACGAAGGGATCGCCTCCTTCCCGCTGGAACAGCAGGCCGCCGAAACGGGCTCCTCGGACCCGGAGCACAACGAATTCATTCAGGCCGTCACCCACGCCGAAGACATCGACGATTTCGACATGCGTCACTTACGGTATTTCCTGACCGTGGTGCGTGCGGGGACCGTGTCCGCCGCCGCGCAGGAGCTGCACATATCCCAGCCGAGCCTCAGTCAGCAGATCAGGCGGCTCGAGCGGAGAATCGGTGCGTCGCTTTTCATCAGGAGTTCTCGCGGTGTCGAATTGACGGCGGGCGGTCGGGCGTTCCTGCGGGAGATCCAGGGAATACCGGGCCAGTTGCGGACCGCCATCGCGGCGGCCACCCCGGCCCCCCGCGCGTGGCCGGTCGGCGTGTGCGGCGGAGTGCCGGCCGAGGTGCTCGCCCAGGTGCAGAACGGCCTGGTCGGCTGCGCCCGTACCCGCCAGGACCCGGGGCGGCCGCGCCTGCGGATGCGCTCCGTCGGCACGGTGGACCAGCTCGAACTGCTGCGACACGGCGAGATCGAGTTCGGCATCGTCCGACTGCCGTGCCCGGCGCCCCACCTGGTGCGGGCCGTCGTCTGGGACGAGCCGCTCGGGATCGTCATGCGCCCGGACCACCCCTTGGCCGCGCAGACCGCTCTGACCTGGGCGGACCTCGCCACTCAGCGACTGCTCTGGTACGAGCGCGGGTGCGCCCCGGGTTACGCCGAAACGGTGCCGGCACAGCTCGCCGGTCTCGGCTGGAACGCCCGGCTGCACCCCATCGACCACGACCAGCAGGCCCTGTTCGTGCACGCGCTCCAGACGACCGCCGATCTCGTGGCACTGCGCCCCCGACTCGCGGTCCAGGGCGATCCCCAGCTCACCTGGCGCCCCCTGCCGGCCGGCGCGGCCCCGCGTGAGCGGCTCGCGGTGACGGCTCTCAGCGGCAGTCGCGCGGCCCACGTCCTCAGCCGCGTCGCCGCCCGACACGACTGGCCCTACCTCCCCTGACACCCGTAGACACACCACACACCGGCGGATGGCCCGGAGCTCCCCCAGCTCCGGGCCATCCGCTTTTTCCGCTGTCTCCGGGCGCCCGCCTGCCACCGCCGTCGAGAAGCGTCTTCCTTTATACGGAACGATTAAATCCGGAGTCATAGGCTCCGCGTGATGGCAGCCACGCGCTTTCCGTCTTGGACCCGGACGGCCTTCGGTATCTAGTCTTCAGAACGTGAAAGCGGCCCGGTTTCACCGTCACGACGGGGACCAAAATTCATCGCGTGAACATCGCGATAATTCGGGACGCACATCGCCTGCATCAACCAGTCATCTCCGGTCTTTCGACCCGGAGGAACCGAAAGGAATCGGGGAAAAGTGATCTCGACGAAGCTGACGGAGCTCCTGGGAATCGACCATCCGGTCGTGTCCGCGCCGATGGGCTCCGTCTCCGGCGGACACCTCGCGGCCGCCGTCACCCAGGCCGGGGGTCTCGGCCTGGTGGGCGTCAGTTACGGAGACCCGGCCTTCATCGACGAGCACGTGGCCCACGCCGCCGAGCGCGGCGGCGTGTGGGGCGTCGGCTGTGTCATGTTCACCTTCGACGAGCGGCCCGGCCTGTGGGACAAGGTCCTCGGGTACGCACCGCCGGTGATAGCCCTCTCCTTCGGCGACCCGGCGCAGGTCCGTCGTTACGTCGAGTCCGCCGCTCGGACCGGGGCACAGGTGGTGGTGCAGGTGCACGACACCGAGCAGGCCACCGTGGCCCTCCAGGCCGGCGCCTCGGTGCTCGTCGTGCAGGGGTCCGAGGCGGGCGGCCACCACAAGACACAGTCCACGCTGCCGCTCGTCCCGGCCGTGCTCGACATCACCCAGGGCACCGTCCCGGTGGTGGCGGCCGGTGGGTTCGCGGACGGCCGAGGCCTCGCGGCCGCGCTGGCGCTGGGCGCCGACGGCGTGATGATGGGCACCCGGTTCGCCGCCACCGAGGAGTCCCTGGCCACCACGGGCTTCAAGACGACGCTGGTGTCGGCGTCGACCACCGACACCGTCAACACCCGTGCCTTCGACGTGGTCCGCGGTATCCCCTGGGACACCGTCTACCAGGCCCGGTCGGTGGGCAACGACTTCACCCACACCTGGACCGGCCGCGACGCCGAACTCGCCGCACAGCGCGCGGACGTCGAGCCCGAGTGGGTCGCCGCCGTGGCGCGCGACGACACCAGCCAGCGCGCGATGTTCGCCGGCGAGGTGCTCGACCTGGTCCGGGACATCCAGCCGGCCGCGGCCGTGGTGCGCGACACCGTCGCCGAGGCCGAGGCGGTGCTCGCGCGCCTCGCAGGCCTCACCGCCTCCTGACCGTCCCCCGCCCCCGCTTCCCCCACATCACGTCCCCCCACACCCCGTCCCCACACCCCGTCCCCCTCCCCTCCTCAACTCCCCGCGGAGATCCCATGATTCACATCCTGACCCTCACCTACCTGGCCGCGTCGGACGTGGTCGCCGCGCACCTGCCCGAGCACAAGGCCTGGCTGCGTGACCACGCGGACAAGGGACGCATCCTGCTGAGCGGTCCCCGCCCGGATGGCGGCGCGGTCATCGTGACGGCCGACCTGGACGACACCCAGGTCCGCGAGCTCGTCGAGAGCGACCCGTGGCACGTCCTGGGTCTCGTGTCCTACGAGCGGACCGCCTTCGAGGCCCGCCGCACCAGCCCGGGCGTCGTGACGTCGCCCGAACCGGACGCCGGCGTCCTGCTCATCAACGTGGCCACCACGAACAACGCCGCCGAGACCGTGGACACGCTCGCCTCCGCCGTCGAGCACGTCGCCGCCACCGCGGACGGCTTCCTCGGGTCCCGCCTGCTGACCAGCGTCGAAGGCGACGCGGTGATCAACCTCGCGGCGTGGTCGGACGAGCAGCGGTTCGCCGCCATCTTCGACGACTCCGAGTTCAGCCGCCGCTACAAGGCCTTCGCCGAGACGACGACCGGAGCCAAGTTCCGGCTCTACCGCACCAGCCGGGTCATCACGCCCGCCCGCTGAGCACCCCCACCCCTCCCCATCCGCCTTCCCACCGGCCAGGAGCCACCTTGTCCACCTCAACCACCCACGGTACCTACGACCTCGTCGTCGTCGGCTTCGGCGCCGCCGGCCTCTCCGCCGCCCTGTCCTACGCCGAGGCCACCGACGGCCGCGCCACCCCCACCCGCATAGCCGTGCTCGAACGCGCCACCCAGGAGGAGCGCGGTGGCGCGACCCGCTGGACCGGCGCCTTCCTGCGGATCACCCAGGACCGGCGTCTGGACACCGACTGGGCCGAGCACATGGGCCGGGTCTCCGCCGGCCTCGCCGACCAGGAGTACTGCCGCACCGTCGAGCGGGAGACCCCCAGGACCCTGAGCTTCGTGGAGAAGCACGGCGTCGAGATCGCCTTCGAGGACTTCCCGCTCCCGCACACCTTCGACGGCGGCACCCCGTCCATGACACCGCCCGCGAGCCCCCGGGGCGGCGGCGCCTCCATCGTCGAGCACCTCGGCTCGGCCCTGGAGAACGACCCGCGCGTCGACATCCGGTACGAGACGGAGGCGCTGCGCCTGACCACGGGGGAGGACGGCACCGTCGACGGTGTCGTGGTGCGCGGCGCCGACGGCCGCACCCAGCGGCTGAGCGCCCGTGCGGTGGTCCTGGCCTGCGGCGGCTTCCAGGGCAACACCGAGATGCTCACCCGGTACGTCGGCGACCGCGCCTGCGACCTGCCGCTGATCGCTCCCGGCATCGCGAACAACCGGGGCGACGCGCTGCGCATGGCGCTGGAGCTCGGCGCGGACACCGCCGGCCAGTTCGACGGGATCCACGCCGAGCCGGTCGACCGCCGCACCCGGCAGGCCGACGCGGTGCTCTACGGATTCAGCACCGGCATCTTCGTCAACGGCCGGATGCGGCGCTTCTTCGACGAGGGCCGCGACACCTGGGACAACACCTTCGAGCACGTCGGTTACGAGATCTGGAAGAACCAGGACCAGGAGGCGTACTGGATCGCCGACGGCAAGACCCTCGCCATCCCCGGCATCATGAACTCGCTGCTCAGCGACGTGCCGCCGGAGCAGGCGGACACCCTGGAGGCTCTCGCGGGCAAGCTCGGCATCGACGCCGAAGGCCTGGAGAAGACCGTCGCCGAGTTCAACGCCGCCGTCGGCCCCGGGGAGTTCGACCCGTCCGTCCTCGACGGCAAGAGCACCGTCGGCATCGAGCCGCGGAAGTCCAACTGGGCCACGGCCCTCGACACCCCGCCGTTCATCGGCGTCCCGGTGACCGCCGCCATCTGCTTCACCTACGGCGGCGTCCGCACCGACCTCGACGGACGTGTCGTCACCCCGTCGGGAACCGCCATCCCCGGCCTGTACGCCGCCGGCGAGGCCACCGGGCTCTTCTATCACGCCTACCCGCCGGCCACGTCCGTCCTGCGCTCTTTGATCTTCGGGCGCCTCGCGGGCACGCACGCCGCCGTCCAGCAGTCCCTCTGACCCGAACTCTCATCAGTTTCCCGGAGGATCCATGCGTACCGTCAACATCGATGTCACCCTGCGCGACGGGGGATATCGCAACGGCTTCAACTTTCCGCTCTCCTACGCCCTCCAGCACGCCAAGCTGAGCGTGGAGGCGGGCTTCGACTGGATCGAGATCGCCTACCGCAAGGGCTCGTTGCTGCCGGCGCCGGACCTGGGACTCACCGGCCGTGGCGACGACGACTACATCGCCGCGATGGCACGGGAGGTCGGTCCCGAGCGGATCGCGATGATCCTCCACCCGAAGAACATCACGGACGACGACCTGCCCGCGATGTACGCGGCGGGCGCCCGGCTCGTACGGATCATCCTGCCGGCCAAGGGGTACGAGGCGGGGCTGGCCCGCATCCGGCAGGCCAAGGAGCTCGGCTTCACCGTCGGCGTCAACTTCGCCCGGATCAGCCAGTGGACGGGGCGGGACGTGGTCGAGGTGGCGACGGCGGCCACGGACGCAGGCGCCGAGTTCGTCTACCTCGCCGACTCCAACGGGAGCCTTTCCCCCGTCGACACCACCGACCTCACGACCCTGACGAAGTCGGTCACCGGCCGGCCGGTGGGGCTGCACGCCCACAACAACCTGGGGCTCGCCCTCGCCAACGCCATCAGCGCCGTCGCGGCGGGCGCCACCTGGATGGACTCCTCGATCCAGGGCATGGGCAAGGGACCGGGCAACCTGATCGCCGAGCAGTGGCTGGCGCACCTCGACCGGACCGACGCCGAGGCCGCGGGCCGGCTCCACCTGGGGCCCGCCCTGGAACTGGCGGACCTGCTGCTCCGCACCATCCCGGAGGGCGCACCGTCGCTCCCGCTGCCCGACCTGGTACTCGGCCGCTACGACCTGTCTGTGGAGCACCGCAAGAACCTGCTGGGCGGCCACCGGGAGGGCATCGCCACCGCGCGGACCCTCGCAGCGGTCCAGTGACGGTGAGGCACACCGCACTGCCCGTGGCGACGGCGGTCTTCGGACCGGAGGCCGCCGTCGCCACGGGGCACGCCCTCGTCCTCGCCCCCGTCACGCCCACCTGGGACGAAGGCGCGTTCTTCACCCCCGTCATCGAGGTCCTGGCCGGTGCCGGCCTCCGGGTGACGGTGGCGGACACGCTGTCGGTGTGGGACGGGACGGTGGGGTCGATGGCCGACTTCACCGCCCGCTGGCGGGAACTGCTACCGGGCTTCGGCCCCGTCGACCTGCTCTGCGGGAACGCGCTCGGTGGCGCCGTGGCCCAGGCGCTGCTCCCCGAGGTCGGTCCGGCCACCGCGGCCCTGCTCGTGTCGGGTCCCACGCGTACGGACGCACTCCTGGAGGCCCGGCTCGGTGAGATCGCCGACCTGGCCGCCTCGGGGCGCCCTGGCGAGGCCCTGGCCCTGCTCAACCGGCGTGTACTGCCCGTCAGCTCGGCTTCCGAGCGGGACGCCGGCCCGACGCCGGAGGCCGACGAGGCCGCCGGCCGGAGACTGGTCGCCGGGATGCGCCTGCTGCGCGGCATCAACCTCTCGCCGGCCGTACTGGCCCACCCCGGACCACTGCTGCAGATCGTCGGAGAGCAGTCCCAGCTCGTCACTCGGCGGCACACCGCCGCCGCGCCCCATCACGAGGTGCACGTCGTCCCCGGGACGGGCATGCGCCCCCACTTCGAACAAGCCGCACATGTGTCCGCCCTGATCGGGGCGTTCCTGCGGGAGAAGGGACTCCAATGAAGAGCGTCGCCGTCCTTCCGGGCGACGGGATCGGGCCCGAGGTCGTCTCCGCCGCCCTCGACACCGTCGAACGGCTCGGCCTGCCCCTCGACCTGCGCTTCGGGGAGATCGGCTGGGAGTGCTGGCGCCAGGAGGGCGACCCGGTGCCGCAGCGCACCTGGAAGCTCCTGGAGGAGACCGACACCTGCCTGCTCGGCGCGATCACCAGCAAGCCGCTGCGCGAGGCCGAGGCCGAACTCGCGCCCTCGCTGCGGGGCCGGGGACTGACGTTCGTATCGCCGGTCGTACAGCTGCGCCAGCGGCTCGGTCTGTACGCGAATATCCGTCCCGTCACCGACCTGGACCACGGACGGTTCGACTTCACCGTCATCCGGGAGAACACCGAAGGGCTGTACGCCGGCCTCGACTTCCACGGGCTGGACCCGGCACTGTGGAACGTGGTCCGCCACCACCCCAACGCCGAGGCGTCCGGCGCCGAGGACACCAGTGTCACGCTGCGGCTGCAGACCCGGTTCGGCATCGACCGGCTGCTGCGCTACGGCTTCGCCTACGCCGAGGCCCACGGGCACCGGCTGCTCACCCTCGTGGACAAGCCGAACGTCCTGCGCAACAGCAGCGACCACCTGCGCCGGCGCCTCGAGGCCATCGCGCGGGAGCACCCCGGGATCGAGACCGAGATCCTCAACGTGGACGCCGTCGCCCTGTGGATGGTGCGCCGACCGGAGCGGTTCGGCGTCGTGGTCGCCGAGAACATGTTCGGCGACATCCTCTCCGACCTCGGCGCGGGCGTCATGGGCGGGCTCGGCCTCGCGTCGAGCGGCAACATCGGCGACCACGGCAGCTACTTCGAGCCGGTCCACGGCAGTGCGCCCGGCATGGCGGGTCAGGGCAGGGCGAACCCCATGGCCATGCTCCTGACCGTCTCCCAGATGCTCGACCACCTCGACATCCCCGTCCCGGCGGAGGAGTTGCGCCATGCGGTACGGGCCGTGGCCCGGGCCCGTACGACGGTCACCTACGACCTGGGCGGCAGCGCCGGCACCCGACAGGTGGCCGAGGCGGTGTCCCGCCGGCTGACCTCACAGCAGGCCGGATCGGAGACCGGAGCGGCGGAGGGCGAGGCGCCCGAGGTCCCCGACGACGTCGTGGACCGGCTGGCCCGGCTGGACACCGCGTCGGTCTCGGACGCGCTCGACAGCCTCGGCGTCGGCGGTGTCCTGGCGGGGATCGCTCCGCGCGTGCCGGGAACCAGGGCGGCGGGACGCGCGTTCACCGTCACCTACCGGCCGGTCGACACCCGTGCCGACCGGGGATTCCGCAACGCGGCCAACTACCTGGACGACGTGCCCGCGGGCTCGTTCGTCGTGGTCGACAACGCGGGCAGCACCACCTGCACCAACTGGGGCTCGCTGCTGACGGCGCTGGCCCAGCGGCGCGGCGTACGAGGCACCGCCGTGCACGGTTCGGCCCGCGACATCTCCGAGATCCGCGCGGCCGGCTACCCGCTGTTCAGCACGGGCGCCACGATGGTCAGCGGAAAGAACCGCGTGGAACTGGCGGCGACCGGCCGGGACGTCGCCGTCGGCGAGGTCACCGTGCGACCCGGCGACATCGTCGTGGCCGACGACAACGGGGCGCTGGTCGTACCGGCCGCGCACGCCGCCGAGGTCGCCGACCGGGCGGAACGCGTCGAGCGGACCGAGGCGGCGATCGCCGAGGCCGTCGCCGGCGGACTGCGCCTGGACGAGGCCCGCCGGCGGTTCGGGTACGCCGACCCGTGGAGCGACCGCTCCGAGCGGCCCACCCCGTCTCATGCCTGACCTCGCGCACCGCGTGGTGGACGTCCACTATCACGCCGGGCCCGACCTCTACCGGCGGCGGCTGACCTCCACCGGTGCCGGTCTCGCGTACGCGGCGGCCGGGGGCTGGGTGGTGCTCAAGAGCCACCTCAGTTCCACGGCCGCCCGTGCCTGGGAAGCCCGCCAGGACGGCCTCCCCGTCTCCGGCTCGGTCGTACTCAACGACCTGGCCGGGGGCGTCGTGCCGCGCGTCGTGGAGCAGGCCGTCTTCGCACACGGACCGGACAGTCCGGCCCGGCTCGTCGTACACCTGCCCACGCTGGTCGGCCCCGCCCATCCCTCCGGACTGCGGCGGGCCTCGTTCCACCCCCGGCTCGACGCCGATCAGTGGCGCGGCGAGCCGGTGGTGGACCCCGAGGGGCGCCTCGCCCGGGGCGCGAGCGACGTGCTCCGCGCGGCCCGCGACCTGCCGGTCGTCGTGGCGACCGGACACTGCGACCGGGACGCGACCCTGCGGGTGATCGACGAAGCGGTACGGGTCGGCACGCCACGCCTGTTGCTCACCCACGCGACCCACCCGATGTCGGGCTTCACGCCGGCTGATCTCACGGAGCTGGCCGACGTACCCGGGCTGTATGTCGAAATCACGGCGCTCACCTTGCTGTTGGGCCACCGTGACGCCCGACACCTGGGCGAGGTCGTGCGGGCCCACCCTCGGGTGGTGTTCAGCTCCGACCTCGGCCAGCCGGACCAGCCGGACGTGGCCGGGTGGCTGGCCGCGAGCACGCACTGGTTCGACGAGGCGGGCCTGACGGCCCGGCAGATCGTGGCGATCACCCGGTCCGGCCCCGCGGATCTGCTGACGCCGTGAGCGTACGGGCCGACCGACGCCAGGACCTGTCGACGGTCGACCCCGTGAGCGGACCTTCACCACCCCACCCAGGAGCAGCGATGAACGCCCCGACCTCCCACACCGCCCTGCACGACGACATCCGACGCCTCCGCGACCTCCTCGACGACACACTCGTCCGGCAGGAGGGCGCTGGACTCCTGGAACTCGTCGACACCGTACGTGAGTTGACCCGCAGCGACGGCGAAGCCGCCGCCGAGCTGCTCGGCGGCATCGACCTGGAGACCGCCGCCAGACTGGTCCGCGCCTTCTCCACCTACTTCCATCTGGCGAACGTCGCCGAACAGGTGCACCGCGGGCGTGAGTTGCGCGCGGAGCGGGAACGCTCGGGGGCCGCCCTCGCCCGCGTCGTGCGCCGGGCCGCGCGGGAGGTGCCGGAATCCCTCGCCTCCGCGGTCGAGAACCTCCATGTGCGTCCGGTGTTCACCGCGCATCCGACGGAGGCGGCCCGTCGTTCCGTGCTGAACAAGCTGCGGCGGATCGCGGAGCTCCTGGAGACGCCGGTCGGCGCATCGGACCGGCGCCGGCACGATCTGCGCCTGGCCGAGAACATCGACCTCGTCTGGCAGACCGACGAGCTGCGGGTGGTGCGGCCGGAGCCCGCCGACGAGGCGCGCAACGCGATCTACTATCTGGACGAGCTGCACGCGGGCGCGGTCGGCGACGTCCTGGAGGACCTCGCGGCCGAGCTGGAGCGCGTGGGCGTCGAGATCCCCGCCGGCACCCGCCCGCTGACCTTCGGCACCTGGATCGGCGGCGACCGCGACGGCAACCCCAACGTCACCCCCGCCGTCACCTGGGACGTGCTGATCCTCCAGCACGAACACGGCATCAACGACGCCCTCGAGCTCATCGACGAACTGCGGGGACTGCTCTCCCACTCCATCCGCTGCACCGGCGCTTCCGATGCCCTGCTCACGTCACTGGAGCACGACCTGGAACGCCTCCCTGAGATCAGCCCGCGCTACAAGCGGCTGAACGCCGAGGAGCCGTACCGCCTCAAGGCCACCTGCGTCCGGCAGAAACTGGAGAACACCAAGCGCCGGCTCGCCGAAGGCGCCCCGCACGAGGAAGGACGCGACTACCTCGGCACCGCCGAGCTGCTCACCGACCTCACCCTCATCCAGACCTCCCTGCGCGAACACCGCGGCGCGCTCTTCGCCGACGGCCGCATGGACCGCACCATCCGCACGCTGGCCGCCTTCGGCCTGCAGCTCGCCACCATGGACGTGCGCGAGCACGCGGACGCCCACCACCACGCGCTGGGCCAGCTCTTCGACCGGCTCGGCGAGGAGTCCTGGCGCTACGCCGACATGCCGCGCGACTACCGGCAGCGTCTGCTCGCCAAGGAACTGACCTCGCGCCGACTGCTCGGACCCGCGGAGCTCGACGCCTGGGGCGAGCGGACGCTCGGCGTCTTCCACACCGTGGACAGGGCCCTGGACGTCTTCGGTCCCGAGGTCATCGAGTCGTACATCATCTCGATGTGCCAGGGCGCCGACGACGTGTTCGCGGCCGCCGTCCTGGCCCGTGAGGCCGGGCTCATCGATCTCCACACCGGCTGGGCGAAGATCGGTATCGTCCCGCTCCTGGA
>NZ_JBICYT010000025.1:125219-132506 GCF_043201215.1 Streptomyces sp. NPDC048331 | reverse complement strand
GCCCTCGCGGCTTGCTTGAGCCGTGTGCATCGACGAGGTGCACGCACGGTTCTGAGGGGACCCCGGCGCAGCAATGCGCCGGGGTTACCCGGCGGAGCCGTCCCCCTCGGCTACGACCCCGCCATGCTCTATGTCAACAGCCTCCGTGTTCCGGCCGTCGCTGAGCGGGTCCGTAAGGAGTTCGCGGACATCCTGGAGACGGCTGCCGGGCGCCTCGCCGAGCAGATCGCCCTCGCTGAGATGCTCCAGGCCGTAGGCCGCGGCTGGTACGAAGAGCTTGCTCCCCACCTGCGCCAGCGGGCCGAGGAGCTGACCGGCGTCACGCCACCCACGCCCCTCAGAGCGTGATCCCGAGATGACGGTGCCCTCTTCCTCCAGCGACAGTGGCGACGAAAGGAAGCGAGGAAACAGTGAGGCTTTCCAGCCGACGTCTCGTCATGCGAGAGCCCGAGGCAGGCGATATCGACTGGGTTACCACCGAGCTGCAGGACTTGGAGATCCAGCGGAACACCACAGTGCCGAGCCCGTACGCCAGAGCCGACGCCGAGAGGTTCGTACACAACGCCAACACCGGGCAGCGGACCACGTTCATCATCACCGAGACCGGCCAGCGGGCCGGAGCGATCAGCCTGCACCTGCACGACAAGAGGGCGCCGAGCATCGGCTACTGGATTGGCAAGACAGCCCGCGGCCGCGGCATCGCCACCGAAGCCGTCACCAGAGTCTGCCGCTGGGGCTTCGAAGAGCTCGGGCTGCCGATCATCACCTGGTCGGCGAAAGTCGGCAACGAGGCGTCCCGGGCGGTCGCGGCCAACGCTGGATTCCAGATGGAAGGAACCCTCAGGCTCCGCTCCATGTCCCAAGGCGCCCTGCGGGACTGCTGGGTGGGATCGCTGCTGCCGCACGAGCTGCGAGACATCCCCTGACAGACGGGCCTCGGGAAGAGTGCCGGCGACCGAAATCGGCTGCCGGCCACGGAGAGGCCCTGTAGCGTGACCGCCCTTGACGATCGGAGAAGAGCCATGCCCGAGAGGACCGCCGGGTCCGGCCGCACTTACACCGCTCACTACGCCGACGTCCACCTGATCGTCCGCCAGGGCGACGAGATCCTGATGGGGCGCCGTAGTAGTCAGCCGGTGTTCCCCGACATGTACCAGGTACCGGCCGGGCTGATGGAGGACCACGAGCCCGCCACGATGGCGGCCGCCCGGGAGTTCACCGAGGAGACCGGCGCCACCGTCAATCCCGGCGACGTACGGTTCGTGCACCTGATGCACCACGTCTCCACTCACGCCGGGTCGCGACGGATTGCGTTCTTCTTCGAGGTCGACCGCTGGCACGGTCAGATCGGTAACCCGGAGCCGGACAAGTGCCAGGGCTGGGATTGGCACAAGGCCACCAACCTCCCGGAGCCTATGCCCCCATACCTCGGCATCGCCCTGCAGCACATCGCCGATGGTGTCTCGTACAGCGAGTACGCCTGGCCCCGCGGCGCCCAGGCCGGTGCGTCCGCGACTGCCTCCGCAGGTACGACCCATGGGTGAGCACGTCACCCGCGGGCGCACCGTGCGGGTCGGCTGGTTCGGGACCAGCATCATGGAACACCTGCAGGCCCACGTGGCTGCGATGTCGGACCAGACCCGGCTCCCGCCGGTCGGCGCGACGGTGACCGTGGAAGGGTGGCAACGGCGCGGCTACCCGTACCTCGTCGCGCTGGCGCTCCAGGCCGACCATCCAGGCACGCTCTTCGAGCACGACAACCAGGCTCAGGGCGGAGCAACGATCCGCGACGTGCACCGAATCGTGCACGACACCGTGAAGGCCGGCGGGGCACCGTACGACGTCGCGGTCATCGGCTGCGGCATCAACGACGTGTGGCGCGCCCATCAGGCCGGCAGGGGAGCGGAGGGCGTCGGGCCGGAGGAATTCGCCGACCTGTACGCGCGGACCCTCGATGTGCTTGTCTCCGCCAGCAAGGAGGTGCTCTGCATCGGTGAGACGGCGGTCGGGGCCGTCGATCTGGGTGCAGTGGCCGAGATGAACAACCAGCTGGCCGCGTACAACGCGATCGCCGCGGCCGCGGCCGCAACCGCCGGGGCCCACTACGTGGACGTGCAACAGGCATTCCAGAAAGCGGCCGAGAACCTCTCGCCCGGCCTATCGCTGTGGACGGACGGCGTCCATCTCACCGAGCTCGGCGCCACCCTCCTCGCCCGACACGTCCACCCCCAACTCGCGCGCCTCGTCGGAATTCATTCACAGCCAACACAGCCAGTGCCGGCAAGGAGAATCGACGGATGACCGTACGCCACTGGAATGACCTGCCCGCCTCCCTGAGGGGCCGTCTTACGCACGACCTCTCGATGACCGGCGTGCCGCTCCCCATGACTGGCGGATACACCTCTGGGGTCCGCGTCCGGATCGACACCGCCCGCGGCCCGGTGTTCGTCAAGGCGATCCCCGCCGATGACCCAGCCGCCGAGATGTACCGCACCGAGATGGCAGCTGCCCGGACCCTACCCGCCGGTATCGGCCCGGCACTGCTCACAGCGGCCGAGACGCACGGCTGGATCGCGCTCGCTTTCGACTACGTCACAGGCCGGCACCCCGACCTCGCCCCCGGATCACCGGACCTGCACACCCTGACCGAGACCCTGAGTCACGCACACACAGCACTCACCCCATGTCCCTTTCCCTCTGCCCCGCCGCTCGCGGACAGCCCGATCTTCAGCGGCCGTCCCCTCCCCGAGGAATACGGGCATGGTGACACCCTGCTGCACTGCGACCTCCGCGCCGACAACCTCCTCGTCACCCCTGACGACACCATCACCCTCCTTGACTGGGCATGGCCCCACCGTGGCCCCGCGTGGGCAGACATCGCACTCCTCGTTCCGCAGCTCGTCCTCACCGGCCACACCCCCGCCAACGCCGATCGATGGGCCGCTCAGTCCCCCGCCTACCGGAGCGCACCCCCTACCGGGATCGACGCCATCGCCGAAGCCCTCACCGACTACTGGACCAGCCGCACCCAGCAGGGAACACCGGAGCTCCGCGCCTACAGGACCCGAGCCGCTGAGGCAGGCCGGGCATGGGTTCAGCACCGACAGGCGAACTCCACACCGTGACCGAGGAGACCACCACGAGCGCCACCAGCAACCAGACCACGCTCGACGGAATCCACATCCGGAACGAACCGGCCGGGAGCGCGCCGCGCTGCATCCTGATGGCGGGGCTACCCGGCTCGGGCAAGACCTACCTGGCTGAGGCCCTCGCCGGGGCCGGGCTGGTGAGGCTGTGCACGGATGAGGAGGTGCACCGACGGTACGGGATCTACGGTGTGGACTACCCGCGCGGGACCTTCACCGTCCGGGAGCGGCCGGTGCTCGTGGAGATCCAAGCCCGGGTGGGCGCCCTGTTGGGGCAGGGCCATGACGTTGTTCTCGATCACGGCCTGTGGACCCGGGCCGAGCGGGAGGAATGGCGGCAGACCGTCACCGCGGCGGCCGGCGTGCCGCTGATGCTGCACCTTCCCGCTACACATGCGCAGCTGTGGGACCGGGTCAGGGAGCGGAATGTGACGGGAGGCCCGGCCGATATCCGGTTCGAAGAACACGACCTCGAACGGTTCGCCGCACGGTTCGAGCCCCCTGGACCGGAAGAAGACGCCATCACGTACGAAGGTGACCCGGCCTTGGTGCTCGCGCTCCTCGGAAGCGGCAGGCTGGCCACTGAACTCAACCCCACCCAGAAGACCCTCGACACCACCCGTAGAAGCTAATGCGCGCACTGCCAGCTTCCGGCCGGACCTCATCTGCTCAGGTTCGTTCCTGTGCGGGTCGCGGTACGGCCCCGTGGTCCGCGTTTCCTTGGCTCGACGCCGGACTTGGCCGCCGTGGCGGAAGCGGTCGACGACGGCCGGGACGTCCTCGACAGCCTCGGACACGACTGGACGGAGATCAAACGATGGGCGCAGCACCTCCTGCCGAAGCAGTAGAAGCCCTGGAGCAGCGGTTCGGGACAGTCGTTCACGGTCTACTGAGCGACAGGCGGGGCTCCCGGGCGTGGAAGATCACGGCGCTCGGGGCGGCCCTGGCGCTGAAGGCCAATGCACCTGACGGCGACGATTCCCGCGACAAGGCCCGGGAGTTGGCGCAGGAAGACCACCACCTCCAGGTCCTGGCCCAGGCTGGCGCGGTCCACTGCGCCTACCGCATCGATGCCGGTGCGTGGGAGAGCGGGCGGTGGCTGGCGGTGCAGTGGGTCGATGGCGCACCGCTCTGGCACGCTCTGGCTCCCACCCGCGAGGACACCGGGAACACTGTGGCCAACCGCGCCCTGATCCTGCGCGTGGCGCAGACGTGGGCCGCTCGCCTCGCCCCGATACACGCCGCCGGGTGGGCCCACGCCGACGTACAGCCCACCAACACGCTCGTCACCCCCGACGGCGGGGCTCACCTGATCGACTACGCCCTGGCCTGCGGCCCAGACACCGCCCGCCTGCCCTACCGGGGGGCGCTGACGCACACCACTGCCCCTGAAATCGCCGACGCCATCCTTGCTACCGCCGCCGATGTCCACGTCCAGGCTGGACCGCCCGCCGACATCTGGGGTCTGGGCGCCTCGCTGTTCTGGTGCTGGACCGGGCACCGTCCGGGCGTATACGAGGACGACACCCCGCGCGCCGACAAGCTCCGCGCTGTGGCGGAGGGCAAGCTACACGCTCTCCCGGACGTCCAGCCGTGGGCGTTTCCGGCTCTGGAAGCGTTGATCGAGGCATGCCTGGCCCCGGATCCCGCCCAGCGCCCCACCGCCGCCGAGGTGGCCGCATGGTCGAGCTGAGAGGGCTGACCCACGATGATGCTCCCTTTGTGGCGCGCATCTATAGCGGGGCCTCGGTCCGCTTCACCCACGGCGAGGGGTACCAGATGCCCGTCGAGGACGCCGCCGCACTCCTGGCGAAAATCCGCGACCAGGACCACGCAGAACCCCGCGATCACTGGAGCCTCGGCATCACCGTGGCCGGCGACCTCATCGGCCTCGTCAAATGCCGCCGGCAGGACGAATGCACCGCCGCCCTCAGCTACGTCCTGCGCGAGGACACCTGGGGGCGCGGCCATGCCACCGACGCCGTACGGCAATTCATCCCAGTTGTCTTCGCCGAAGCCGCAGTTGCGCGTCTGGAGGCCAAGCACCACCCCGACAACCCTGCCTCCGGCCGCGTCCTCGCCAAAGCGGGCTTCACCCGCATCGGCACCGCCGATCTCCACTCCGGCGACGGGCAGCGAGTCCCATACCCGCTGTACGAACTGCACCGGCGAACCTCGTGATCGGGCAGCGATTCGCCGAGGACCTGCACCGCGACCACTCATGCCTGTGTAGGCCCCCGCTCTTCAAGCGGCCTGGACAGGAAGATCCATCGACCGGAATTCGACTTCCCGATCACGGAATGAGCGGATCTACTCGATCTCCCTCAGATGTCTTCTGAGGGCGTACGCCCTGGCATCGCCACCTGGCGGTTGGCCACGAACGACGACCGAGAGGACTCGAATCATGCGAGGTCACGTCCCGTCCAATGAGATCACCGCCGAGGGCTACGCGCCGATCTACCACCAGACCAAGCAGCGCATGGCTGAGGTCTTCGGGGCCCGCAGCGACCAGCACTGGCCCTCCGGTGAAGAGACCTGCTCCGACTGCTACAGCGTCACGCCGCCGGTCGGGTCCGACGCGTAGCAGGAACGTCACGTCACAAGTCGAACTGAGACCGGGCGTCTCACGGCGCCCGGTCTCTGACGAAAGTAGGCAGCACGTGGACAAGATCAAGCTCGTGGCCGAACCGGGAGCCATCCTCGACAAGTGCCTTGTCGCTTTCCCGGACATGGAGGATGACCTCCGCAAGCGGCTGCGCATGCTGGAGGAGTACGACATGGGGTTCCTGCTGCTGGGCATGAGCCCGCGCAGGCTCCTCCGTGACGGCCGCCTGTTCGACAACGAGCAGGTTCTCCCGCTGCTGCTGTGGTTCGGCCAGTGGGACAACCACTGTCGCCACTGGGCCGCCGAGGTCATGAAGCAGTGGCTCGTGTTCAACCGCTCCAAGGGAGAATTCGAAGGCGTTCCGGATGAGAAGGCCATCGAGTTCCGCGACTACTTCTTCGCGAAGTACGCCATCCCGCTGATCGAGGAGTTCCGCCAGTACGTCGCGCTGACGATGCTCTACCCGAAGGAGCACAACGCGCCCTCCGGCCCCGTCGACATGGTGTGGCACTCCTTCATCCTCAACACCGAGCAGTACCAGGACTTCGGCCGGCGCATCTGGGTGGGCGCCGAGCACATGGCCCCGGAGGTCCCCGAGGAGGACTACGCCGACATTCCCGTGGTCAGCAACACGTAGCCGTGAACGGACCGCACGACCTCACGGAGATCTCCGCCGCGTTCCACCGGAACGGGTTCGCTGTCCTGCCGTCCGTCATCCCCGCGAACGCCGCCGACCGCCTGCGGATCCTGACAGAGCAGCGCTACCAGGATCCGCAGGTGCACGCCGCCCCACCGGAACTTGACCTTCTGCGCGGGGATGTGAGCCTGATGCGCATGTTCGAGCACGACCGGGAGTTCCGCGACATGATCGACCTGGAACCCGTCATCAGCCTGGTTGAAACAATCCTCGGCCCGGACTGTCACGTGATCGCCCAGAACGCGCTGCGCATCCCGCCCGGCAAGGGAATCGTCAACTGGCACATCGACGACGCTCTGTTCTTCCCGTTCCTGGGCGACATTCCGACCGGTACAGCCGATGCCAGCACCATCCCTTGCTTCACCCTGAACGTCATGGTCGCGCTCACCGACATCGAGCATGACCGGTACGGTCCGACGCAGGTGATCCCCGGAAGTCATCTGTCCGGCCGGCGTCCGCCCTACAGCCCCAACCTTCCAGGCATGCCGTCGTCACTGCTCGCCCGAGCCGGAGACGCCTACGTGGTCAACAGCCAGACCTGGCACCGAGGCGCCCCGAACCAGTCCGACCGCACCCGTTACCTGCTGACCACCGCGTACGGTCGCCGGTTCATCAGCCAGCGCTTCTACCCCTTCATTGGCTACCAGCTTCCAACCAGCGTCGTCGAAGGGGCCTCCGACCAGCTCGTCCGACTCCTCGGCCAGCACGGCAAAGGCCCCTACGGCTAAACCGATCACACCCACCCGGTCCGGTGCCGCAGCCCCACGCGGGTGGCTG
The DNA here is from genome assembly GCF_043201215.1 of Streptomyces sp. NPDC048331. NCBI lineage: Bacteria > Bacillati > Actinomycetota > Actinomycetes > Kitasatosporales > Streptomycetaceae > Streptomyces > Streptomyces sp. NPDC048331. Next base: position 125,281 of record NZ_JBICYT010000025.1, on the reverse strand, counting down.
CGGCGGCCCGGACCTGGTGGGCACGAAGGGACGGAACACCTGGCGGGTTTGGCTGGCGCGAA
>NZ_JBICYT010000025.1:101512-125211 GCF_043201215.1 Streptomyces sp. NPDC048331 | reverse complement strand
CCGCCGCGCCCCCCCCCCCCCCCCGCCCCCCCCCCCCCCCCACCCCCCCCCCCCCCCCAACAAAAAACCCCCCCCCCCCCCCCGCCCGGCGCCCCCCCCCCCCCGGGGGGGCGCCCCCCCCGGCCCGGACCTGGTGGGCACGAAGGAACGGAACACCTGGCGGATTTGGCTGGCGCGACGACTTCTCCCAGTACCCGCCGATCCCGGCGGCGAATGCCGTGAGTACAGCGGGATCGTCAGGCTGCGGAAGATGGCTCACCGCGGCCTCGGCCTCGGTGGGCGAGTGGCCGTCCATGATCAGGTGAGGCACCAGAACCGCCGGGTCGATCCAGGCCGCACCCTGATTCTGATAGGACCAGTCGATGATGACGACCGACCCGTCCTCACGGCGCAGCATGTTGTCCGGCCGCAGATCCCAGTGCAGAAGCGTCCTCCCGGCCGCCGCTTGCTGCCAGTTCTCCTCGATCTCGGCAAGGGCACTGATATGTCCAGCTGCCCACGGGTCGAGATCATCCGGAGTCTGTGCGGCCAGAGTCGACCATCCGGTAAGCCACCGGCCCACCAGCTCGGTGATCGGACGTGCGTTGTCCAGCGGCGAGGGGGTGAGGAGTTTTCCAGCCTGCTCGACGGCGTCCAGCGCCATCAACGTATCCGCCGAATCCGGTGACAGCACAGGCACCGTTCCGGGGATGTCCTCGAGGCACAGCCACCACCATCCGGCGCTGTCCTCCGGCGTGGCCCACCACAGGACACGCGGCCCCACATCGTCCGGAAGGACCGAGGTTACGGCGATCTCGTCCGCATACTGCGGGGCGAACGGGTGATCACCGCTCATCCCCTTGAGGAATACATGCCGCCCGTCGTCCAGGAGGAGCCGGGACGCCATACCGGGGGTGAACCCGCCGGTGCACGGGATCGCCCCGGCTACGGGGGAGCCCAGCCGGAGTTCCACGTAAGCCCGTGCCTCGGGAGGAAGTGACGCCCACTCGGGCCGGACGGAAGTTACGGCCACGGGGTACCCCCTGGAACTGGTTGCCGGGCAGGAGACGCTTCCGGCAGGTTAGCGGTCTGAACGGACCCAGCGCTGGAGTTCTTCCACCCGCCGGGGGTGGAAGATGGGTACCAGACGCCCATCACCTACTCGAGCCACCGGGCTGCTCATCCATGCTCCGCCCCCCGTCGGGCGACCAGCCGCGGGAGCAGGGCTCCTCGTTGACGACGATGCCGGGGAGGTCGTGTCGCGGGGTCTGCCATTGGTAGAGGGACTGGGGGCTGCGAGGTGCTGGCCGGTGCCGTAGGCCTGCGTGGAGAGCAGACGCCGGTCGGTCACGGAAGGGTCGTTCGTGGGCTGGGTGGTCATCGCGGCTCCGTGGGTGTTCTGACGAGAGCGGGCTGGGCGGTCATCTCGTGGATGTGCTCCCGCAGATCGACCACCGGCCGTGAATCACGGTACGGCCCGCTGCCGGTGAGCGTGTCCAGTTTGGCCTGATGGTCATGCTCGCGGTGTACTGATCCGCGCCGAGGACCGCGGCGAGTTCCGTACCGGCTCCTCCACCTTGCCTCTCGCGAGGTAGGCGCCCAGCCCTGGTCCACAGCTGCCAACTCTCAGCCCTGCGTGCTGGCGGTGCTGCACCTGCGCGTTGGAATTTGCCGGAGCCACCGAAGTCAGGGACTGGGCCTGCGCTCTCGACGGGTCTACGTGGATTGCTGGTGTGCCCGCATGATAACCGCGTCAACTATGACTTGCCGGTCCGGGCTCTGCCAGGGGTGTTGGCGATGGCCAGGATGTGGGCGGAGGCGTCGGTGAGTGCGGGGTGTGGGTCGGCGATCCGTGCTGCGGCGAGGGCTGCGTCGTACATGTCCGTGCCCAGGAGGTTGGTGTCGGTGTACTTCTCGATGGCCTTCACCGCCACCCAGCCGGGTCCCTCGATGCCGTACACGGTGGGGTTGGTGAGTCCGGCCTGGGTGACTTCCGCGCGGAGCTCGGTGGAGCTCTGGAAGTAGGCGACAGTGAAGCCGCGCTGTCCTGCGTAGCGGCCCTGGTCGAGGGTGTCGCGTACTCCGTCCTGGATGGCGGGCTCGGTGATGCCGGTGGTGGCCATGTAGTCGAGGAGGGGGGAGTAGCGGGAGATCGCGGCTGCGGCGATGAGACCGCCGGGCCGGACTGCGCGGGCAGCTTCGGTCAGCGCGGAGAGCCGGTCGGCCTTGTCGTGGAGGTGGTAGAGGGGACCGAGGACCAGCACTACGTCATACGTGCCGGCTGCGGCGGTGAGGTGGCGGGCGTCGCCCAGCTCGGCTGTCACGCCGTCGAGAGCGGCTGCCTGGCTGACGTGCTTGGGTACGGGGTCCACGACGTGCACGGTGTAGCCGTCTGCGGCGAGCCATCGGGCGTGGGTTCCTGGGCCACCACCGACATCGAGCACGCGGGCTGGCGTGGGCGGGAGGTGGCGGCGTAGTAACTCGCGGGTGCGTGCGAGTTCCAGGGTGCCCGTGGCGGTGGTGTGCAGTCGTGCGGCCTCGTCGGAGCGGGTGTAGAAGTCGATGATCTCCGGGCGTACGGCGGGGTTGCTCGTCATTGTGGTGTCCTCGTCCTGAGGGGCAGGTGGTGTCCGGCAGGGTAGGGGACATGGCGAAGTGATCACTGCGAATTTCGGTGTCCTGCGGACGGGCACCGAGCACAGTTACGTGCAGGCAGGATCGAGTTCGGGCGGATGCCCTCCCAGAAGTCGTGTGATCAGACCCGTGGGAGGGCGGCGGGCTGTTCCGCCTGCGTCTACGTCATGGTGGCGATGTCGTGCGCGGTCGTAGCCCGGAATGCGGCGAGTTGGAGTTCTGCGTACTTCCTTCAGCAGCGCAACCTTCGACCTCCAACCTGGTACTGGTTGACCGCCCGGTCGACAGCGGCAGGAGGGTACGGTTGCGCCAGACGCGTGAACCTCCCGTGTGGCGGCGTGACACGCGTGGAATTGCCCACGGATCCTGGGGACGGGCCTTACGGGAGGCCCTTCCCCACACTGCCCGACCGCGGTGTCCCGGGATGAAGAAGTCGCTCCTCGCTCCACCCGTGATCCACCACCGAAAGCTGCTTCACGCACTCTCATCCTGCACTTCGTCGGGCCGGGTCGGCGGCAACCGACCAAGGCCTCAAGGAGAGAGACATGCCACGCGGATACGCCGACCGCAACGCCAGGCGATACCGGGCCTACACGGGGATCGGGCACCAGGCTGCCCTGCAGCAGATGAAGGACAAGGCGCCGGGCAGCCGGCCGATCTCGACAGCCGAAGGCGCCCTGCGCCAGCTTGAGGGCCTGGTATTTGAGCACCTCAAGGGAGACGTCGCCTACTTTGCGCACCCCCTTGGAATTGCTTCCGTGCTTCCGGGCCCTGGCGCCAGCACGGTGACGCTGGACGACTCCATGACCCGCCACGGCCATCCCCTGGTGGCCCACGCTATTGAAGGACTCCTGCCCGCCGAAGTCCCGGAGTCGGTCCGTAGCGAGGGGAGCGAGCACATCGGCGTCTCAGGAATCCGAGTCGCCAGGGTATCCCGGAGGGCGCTCCATCTGACGCTCGTCGGTACCTCCGCCAGAGTCATCCTGCGCAGTGCTGGTGACACCGACTGGGCCACCCTCGTCGGGGAGCGGCACAGCGAGCTGTCAGGCGCCGGCTACAGGCCCTGCTGGAACGAGCCGACTCTGGCCGAGCAAGAGCGAGAGTTTCGGACAGACCACGCGGACTATTGGCGCGCAATGGAGGACGCCTCATGGCTACCCAGCGGATTGTTGCGCAGGGTCGGCCTCCTGCATGAGGTCAGCAGTGCATACTGCACGCGCTACTGGGCCACCTGGGACGACTGGAAGTTCGAACTCAACCACGACCAGGACGTCCTTCCCGCGCATGACGCACTCGTTGAACACCTGACCGATCCCAAGTGGGGAATGGAACTCCGCGTGGACAAGAGGCACTGCCAGTGCGACGCCGTATGGGTCGACCCGCACTATGACCGCGAGTGCCGAATCGAACTCGCTGATCCCCAAGGGCGTCCTGGGACACTGCAGCTCCGCTTCAGGTCCCTCGGGACGTGGCGCGACTCGAGCAGCACCCATGCAGATCTGCTGCGCGTCCAGGCCGACCCCAGATGGCTGCATCGCGTCATGCCTCGACACCAGAGCCCTTCTCTGAGCAAGGCGCGCGGTCGACGTCGAGGGCGACCCGATCGAAGCGCCGCCCAGTAGGACGGCAGGCTTGTCGCTCTATATTCGGCAGGCCTGGTGCCGCAGACCAGCCCGGACGGGTCTGCGGTCACCAGCCGTATTGTCGCCAGCATGCTCGGGGCGTCTCGGTGGCCGCGCCAAGCTAGGGGGCCACCGCACTCCGCCTTCCCGTCGGGTGACTAGCCGCGGGAGCAGGACCCTCGTGTAGGCGAGGTCGGCGATTGTCAGAGCCTCCTGCTATCCCTTCGCCATGGGACTCTCTCCAGAACGGCCAGCAGCTGTATACGCGATGCATCACCCCGTCTTCGGTGCAGTGCAGGTTGGAGGGGACTGCTGCATGGTCGGGTGACAGCGGGGTTTATGCAGCCAGGACTGCAGCTGGGGTCATGATGGTCTCGTACTCGACGGGGGTCAATCGAGCCAGGCGTCTCTGACGCCGACGGCGGTGGTAGGTGCGCTCGATCCAGGTGACGATCGCGATCCGCAGCTCCTGGCGGGTGGCCCAGGTACGGCGGTCGAGGACGTTTTTCTGCAGCAGCGCGAAGAAGCTCTCCATGGCCGCGTTATCGCCGGCGGCACCGACCCGGCCCATCGATCCGACCATGCGGTGACGTGCGAGAACGGCAACGAATTTCCGAGCACGGAATTGCGACCCGCGGTCGGAGTGCACGATGCATCCTTCGACCTGGCCGCGGCGGGCGACGGCGGATTCAAGGGCCCTGACGGCGAGGCTGGACTTCATCCGGGCGTCGATGGAGTAGCCCACGATGCGGCCGGAGTAGACGTCCTTGACCGCGCACAGGTAGAGCTTGCCCTCGCCGGTGGCGTGCTCGGTGATGTCCGTCAGCCAGAGCCGGTTCGGCCCGTCCGCGGTGAAGTCTCGCCTCACCCGGTCGTCGTGGACCGGCGGGCCGGCCTTGACGCTCTTGCCCCGGCCCCGGCGCTTGCCGAACGCGCTCCACCAGCGGTTGTCGCGACAGATCCGCCAGGCGGTCCGCTCAGCCATCGCCTCACCGGCCGCTCGGGCCTCATCGGCCAGGAAGCGGTGGCCGAACTCCGGGTCGTCGCGGTGAGCATCGAACAGCGCGTTCGCCCGGTATGCCTCGGCGAGTTCGGTGTCGGTGACCGGTGAGGCCAGCCACCGGTAGTAGGGCTGGCGGGCCAGTTTGAGCACCCGGCACGTCACCGCCACCGGCACCCGGCCAGGGGCAGCGGCGGCGGCCGGCTCGCGGACGAGCGGGTACATCATTTTGCCGGCAGGTTCGCCTGCGACAGATACGCCGCAGCCCTACGCAGCACCTCGTTCTCCTGCTCCAGGAGCCGGATGCGCTTGCGGGCCTCGCGCAGCTCGGCCGACTCGCCCGACACCGGCGCGGGCCCGGCGTCCCGGTCGGTGTCGGCGCGGCGCAGCCACTTCGACAGCGTGATCGGATGGACACCGAAGTCGGCGGCGATCTGGTCCAGCGTGACGCCGGGCTCGCGGTTCCTCGCGACCCGCACGACGTCCTCGCGGAACTCCTTGGGATACGGCTTGGGCACTGCAACATCCTTCCAGGCCGCCTCTCAGCAAGCCAGGTCAGGTGTCACCTGATCGTGCAGCAGTCCCGAGTGTGCTCGGAGCCACGACAACGCAGAATCCGCCAGCACGAACGACACGGCTGGACCCTGCTTGCCGACCTGGCTGTACCAACGGCCCGCGATGGTGAAGCGATCGAGCGGGCTGTTCTCGACACCTGCGCCTTACGGGTGTGGGACGCGGTTGGCTTCGGAGCCTTCACGATCGAAGGCCTACCAGGCCACGGCACCTTCGGTGGCTGCTCACACTGCCGGACACCCCGCGCCAAGCCGCACCTGCGGATCGTCCAGACGTCCTTCTTGACTGCAGAACAGATGCCCCAGAGGGGACATACCGAGACCTTTGATGCTCGGCTGGTCAGTCCCGGGAGGATCCAGCTGGCGCTGTACTTCGCCGAAGCCGCGCACCGGTCCTTGCGCTACCCAGACCGCGATGACGACCTCAACCCATTCGACGTCCGCCGTGATCAGGTTGCACGTGCCGTGGAGCGGGACCGCTGGAGCCGCCCGATCCGCTGTTGATCGCCCAAGACATCCACTCGGTGCCTGGTCCGTCCCTGCGCGCCCTCAGCCCTGCGTGGCTGGCGCCGGTGTACCTGCGTGTTGGAGCCTATCGACGCCACCGAAGTCTAGGGACTGTGCCTGCCCTCTCGGCGGATCGCAGTGGATTGCTGGTGTGCCCGATACGGTTGCCCGGTGAACCTTGAGGAGTCCTCCCCCAGCACCGGACCGTTTCAAGCCGCAGTGTCCGCGGATCTGGCCGAGGTGTTGCGCGCCTTGGGCGACGACGGGGAGCGGGCCCTCAACCTGCTGCGGGACGCCGCCGCCATTCTGGACGCCCCGGGGCCCTGGCACGCGCCGTACGAGGTCGCGCAGTCGTGCTGCCGTGGAGCGATCGACAGCGTATTGAAGATGACTCCGTCCGATTTTCCCGGCATCCTCGCCGCGCGGCGGCGCCTGGCCGACTCGGCGGAGCGCGTCTCGGACGTATGGCGTGCCGATGAGGATGTGCCCGCTGCGGCCCTTGACGAGCTAGTCGAAGCCGTGGCTGGCTATCGCGGCGAGGAGGAGAACGCGGGCGGTCAACGCATCAAGCAGCTCAACCACCTGCTCGATCAGATGACCCGCCAGCAGTTCGGGCCCGCGGAGGTCGAGGCGGCACGGGAGTCCTGGACAAGACTCCACCAAGAGACCTCCGGAACTTTGCACGGTTCGTCCGCGAATGTGGCAGAGACCCATCAGCGGTTCCATCGGGTGGTCGCCGCCTTCGAGCAGCTGTTCGTCGGCTTGCCGGAACGGGCTGAGCGCATCCACTCGCTCGCGCTGCTGGAGGAGCCCACGTCCTCCGACGCCACCGAGGTGTCGCTGATGACCGATCCCCGGGCCGGCGCGTACTTTTTCAGGACAGCGACCAGCGGGAGGTGGCTCACCATGCTTCCCCTGGCACGGCTCCTACCTGACACCGCCCGGTGGCCCGCCCTGCCGTACTTCCAGCGGCAGCTGCAGCGAGATGCCGCGGGCGTCCTGGCATGGGTGGAGCCACATCTTTCCGACATCGTGAAGCTCGGCCCCGGTGCCGTCGGCCTCGTCGTGGTCGCGATCGGCGAGGCGGGCATGCCAGCCGGTCCCCTCCTCATTAGGATCGTCAAGGACCTGCCGGATCCCTCCGTGCTGTTGCGGGTCAGCGACTGGGCCTTGGACATAGATCCGCCCGCGCGTGACGCCGGGTGGGTTCAGGTCGTCGAGACGGTGCTTCGCCCCTTCGAGCACCGTGGTCGGGACGCATGGCCCGTAGCCCAGCTCCTGAAGGCCCTTTCCGAGACCGCGCACCCGGACGGTGAACCGCGTCCCGCCGGCGACCGGTTGCCAGTGATCATCCGCAATGCTGTGGCCGGGTTCCTGGCGCATCGCCTCGCCGAAGGGCAGGGTATGTTCGACGCGGACTGGGTCAACGACTTGACCGAGGTCTCCTTGAACGACCCCCCGCACTCCAGCTCCGTCGCCGCAGCGCGCGCCGTGCTCGACATCGCTGCCTCGGACGCCCGGCTGGGTATCCCCCTGGCCACCCGCGTCCAGGCCCTGAAGGGGAAGGTGCCGGCATCACCGCATCGCGAGCGAATCATCGCCGTGCACCTTGCGGAGAGCCATCCGATCGACTCCGCAACGCCCGAGCGGGCCGAGCAATGGTGGGATGCCCTCATCCCCCTGGTCGGCCGGGTCGCGACCACCCACTCTCCCACCGCCGATGTCTTCGACGTCATCGCGCTGGCCGGCCGCGAGTGCCCCACCGAGCGGTATTCCGCCCTGGACACGGCGCTGCGGACGGGCCTGGGTGACGCGCCCACACGGGCAGAGATCACCACGTGGAAGTCCGAGCGCGACAGGTCGAACGAAGTGCTCCCGGCTCCCTGGGCATCGGTGTGGGCCCTCGCCTCCGCTCTGCCCCTGCCCTTCTTGGCCGAGTGGCAACCGTTGCTCGACACCTTGGTCCAGCTCACCGACGGCACGACTCCCGGCCGCCCGGAGGGCCGGATAAGCGTGTGGACGGAGCACCACGGCGGCCTGTCCCTCACCGCGTTCGCCGAACTCGTCGAAGCGAGCGGGCCGGCCGCCGCATTGCAAGAGCTCGTGCGCACCCCGGTTCCCAGGGATGACGACTCCGACGGTGATGGCTACCGGGCGGGGCTCCTCTCCGAGCTCATCGGCCAGGACCCGGCGCCGTGGGCAGTGGGCGCCGCGCAGCTCGCGCCTGTCGCCGGCCCCTCGCTCCACTTCGCGTTCTTCAACGCGCTGCAGCGCGCGGCAGCCGACGGTGAGCTTCCCGACGGTTCACACGCGGCGATCGCCGAAGCTGCGTTCGCCGTTCGCCCTGGAGCGGACGCGAGCGGCCCGGACACCGAACGCTTTCGGATGCTGGTCTGCGCTCTGCTGCAAAAGGCCTGGGCAGAGGGGGTACAGCCGGAGGTGGAGGCGGAGGCGAAGCCTTGGCTCAGCGACCTGGCAGGCTGCTGGATCGAGCCGAGGACGACCACACCCCGTGCGTTCGACGAGGCGATGGCTGCACCCGGCGGCACTGCTCTTCTGTCGCTGATCGTCTGGGGGCTGTCGCGCGCTGGCCTCGATGGCGCCCAGGCTGACCTGCCGCAGCCACTCCTCGCGCTGCTCGACCGGGTCGTGGATGGACCCGTCGACGACCAGGCGCTTGCCGTCGTGGGCTACTGCCTACCCCAGCTCGTTCACGCCGCCCCCGGGTGGGCCGGCGGCCACGAGAGCGTGCTGTTCGCCCTGGACGCGCCGTGGCGCCCCGCGTGGACGTGGCTTCGCCGCTCCCGCGTTTTTGACAGCAGCCTGATGTCGGGCTTCGAGCGGGAGGCCCTGTTGGGCGCGGTCCGGGAACCGGAAGGCCATCCCGTTCTCGTGAAGGTCGCCCAGGCGTTGATCGACGGATCCGACGCCCTCGAACCCGCAGGTCCCCTCCTCGCACAGCTGGCCCAAGGGTCAGGTGGCCCACAGGCCGTATCGAGGATTCTGGCCGAGTTCGCGCGTGGTGTGCGGGACCTCCCGGGCTCCGATCCGTGGATGGAGCGGGCGGGGAACCTCTGGGCCGCTGTGCTGGACCTCGGCCTGCCGCCCGAAGCGCTGAGCGGCGCGGGCCGGTTCGCCCTCGCCGCCGGTTTCGACGACCAGCGCTGGCTGGACCTGACCGGACGCACCGTCGACCAGCAACCGGTGCTGGACTCGGCCTACCAGGTCGTCAAACGTGCCGCTGGGCACCCCGACAGCCCCAAGGCATGGAAGATCGCGGCCGCGACGCTGGACGCCGAGACGAACACCTACGACCAGCGCAGGATCAGCGACCTGGCGACGAAGCTGTTCGAGCAGGCCGCCGATCGGACTGCACCGGAATGGAGCTGCCTGCGCCTTGCGCTGATTAACCACGGTGCGGTCGAGCTCGCCCTCAGCGAAACCCCGCGCGCAGCCACCGGGATGTAGCGGGTGGCTGAATCGGGTGCTCAGCCAAGTGATGGGCGTTGCCGCCGTACGGGAGATGACACAGCTGCTTTCCCAGCGCGAACAGCGCCGCGGCGGCCAGGACGGCCGCTCCGCCCTCGTCGCCTACCTCCGGACCGACGTCGCCGGCTACCTCGGCGGCCGATTCCCGGATCACCACACGCGGCAGGAGATGTTCACTGCTGCCGGCGAACTGGCATACCTGGCGGGCTGGACCGCCTTCGACTCCTCCGAGCACGCCCTCGCCCAGAAGTGGCTCGGTATTGCTCTTCGGCTGTCTGCCGAAGCCGACGACGCTCCCCTCGCCGGCCATATCCTCCGGGCCCAGGCGCACCAGACCCTGGACCTCGGTCATCCCACCCAAGCCCTCCGACTGGCCGAAGCCTCCGTCGCCCGCCGCCGTTACACGGACGCGAGCCCGCGCGAACGCTCCCTCCTGGGGGTCGTGCATGCACGCAGCCTGGCCGCAGCTGGCCACAAGCAGCAGGCCGTCGCCGCTCTGCTACGTGCCGAAGACGACCTGCGCCACGCTGAAAGCGGAGACGGCGAGCCTGCCCGAGTCTTCTTCTTCTCCGAGGCAAGCCTCGCGCACGAAACGGCCCGCACCCTGCAGGGCCTCGGAGATCTCCGCGGAGCTGAACGTGAGTTCCAGCGCAGCGTCCGCACCCGCCGCGCCCAGCCGTTCGCCCGCACCCACGCGGTCACTCTCGGCCTCTTGGGCGCGGTGCGATACAGCGCGGAGCTGTCGATGCGGCCTGTGCCACCTGGTCCCAGGCCCTGGACACCATGCAGGGGGTCCAGTCCGGTCGAGCCCTGGACACCGTGGTCCAGATGCGCCGCTCCCTGTCTCCCTACCGAGGCCGCGGAGGAACGGCGCTGGCCCAACTCGACGATCGGGCCCGCACGGTGATCAGCCGGGTACGCTGACCGAGCCATCACAGCACCGGCTCGAACCGGGGAACCCCCCCGGCCTTGCCGCTAGTCGTAGGGGAGGATTTCGTGGACGACCTGATCACGTTGGAGCCCGTGGCCCATGTCGTCGGCGGCCACGAGAAGCCGGCCGATGACTACCAGGGCGGAGTCGAATCGATCATCCGCCTTCGCCCCGACTTCCCGCTGGATACCTTGCAGGGCCTTGGCGAGTTCTCCCACCTGATCGTCACCTGGCGCTTCCACCTGGGATCCGATGCCGACCTCCACCTCGGAGCCCGCAGCCCCCGGAACAACCCGGAATGGGAGCCCACCGGCACCTTCGTGCACCGAAACCACAGGCGCCCCAACCGTATGGCGACCAGCTTTCCCCGGCTGCTCAAGGTCGAAGGACGGGACCTGCACGTCACCGACCTTGACGCCGTCGATGGCACCCCGATCTACGATCTCGGCCCCTACTTCGAGCAGATGGGGCCCCGCGGCCCCGTCACCGCCCCGGCCTGGCCGGCGGTGATGCTGGAGCACTACTGGGCCCCTGCTGCCGAGCGCCCCTGACTCCGGGAAGGGGCGGAGGACGGTGCCTGCTGGGCTTCCATGCCCCGGGCGTGGCGGGGGCTCAGCGCTGCGGCGCCCGCCAGCGAGTGAACACGCACTGTTCGGGGGCCAGCGCTGATCCCGAAGGGCAGCCCGATGCGGTCGAGGAGGAATCCCTGGCCGGCAGCGCGCACGCCGTACCCGCAGCCGGTGTAGAAGCTGCCCAGGTCTCGTTCCGTCTCGAAAGCCCCGTACAGCAGGAAGTAGTCGAGCTGGTTGTAGACCTGCCCTGCCGCAGAGTCAGGTTGGCCCGCCAGTAGGCCGCGACCAGCAGGACCCGGTCCTCCAGCGAAAGACTCCAGGGTCGGCCCAGCCGCATGGTGTCGACGCCTTCGCGGCGCAGGACCGTGATCAGCTTGCGGAAGCCGTGCGAGCTCAGCCCGGCGAACGGGACTGTCCAGGACTACTCCGACGCCGTGAACACAGCACCCGTGGCTGTGATCATCCCACCTCGGCAGGGCGCGACCACGGGTTCCGTCACCCCCACTCCGACCTGTCGACCAGGCGGCGGTACCACCAGAACTCTGTCCGCCACTGGCGCCGCTGCGCGAACGGGTCCGGCAGAGTACGGCGCAAGAACACCGCATCCATGGGCCTCACGAGCCTGTCCAGCTCGGCACGGGCTCGTTCCGGCAGCCGCTCCAGTACCTCCTCCAGCACGTCGCGTGCATGTCTGACGTCGTCGAAGGAGCACCAGGTGCACGAGCAGAACGATTTCCGCGGGTACAGCGGACGTCTGCCCGGTGGGTGGAGGAACGCGTGGTACCGCCGCAACGCACGGCCGGTGGCACCTGGGTGGAGGTAGAAGCTGTCGCTCAGGTGCTCGGCCTGGTGCACGGCCAGGCTCGCCCGGGCGGAGAGTCCATGGATCCGGAACGATGGGGTCGGCCCCCAGACTCGGGAGACCGGTTGTTCAGCGCGGAGTGCGCGCGGCCGTCTACGTGGCATCGGCCTTTCGGCAAATGATCATGTGAGCCATGATGCCAGTCGGCCATGTCCTGCTGTACCCAGTTTCGGTGGCTGCCACGACGACCCGCGGCCATCAGGGCAGTTGCGGGAAAACCCTCAGGCACGGTATCGCCGCGTTCGACAGTCGGTCCCTTCGTATGCCAGTGGCCGCAATGGAGCGGGCGCGTCAATGGCCCGCGCGCCCCTTACATCGACCATTCGCCGACGGCAGACATGAAGGACTGGATTTCAGTCCGAAGGGCATGCCAACGTACGAGTGTCTGCAACTTCAATGGCTAAAGAGAAGGGTCGGTGCGAGATTGTGAACTTCACCTCGTGCACCAAAAGGCTGGAATCCGTGAGTTTAGTTGGTCTGGAGAGGGTTCAGTTGCACTGACCGCCGCCTACCCGCCTTCGCGAGAGATGGGCAGCCCAGACCGTTCGGGCGGTTGGGTGCAATATAGTCCGGGATCCCCGGATTCCGAAACCGGTGATTCTTCGCATCATGGGCCCGGTAAGTGTTCGTAACCGCTTGCTCCGTTCTATGGGACTGGGGAGAGCGAAGACCGGAGGTCTTTGATTGGCGCAGGGTGGGAGTTATCGGTTGCTCACGCCGGCCGAAGTGGCTGAATGGCTGAGGGTCAGCGAAGTCACCGTGAAGAACAAGTATCGATCTTGGGGGCTTCGCCCCCAGAAGGTGGGTCGGCTCCTCCGATTTCGCGAGCGAGATGTCGTTGCCTACCTCGACGGCCGGTACGGATAGGTGAGCCTTCCGCGAGGCTCAGGAATGGAGGATCTGAAGCTTGGCCCGCGTGTTGCAGAAGTGCAAAGACGACCCGAGGAACGTGCACTACCCGTGTGCGCAGTCCCGTTGCGGTCATCCGTGGACCGTCCGGTACCGCGAACCGGGTGGTAGGGCGGGAGGTCAGCGAGAGAAGTCCTTCGAGAGGAAGGGGCAGGCTGACGTCTTTGCCACCAAGGTGGAGCGGGACAAGGATCTCGGCACTTATATCGCGCCGACGGGTCTCTTGCATCCTCTTGCCGCTGTGTACCGCGAGTTCATCACGTCAGGGGATCGTGTGAACGGTACGCGGTACCAGTACGAGACGAGCCTGCGTCTTCATGTGGAGCCGTACTTCGGCGGCACCGCCATTGGTGCTGTCAGACCGAAGGACCTCCAGGCGTGGTTGAAGTGGATGGTCGAGGAACGTGGTTACAGGGAGTCGACGGCGATCAACCGCTACGAGACTCTCGCTGGAGTCTTCAGCTTCGCCGTCGCCAATGAGTACATCACCAAGAACCCGTGCCAGCACGTCCGTACCAGCCGGCGGCGGGTGAAGCGTAAGGCGAAGAAGACCATTCGTCTGCCCACGTTGGAGGAGATCGAAGCCATAGAGAGGCACCTCCCGGGCCCGTACAAGCTCCTGGTGTGGTTGATGGCCGGCTGTGGGCTGCGCATCGGCGAGGCGTGTGCTGTGACGCTGCAGCAGTTCGATTTCGAGGCGGGGCTGATCTACGTCGATCGTCAGGTCACGCAGGACGGTGAGAACGAGGAGCCGAGAACCGCTGTTGAGCGGGCGATTACGAAGGGCCGGGGGCGGGCGCACTGCGTAAGGCAGCTCAAGTGGCGTGACTTGGACGAGGGTCGGGCGGTTCCGCTGCCGCCCAGCATCGCTGCGAGGGTGCAGGAGCACGTCCAGCGGTATGGAACGTTCCGCGTCAGGGATGTGGTGAACCGGCTCCCGGGTGACTACCTCTTCTCGAACGTCGGGGGCACCAACATCCTCATGTACTCGCTCGTCGACCGCCTGTGGCGTAAGGCCAAGCAGAGCGCGGGCATCACCAGGAAGATCACCCCGCACTGGCTGCGCCACTTCTTCGCCTCGGCGGGGCTGTCGAAGGGCGTACCGGTAACCGATATGGCCGAGTGGCTCGGACATAGGGATCCGCGCATCACCCACGAGACATACGCGCATGTGATGCCGGATGCCCCGGGACGGCTGAGGGCCCTGATGGATTCGGTCTTCACGCGCGAGACCGAACTGACCCTGCCGCTTGAGTTCGAGGCCGTGGTCCAAGCGGCCTGACGCCCGGCGGCCGACCGGTCTCGTCCGGTCGGCCGCATCGTCGGAGGGGAGGCGCCGATCCGATCCCGTGAATGACCGAGTTCAACGCTGCGTAGTCAGCACCGAACCAGCACGGGAGGGGTTGCCAGAGGTGCTGACAAGGGCTTTCGGGTCAGCACCGAACCAGCACGGGAGTCAGCACGCGGGGTGCAAAACAGGCTGATCCACGCGTTTACGGCAGGTGTCGGCAGGACGTTCCGGAAGCCTTCAGGGTGTCCACGACGACGGTGTGGTGGTCGGATACACAAGGAGGTGCCTGAATGTGATGTCCCGCCACATACGCCGCCGACCTGCGGGCTTCTACGGTGTGGCCACACCCAACGTCCCCGCAGACCCCGGAAGTGGTGCACATGACCTCCCCCGCAACCGCCGCCGCACCGGCCCCGTCCGGCATCCGGAGAATCGTCGCCGCCAGTCTCGTCGGGACCACCGTCGAGTGGTACGACTTCTTCCTTTACGGGTCGGCCGCCGCACTCGTCTTCAACGAGCTGTTCTTCCCCGGCAGCGAGCCCTTGGTCGGCACCCTCCTCGCCTTCCTCACGTATGCCATCGGCTTCGCGGCCCGCCCGCTCGGCGGGCTGGTCTTCGGTCACTACGGCGACAGGATCGGCCGCAAGCGGTTGCTCGTCCTCAGCCTGCTCCTCATGGGCGGAGCCACCTTCGCCATGGGACTGTTGCCCACCCACGCGAGCATCGGCGTCGGCGCCCCGATCCTCCTCACCCTCCTGCGCCTGATCCAGGGGTTCGCGCTCGGCGGCGAGTGGGGCGGGGCGGTGCTCCTGGTCTCCGAGCACGGGGACGACCGGAGTCGCGGCTTCTGGGCCTCCTGGCCCCAGGCTGGCGCGCCCGGAGGCAATCTGCTGGCCACCGGGGTGCTCGCGCTCCTGGCCGCCGTACAGTCCGACGCGACCTTCCTCGCCTGGGGTTGGCGGATCCCGTTCCTGCTCTCCGGGGTCCTGGTGATGATCGGCCTGTGGATCCGGGTGTCGGTCTCGGAGTCCCCGGTCTTCCTGGAGGCGCAGGCCAGGGCCGCGGAGCAGGCCGCCGCCGGGGCCAAGGCCGAGCCGCCCGTGGCCGAGGTGTTCCGTACGAACTGGCGCGGGGTCCTGACCGCGATCGGCACCCGCCTCGGCGAGAACATCTCGTACTACGTCCTCACCGCCTTCCTGCTGGTCTACGTCACCAGCCACCTCGGGCTGCCCAAGAGCGACGGCCTGAACGCCGTACTCATCGGCTCCGCCGTCCACTTCGTGACCATCCCGGCCTGGGGTGCGCTCTCCGACCGCGTCGGGCGCCGTGCCGTCACCCTCATCGGCTCGGTGGGCATGATCGGCTGGGCCTTCGCGTTCTTCGCGCTGCTGGACTCCAAGTCCTTCCCCGTGATCGCCGCGGCCGTGACCGTCGGGCTGCTCCTGCACGGCGCGATGTACGGACCGCAGGCGGCCTTCATCTCCGAGATGTTCGCCACCGAAGTCCGGTACTCCGGCGCTTCGATGGGGTCCCAGCTGGCCTCCGTCCTCGGTGGCGCGCTCGCCCCGATCATCGCCGTGGCCCTGCTGCGCGACTACGACTCGTCCGTGCCCGTCTCCCTCTACCTCGCCGCGGCGGCCGTGGTCACCACGCTGACCGTCCTGGTGGCCACGGAGACCCGCGGGCGTAGCCTGGCCCGGGAACACACCCCGGTACGGGCCCCGGTCCCGGCCACCCGCTCGGCCGGGCACGACCCGGTGCCGGCCGACAACTGACCTTCCGGGCCGGTTCGAAGGGCGCCGCCCATGTCCGCGTCGAGCATCACGGAGAGCACCCGATGCCCACCACCGAAGACAGCGGGGCCCGCGGCACCGGCACCGGCGCGCTGCTGCGGCTGCGCAACCTCCTGGACCTGCTGGATCAGGGCGCACCCGTCGAGGCGTTCCAGGACGCCGCGCTCGCCGACGCCGACACCAGCGCCGACGCCGACACGGACGCCGCCGCCGACGCGGCGGTGATCGCGGACGCGACCCGCGTCGCGCTCCGCATCCGCCGCACCCTCGGCCAGCACCGCCGCCGCGAAGCCGAACTCGCCGCCCTTTTCGACACCGCGGGCGACCTCGCCCGCCTCCGCGAGCCCGACGCCGTGCTGAAGGCCATCGTCCACCGGGCCAAGTTGCTCCTCGGCACGGACGTCACGTACCTGTCCCTCAACGACGAGGCGGCGGGCGACACGTACATGCGGGTGACGGACGGCTCGGTCTCCGCCGCGTTCCAGCAGGTGCGCCTCGGTATGGGGGAGGGGCTGGGGGGACTGGTCGCGAAGACCGCCCGCCCGTACTCCACCGGTGACTACCGCGACGACCAGCGGTTCCGGCACACCAGGACCATCGACACCGCCGTCACCGAGGAGGGCCTCCGCGCCATCCTCGGCGTGCCGCTGCGCCTGGGCACCCGGGTGATCGGCGTCCTCTACGCCGCCGATCGCACCGCCCGCACCTTCACGCCCGACGAGGTCGCCCTGCTGTCCTCGCTCGCCGATCACGCCGCCATCGCCATCGACGGCGCCCGCCTGCTGGACGAGACGCGCACCGCGCTCGTCGACCTCAACGCGGCCTCGCGCACCATCGAGGCGCACAACGAGGCCATGCGCCGCGCCGAGGACGCCCACGACCGGCTCACCGACCTGGTGTTGCGCGGCGGCGACGTCACCGACGTGGCCACCGCCATCGGTACCGTCCTGCAGGGCGGCACCCTCGTCCACGACGCCGAGGGGGCCGAGCTCGCCCGGGCGGGCACCGATCCGCGGCCCCCGTCCGCCGGGGCCGTGGCCGCCTCGCGGGCCGACGGACGCGCCGTCTTCGTCGACGGAACGTGGGTGTGCGCGGTCCTCGCCGGACAGGAGCTGCTCGGCAGCGTCGCCCTGACCGGCCGCGCCGACCTCGGCGACGCCGACCGCCGGCTCTTCGAACGCGCCGGCCTGGTCACCGCCCTGCTCCTGCTCCTGCGCCGCTCGGTCGCCGAGACCGAGGACCGGATACGGGGCGAGCTCCTGGGCGACCTCCTCACCCGGGCCGCCGACCCGGCCGGCCTGTCGGCGCGCGCCCGCCGGCTCGGCGTGGACCTGGGCCACCCGCACGCGGTGTTCGTCCTGCACTCCGCGGCCGTACCCCGGGCCCGGCTGCTGGCCGCCGCCGCCCGTATCGCCCAGGTCCGAAAGGGTCTCGCCGGGCCCCACCACGACGACGTCGTCCTCGTCTGTCCCACCGAGGCACCCGGAGCAGGCCGAGGGGTCGCCCTCGAAGCCGGACCCGGAGTCGCCCCGGGAGTCGGCCCCGCCGCCGCCGGCCTCGCCGGCGACTTGCGTCAGGCCCTCGCCGCCCCCGTCACGGTCGGGGCCGCCGGGCCGGTGACCGGCCCCGCGGAGTTCGCCGACGCCTACGCCGAGGCCGGCCGCTGCCGGACCGCGCTGTGCGCCCTGGGCCGCGAAGGCACCGGCGCCGCCCTCCACGACCTCGGCTTCCTCGGCGTGCTGCTGGGCGACCAGACGGATCTGGGCGGCTACGTACGGCAGACCCTGGGCCCCGTGCTCGCGTACGATGCGAAGCGCGGTACCGACCTGGCCCACACCCTGCGGGCCTACTTCGACGCGGGCGCCAGCCGGTCCCGCGCCGCCGAGATCCTCCACGTGCACGTCAACACCGTCGTGCAGCGCCTGGAGCGCGTCGGCAGCCTGATCGGCCGGGACTGGCAGGGCCCGGAGCGGGCGCTGGAACTCCAACTCGCACTGCGGATCCATCAGGTCGACCGCCACGACGGCCCCGGGCCGGGAGACTTCGCGGCGTAGCCCGCGCCCGCCCGGTCCAGCCGGCAGGGTGGAGGGTATGTGCGGTCGTTACGCTTCCACCCGTGGTCCCGAGGACCTGTCCGGCCTGTTCCAGGCCACGCCCCCGGATCCGGGGCACGTGCTGGAGCCGAGCTGGAACGTCGCCCCCACCGACGCCGTGTGGGCGGTACTGGAGCGCGCCGACCGGGAGAGCGGGGTACTGGAGCGGCAACTGCGGCCCCTGCGGTGGGGACTGGTGCCCTCGTGGTCGAAGAGCCTGTCCGGCGGCGCGAAGATGATCAATGCGCGGGTGGAGACGGTTCACGAGAAGCCCGCCTATCGGCGTGCCTTCGCCAAGCGCCGGTGCCTGCTGCCCGCCGACGGGTTCTACGAGTGGGAGCCCGTGCCCGCCTCCGGTTCCGTGAAGGCCTACAAGCAGCCGTACTTCATTCGTCCCGAGGACGGTGATGTGATGGCGATGGCCGGGCTGTACGAGTTCTGGCGTGACCCCGCCGTCACGGCGGACGACGATCCGGCGGCGTGGTGGGCGACCTGCACGATCATCACCACCGAGGCCACCGACGCGGCCGGCCGGGTCCACCCCCGGATGCCGCTGGCCCTCGCCCCGGCGGACTACGAGGCCTGGCTCGACCCTTCCCACCAGGACCCGGACGCGCTGCGCGCCCTGCTCGCCGCCCCCGCGGGCGGCCGGCTCGACGTCCGCGCCGTGTCGACCGCGGTCAACAACGTGCGCAACGACGGGCCCGAGCTCCTCGAGGCGCCCCCCGCCCCGGGCCGCTGAGGCGCGCTCCCCGCACCGGCCTCGTTCGCCGCGCGTCACCGCCGATCCTGCGGAGGCGGCGTGGCCCGCGCCCGTCGAAGTAAAGAAACATTGACATGATGTCCTGCTTCCTTGACACTGCCGATGTCGGGTTTTCTTTACATGGGGAGTGGCCGTGGCGGTCGAGGAGAAACGGGCGTGGATCATGATCGTGGTCACGGTCGTGTCGTACGGGGCGTATCTGGCCATCGTCCTCGGGCGGTCCGGCAGTGAGCCCCTGACCCAGCAGCCCTACGCGGCCGCCCTGCTGTGGACGGTCGGCGCCGCGATCGTCGCCTCGATCGCGCTCCACATCACCGTGTCCCTGCTCTCGCCCGAGGAGGGCAAGGTCAAGGACCAGCGAGACCGGGAGATCAACCAGTTCGGTGAGCACATCGGCCAGTCGTTCATCGCGATCGGCGCCGTGACCGCGATGCTCCTGGCGATGGCCGAGGCGGACCAGTTCTGGATCGCCAACGCGATCTACCTGGGATTCGTCCTGTCGGCGCTGCTCGCGTCCACCGCGAAGATCGCCTCCTACCGGCTGGGCTTCCACCCGTGGTGAGGCCCACCCGGGTCACCAACAGCATCCGGGCCCTGCGCTTCGCCAACGGCGAGATGACCCAGGCCGAACTGGCCCGCCGGATCGGCGTGACCCGTCAGACCGTCATCGCCATCGAGCAGGGCCGCTACTCGCCTTCCCTGGAGAAGGCCTTCGAGATCGCCCGCGTGTTCGCGGTCCCGCTCGACACCGTGTTCCAGTACACCTCAGCCGAAGGGGAAGACGCATGAAGGCCATGGTCCAGGACGTCTACGGATCGCCCGAGGTCCTGCGGATGGAGGAGACGGACCGGCCGGAGCCGGGCCGGGGCGAGGTGCTCGTACGGGTACGCGCCGCCGGCGTCGACCAAGGCGTCTGGCACCTCATGGCGGGCCTGCCCTACGCGGTCCGTGCCGTGTCGGGCCTGCGCAGACCGAGGACGCGCGTCCGTGGCATGGACGTCGCCGGGGTGGTCGAAGCCGTAGGCCCGGAGGTCACCCGCTTCCGACCGGGCGACGAGGTGTACGGCAACTGCAAGGGTTCGTTCGCCGAGTTCGCCCTCGCCAAGGAGGGCACCCTCGCACCCAAGCCGGCCGGCCTCGGTTTCGAACAGGCCGCGGCGGTGCCCGTCTCCGCCTGCACCGCGCTCGGCGCCGTACGGGACAGCGGACAGGTCGAGGCCGGTCAGCGCGTCCTCGTCCTCGGCGCCTCGGGAGGCGTGGGCAGCTTCGCCGTACAGGTGGCCAAGGCCTACGGCGCGCACGTCACCGGAGTGTGCAGCACCACCAAGACCGATCTGGTTCGCTCCCTCGGCGCCGACGAGGTCATCGACTACACGCGGCAGGACCCCGTCGACGGCAGCCGCCACTACGACGTCATCCTGGACATCGCCGGCAACCGGCCCATCGCCCGGCTGCGCCGCGCCCTCACCCCGCGCGGAACCCTCGCCATCGTCGGCGGGGAGGACGGCGGCGACTGGATCGGCGGCAACCAGCGCCAGCTGGGCGCGATGCTGCTGTCGCCCTTCGTCGGCCACCGCCTGCGCGCCCACGGCACCTTGGTGCGCAGCCGCGACCTCGAAGCCCTCACCGAACTCATAGAGGCCGGTTCGGTGACACCCGCCGTCGACCGGACCTACCCGCTCGCCGAGCTACCCGACGCCATCCGCTACCTCCGGGACGGCCACGTGCGCGGCAAGGTCACCATCCGGCTATGAGTCGTCGAACCTGATGCGGGCGGCGACCGGCAGGTGATCGCTGCCGGTGGCGGGCAACGTCCAGACCTCCGAGGCGGTCGCCGAGCGGGTCAGGATCTGGTCGATCCGGGCGACCGGGAGGGCCGCGGGCCAGCTGAGGGCCGGCCCCCGGCGCGGCGCGCCCAAACGGGAGGTCAGCGGGGCCAGCCCCCGGTCGTCCACGGTGCTGTTGAGGTCACCCAGCAGGATCACCCGCCCGAGCTTCTCGGCGGCGACGGCCGCACCCAGCAGGCGCGCGCTCTCGTCCCGCGGGCCCGAACCGAAACCGCTCACCCGGAAACGGACCGACGGCAGGTGCGCCACGTACACCGCGATCTCACCCTGTGGCGTGAGCACACCGCAGCGCAGGCCACGATCCCAGCCCTCCCCGATGCCTGTGGGTCGGATGTCCACGCGGCGGACGGCGGTGAGCGGGTGCCTCGACCAGAGCCCGACCGTGCCCTCCACCGCGTGGTACGGGTACGCGGCCGCCAGCGCGGCCTCGTAGGCCGGTAGCGCCGAGGGCGTCAGTTCCTCCAGGGCGATGAGATCCGGGGCGGTACCGATCAGGGCGCGCGCCGTCCCCGTGGGGTCGGGGTTCTCGTCGCTCACATTGTGCTGGACGGCCGTGATGTCGTGCCCGTCGCGGTCCGGCGGCAGCAGCAGCTCGCCGAAGAGCCCCGCCCACGCGGCGGCGGGCAGCAGAACCGCCACCAGGGCCGTGGCCGAACGGCGCACCAGCGCCGAGACGAGCAGGACCGGAACCGCGAGGCCGAGCCAGGGCAGGAACGTCTCCAGCGCACTGCCCAGTCGGCCCACGGCGTTGGGGACCGCGGAGTGGAACACCAGCAGCGCGGCGCTCACCATGGCGAGGACCGCCGGGACGCGCCCGCGCGACCACCGGGTACGGCCCCGGCCGTCGGTGCCCCACCCCCACCGGGCGGCGCGGCGCGCGCCACCCCCCGCCACCGCCGACGCCGGCAGCGGGGCTCCGTCTGTATGTCTCGGACCGTCTTCCACCTCGGGTACGACGCACGATGGGGCGGTCGGGTTCCCGCCGTGGCGTGTGTGGAAGAGTGATCATCCGGGGGCGACCGCATCGGGCGGTCCGCGGAGTGAGGACGGGAGACCCGTATGGGTACGGCGAGGATCGCGGTCGTGACGAGCGAGGGGGGCGCCGACCAGGATGCGGATCTCCCGCTGATCCTGGCGGCGTTGCGTGCGGCGGGCCTGTCCGCGCAGGCGGTGGCCTGGGACGCGCGGGCACCGCACTGGGACGGCTACGACCTCGCGGTCATCCGGTCGACCTGGGACTACGCGGACCGACTGGCGGAGTTCCTGGCCTGGGCGGACGCGACGGCCAAGGTCACCCGGCTGTGGAATCCGGCGCCGCTGGTGCGCTGGAACAGCGACAAGCGCTATCTGCCGGAACTCGCCGCGTGTGGGGTCCCCGTCGTACCGACCCGGGTCGTCGATCCGGGGGATCGCTACGACGCGGCGGACTTCGACGGGCCGCACGGGGTGGTGGTCAAACCGGCCGTCTCTTCGGGCGCACGCGACACCGCACGCTACGAGACCGGCCGTGGGGCGGACGCCGAGCGGCACGCGCGGATGTTGCTCGACCAGGGCCGTACGGTGATCGTCCAGCCGTATCTGCCGCTGGTGGAGGAGGGGGAGCGGGCGCTGATCTTCTTCGGTGGCACCTTCAGCCACGCGATCCGCAAGGAAGCCCTGCTCACGGAGGCGGGGCTGATCGACAACTTCCGGGCGCCGCACCCCGGAGCCGCCCCCTACCAGCCGTCGGAGGCGGAGCTCCGTACGGCACGGGCCGCGCTGGCCGCGGTTCCCGCCCCGGACGAGCCGCTGTTCGCCCGGGTGGACCTGGCGTTGAACGAGGCCCGCGAACCCGTGGTCATGGAGCTGGAACTCATCGAGCCGAATCTCTTCCTGAGCATCAACCCGCAGGGGCTCGAACGCTTCGCCGAGGCGGTCGTGGCCGCGGTGGCCGCGGGCCGCGACGCCCGGGCATAGCCCTCCGGCCCGGCCCCGGCCCCGATGACGGGGCACAGGCCGGGCCGGAGCGGTCTCGGACCCTCTCGGACCCTCTTGGACCGGATGCAGGCGTCCCTAGTTGAGACGGTCGAGCCGCACGCGCCGACGACGGCGGAGAAGAAGACCCACGGCCGCGCCGGCCAGGGCGGTCACCGCCACACCCGCCGTCGTCCACCAGATGGCGTACCCCTCGGTTTCGGCGGCCGTTTCGGTGGCGCCCTGCGCCGACGAGGCGGCCGGGGCCGCGGCGGAGGCCGACGACGACACCGGCGCGGCGGCCGACGGCACGGGAGCCGGCGCGGAGGCGACCGGGGTGGGGGTGGCCGGAGCCGGAGCCGGGTCCACCACCGGTACGGCCACTTCGAGTTCGCCGTGCCCCAGGGCCGGGAAGCCCACGTCGACGCTCACCTTCCACGAACCCGGCGGCAGCACCTCGGCCGTGGTCCAGCCCGCGGGCGCCGCGGTGGTGTCGCGGACCAGGCGCCACGGCCCCATGGTGCGGGAGCCGTCCACGCTGACCGCGTTCACGGTCGCGGCGACGGCCTCGTCGACGGCGTCCCCGTCGTTCTCCCAGGTGACGTCGGCGGTGACATGACCCTCCCGTTGCCCGGTCACCACCACCTTCACGGTGTCACCGTGGGCGTGGGCCGCGGCGGGGAGCAGGAACATGAGGCCGAGTGCGGCCAGGGCGGCCGAGAAAACGATTCGTATGCGCATCGTCGGGGTGCTCCGGTCAAGATGAGGGGTGCCGGGGGGGGGGGGGGGGGGGGGGCCCGGCCCCCCCCGGGGGGGGGGCCCCCCCCGGGGGGGGGGGGGGGGGCCCCGGGCGGGGTGAGACCGGCGGACTGGAGGGGCCAC